>JAAUSY010000111.1 GCA_012032475.1 Chloroflexaceae bacterium
CTCATCACCGACCTCAGTTCCCGCGCCGACTGAGCAGGAACGCGGTGAGCGCAAAAACAGACCACGGCAAACGCGACCAGCACCCCCCCAGGTCATCAAGAGGTGCGGCGTGGTATATTCGAACGCGTTGGGGAAGACATCGGCCTTTTCCAGTCCTCGTTCGAGAAAGGGAGCCGACTTCAGAAACCCCTGGGTGATCTGGTCGGAGCTATTGCCCATGGTCACCGAGACCGCACACTGGGTCTGCACGCTGCCGTCATATTCGACGTTCGGGAGCTGGCAGAGCTGGTTGAGGTTGAAGCTCGTTCCAAAGGCATCCAGCGCCCAACGACTGGTCATCAGGAGTGAGATACTCCAGATGGCGATGCGGATGATTTGCTCCATGGTTCCCAGGTCATCAACCCAGGGGTCCTGGATTTTGAAAATCAGCCCCGCAAAGAGGATCTGGGGGATGAGGACCAGCGGAACGATACTGATGGCCTGGTCGGAGGTGGAGGAAAAGGTGCTGATGAGCAGTCCCAGGGTCGTTCCGGCCATCGCCGTGAGCATCATGGTGATGAACAGTTCTAGCCAGACGGGTGCCAGGAGCGGGTCTACCCCGCCCGGTCCAGGGTCGAGCGGAAAGTCCACACTCAGTGCGAGGATTGCGAGCAGCGCGATGTTCTGGACAAAGACCAGGACGCCAAGCACCGTCAGCTTGGAGAAGAGGTAGGAGAAGATGTTGAGCTTCGACATGCGCTCGCGCTCGAACACGTCTTGCTCTTTGGTAATCTCGCGGGCCGAATTGATGATGCCAAACCAGACGGCTACGGCGGCCAGCACAAACAGCAGGCTCATGGCCTCGCCGCGCTGGATCATGTCTTTGTCGGTCACACCGGTCAGGGTTTCTTTCCTGGTGAGCATCCACAACAGCCCGGCGATGATGGGCGACTGGAGCAGCAGGATGAGCAGGTTCATGCGGTCGCTGATGGTGATGTCGAAGTAGCGGCGGGTCTGGATGAGATACTGCCGCAGCGGTGAGATACGCGGGGTCTTGCCGGCTTTGCCGTCGTCGGCTCTGACAACTGGCTCCGGGGGGGCCTGGTTGAGCCGCCCGACTACGTACTTCTGATACTGCGCCGAGTTCTTATATTTTGCTTCCCACAGTTCGGGGAGCGTGGGTTGTTCGCGGCTGCGGGGGTGGTTGCGCTTCCACTCCTCGTATTCCCGCCCCAGCTTTATTTTGACATAATCAATATTCGGGTCGGCCTTGCCGTCAATGCGCGTGTAGATATCGGAGAAGCTGCCGCTTTCTGGCACTCCGAAGAACGCTTTGGCTTCGGCGGGGGGGCCGTAGTAGATCATCCGTCCCCGCGACATAAAGACAACCTGGTGACACTGGGTAATGTTTTCGGTGGCGTGGGTGACGAGCACAATGGTCCGTCCGCTGTCGGCCATCTGCCGCAGGTCCTGCATCATCTTCTTTTCAAGCCCTGGGTCAAGCCCGCTGGTGGGTTCGTCCAGAAAGAAGAGGGTTGGTTCGGCCAGCAGTTCGGCAGCAATGCTGACGCGCTTGATTTGCCCCCCGGACATGTTGCGGATGAACTTCTTGCGGTGGGGGACCATTTCGACGGCTTCCACCGCCATCTCAATGCGCTGAGCGATTTCGTCTCGTTTCATGTCCGACGGCAGGCGCAGCTGAGCCGCGTAGTTCAGCGCCCGGTCGGCGGGCAGGGTGCGGTGCAGGATATCTTGCTGCGGCACATACCCAAGCATCATACGGTAGGAATCGAAGTTGCGGTAGTAGTCGTCGCCATTGACCAGCACGCGGCCCGGCACGCGGGTGAAGCCGCTGATGGCTTTCATCAGGGTGCTTTTGCCGGCTCCGCTCCCGCCCACCAGCGCCACAAACTCACGCGGGAAGATGCTCAGTGAGACGTGGTTCAGGAGCACGAGGGGCTTGCCGGTTTCGCGGTTCTTCACCTCCAGGTTCATGTCATGCACGTCTATCCGGATGGCCCCCTGCTGGTCATATTGCTCGATGTGCGTGGCGGCATAGGTGAGCTTGAACGGCCCGACTTTGATGATATCGCCGGGCTTGAGCAGATATTGTGTCACCCGGCGCCCATTGACGAAGGTGCCGTTGGTGCTGCCCACGTCGCGCAGAATATGGCTCCCATCATCGAGGCGGTCAATCTGAGCGTGGAAGTGGGAAACGGTCGGGTGATTCAGCTCAATCGTGCAGTTGCGCCGCCCGATAGTCGTTCGGGGGGCCAGCGGGTCGAAGGCTCCCACCGGGAGCATCTGGGTTCTGGGCGCGGCTCCAGGAGGAGGGGAAACCATAGTCCGCTGCGCTGGCGGGGTCTGCGGAGGCGCGGCCTGGGGCGGCGTTGGTAGGCCGGTGGGGCGGGAGGCGCGGCTTGGGGCGGCGGCGGATAGGCCGGGCGAGCACCCTGGTAGGTTATCGTCACGCTGTCGCCGGTCGCGGGGTTGGACATATGGACCACGTCCCCGTCCCGCAGCGTCTGTGGCTGGTTGGGCACCAGGCGCTGCCCGTTGTAGGAAGTGCCGTTGGTGCTGCCAACATCAACGATACGGTAGTCTGCCCCCGCTGGCTCAAAGCGGGCATGGCGGCTGGAGATAAAATCCTCCGCCAGACAGATATCATTCTCACTCTTCCGCCCCAGGGTGACGGGTTGTCCCATCAGGGGAACGACCCGCTCTTTCTGCTGTCCGTGATAATGTTCCTGGATGATCAGGGCTGGTCCCTGCGGGTTGGATGTTCCGGCCACGTTTTTACCTCCTTGTATTCCTCCACGTCTTCGGTGTCCTGGTCGTCTGCGTCCTCCGACGCTCGGCCTTTGTCCCTCGTCGCTCCCTACAGAGCGGTCAATTCCTCTGCGATTTCGATGGCCCGGAGCAGCGCCGCCGCCTTGTTGCAGCTCTCGGCATATTCTGCCGCCGGGACGCTATCCGCCACCACGCCTCCCCCGGCCTGAACGTAGGCAATCCCATCTTTAATCACAATGGTTCGGATGGCAATGCACGTATCCAGGTCTCCATGAAACCCGACATGCCCCACGCAGCCGGCGTAGATGCCGCGGCGGCTCCCCTCCAGTTCGGCAATAATCTCCATCGCCCGTATTTTGGGCGCTCCACTGACGGTTCCGGCGGGGAAACAGGCCCGTAGCGCATCGAGGGCCGTCATATCGGAGCGCAGGTCTCCGACCACGTGGGACACCAGGTGCATCACATGGCTGTAGCGCTCAACGATCATGAACGCAGGAACGCGCACACTTCCCGGCTGGCTCACCCGCCCGATATCGTTGCGCCCCAGGTCTACTAGCATCAGGTGTTCGGCGCGTTCTTTCTCGTCGGCAATCAATTCTTGCTCCAGGGAGCGGTCTTCTGCGGGGGTCTCCCCGCGTCGGCGCGTCCCGGCAATGGGGTGGGTCGTCACGATGCCTTCTTCCACGCGCACCAGCATCTCCGGCGAAGCCCCCACCAGGTCTCCTTCGTCGGTGTGCAGGTAGAACATATAGGGCGACGGGTTGATGGTCCGCAGCGCCCGATAGATGGTAAAGGGGTCGGCACTGGCGGGGCGGCGAAACCGCTGCGAGGGCACCACCTGGAAGATATCCCCCGCAAAGATGTATTCTCTGGCCTTCTCTACATTGGCCTCATAGCCCTCACGGGGGATATTGGAGGTGACGGGCACAGAGGAGGGAATGAGTTCTCCCGCGCTCAATGGAACAGCAGCCATCTGGTGCAGCGCCGACTGCTCGGCTTCTGCGGATGGCGGCTGAGGGCGGGCAATACCCCGCTGCCCGTTCAACCGCTTGTGGTCGAGCAGTTCGGCCTGCCGCGGCACGGGCAGCCGCAGCCGGGCCACCAGCGTTTCGATGCGGTCAATAGCGCGGGTATATTCCGCTTCAATATCATCTGAATCCAGGTGGACGTGCGAGAGGACCTTGATTTTGCGGCGCAGATGGTCGAAGACCAGCAGCGTGTCTACAAACATCCAGATAGCTTCGGACATCGCATAATCGGAAGCCTCCGGGACGGGCAGGCGGTCTTCGAAGTAGCCCACCGTTTCGTAGCTGAGGTAGCCCACGGCCCCCCCGACAAACCGGGGCAGGTCGGGCAGGCGCACCGGGTGGTAGGCGCTGAGGTAGCTTTCCAGGACCACCAGCGGGTCCGTATAGCGCATGGTCTGCTTGTAGCCGTTCTGGACCGCCTGGGCCGTGCCTTCGTGCATATGCAGCACCAGGTAGGGGTCGCTGCCGATGAACGAGTAGCGGGCGATGTTCTGGCCGCCTTCGACACTCTCTAACAAAAAGCTGTAGGGGCCACGAGCAATCTTCAGATAGACCGAGACGGGGGTCTCAAGGTCGGCCAGAATTTCCCGATAGATGGGGCAGAGGTTGCCTTGATCTTTGAGATGGCGAACCTCGGCCAGGGTGGGGTAATACATCCGCTTGTTATCCTTTCCACGCGATGCCCATGGCGTCTTTGATCATCCGCAGGGTTTCGGCAGCTTCTTCTCGGGCCCGCTCGCTCCCGGCCTCCAGTATCTCCGCGACCAGACCCGGCCTGGCTTCCAGTTCGGCCCGCCGCGCCCGGACGGGTTCGAGGAAGCGGTTGATGGCCGCGGCCAGTTTGCGCTTGACCTCCACATCGCCAACTTTTCCCTGGCGGTAGCGCTCCTTCAGGTCATCCACCTCCGCCACGTCGTCATTGAACGCATCGTGGTAGATGAAGACCGGGTTACCCTCGACGTTGCCGGGGATATCCGCCCGAATACGGGCCGGGTCGGTGTACATCCCGCGGACCTTCTGCTCGACGGTTTTCACGTCGTCACTGAGCAGGATGGCGTTGCCCAGGCTCTTGCTGGCTTTGGCCTGACCGTCTATTCCGATCAGGGTTGGAACATCCCCGATGAGCGTTTCCGGTTCGGGAAGGGTCCCTTCGCCATAGAGCGCATTGAAGCGGCGCGCCAACTCGCGGGTGACCTCCAGGTGCGATGCCTGGTCTTTGCCAACGGGCACCACATCGGCCCGGACGCTCAGGATATCGGCAGCCTGCAAGACCGGGTAGTTGAGCAGTCCCATCGAGGGTTGTTCAATCTCCAGGTCGCGCATCATGTCCTTGAGCGTAGGCACCCGCTGCAAACGCGGCACGGTGACCAGGTTGGAAAAGATGAGGGCGATTTCGGGTATCTGCGGCACCAGCGACTGAAGGACGTAGGTGCTGCGCTCAGGGTCAATCCCGACGCTCAGGTTGTCAATGACCACATCGCGGATGTTCTGGTTCGTTTCTGCCAGGATATCGCGCTCAAAGCGCGTGGTGAGCATATGCAGGTCGGCCACCAGGAAGAAACAGTCGTAGCTATCCTGAAGCCGCACCCGGTTTGCCAGCGTTCCGACATAGTGTCCGAGATGGAGTTTCCCCGTCGGGCGGTCTCCCGTTAATATCCGAAGTTTTCGTGATTGTCCCATAGAACCTCTCAACCCCTTCAATCCTGCTCAATCCTCATTCCTGCTCATCCTGCTCAATGCAGACAGAGCCAGGAGACGTTCCGTATGGAAACGTCTTCCCGTGGCTATTGTAGCACATCTCACTGTCTATGCTGCTTCGGTCTCTTCGCCTGCTTCTGCCTCTTCCACCTCTTCTGCCTCCTCCGTCTCTTCTGCCTCTTCCGCCTCCCGTTGCGCTGCGGCTTCTTGCGCAGCAAGCCGCGCCTGGTCCCACCACTCCCGCACCTTTCGGGCGCTCAGCAGCACGTAGTCCGGGTCGGTGCTGAACACTTCGAGCGTGATGGTATCATCGTAGCCGGTTTTCTGAATGAGCTGGATGACCCGCGGCCAGCCAATGCGCCCGGCTCCAAGTGGCATGTGGTCATCGCGCCGCAAGCGGTTGTCGCTGAGGTGGACATGCACCATGCGCGATTTGAGCGATTTGAGCAAGCCTTCGAGCCGGTCTCCGCCCACAAAGGCGTGCCCGACATCCAGGTGGAAGCCCAACCGCGCATCGGCCTTCAGGATGCGCCGGATATCGAGGACGCGGAGGTCGGCGTCGGGGGGGGTGTTCGACCATCACGCCCAGGCCGTAGGGGACGGCGCGTTCGGCAAGCTGCGCAAAACTTTCGCCGTTCCAGTGCAGCCTATCTTGATGAGTGAAGATTTTGGGGACCGAGTCAATGTGGACATTGACCCACTTTGCTCCCAGGGTGGCAAACGTCTCAAAAGTGTCTACGACACTCTCGACCGCTGCCTGGCGCACCCGCGCCACCGGCGAGGCAAAAGGGAGGTAGGGCGCGGTGTGCCCCACCACGCCAAGCCCGGTGTCTCTAAGGACGGCTTGTAGTCCGGAGACATCCAGTTGTTCCAGGGCGGCCTGGGGCCCCTCCATCGTCAGGTCAAGGAAGGCAAACCCGTGGTCGGCGGCCCAACGAGCCTCTTCACAGGCATCGTGCCGGGGGTTGTTCATGACTCCAAGTCGCATGGTATTCCTCACCCCGTATCAGATGGTGTTACGTGAATTCCATTATACTATCATTTCACGCTCAGGGGTGGCCCGGCATGCCTGTGCTATACTGGTGCTGCCAGTAACGGGTGATGCGTATGAGTGAGTATGGGTATGATCTGAGGAACGTGAGCGTTACGGTAAAGCAAGCGCAGAGGAAGAAAAGAAGAAAAGAGAGGTATGCATGCATCGTTTTGTTCGTCGCACCCTGCCCCTCCTGCTCCTGGTTGTTGGTCTGGTCACGTGGTGGGGGGCACCGGTCGGGGCCCAGGCGGTCCCCCCTTCCCAGGCAGACCGCGCCAACCAGGCGGCGGGGTGGTTTTCCAGCACCCAATCGGTGGTATCCCCGCTTCAGCCCGTCACCATCCAGGTTTCGGTAGCTGGCTTCAGCGGCCCGGCGGTGCTGCTCATTTTCGATGGAGCAGGACAGGCCGCCGGCTCGTGGGAGTTTTCCATCCCGCCGGGCGGTGTCACCACGGTTGAGGTCATCCCGCGGGGGAAGCTGGGCGACCACTGGGCGGCCCTGTTTGCCAATGGCGTCCAGGTCGCCAGCGGGACGATTTATCGGCTGGATGCCCAGACAACCGTTCGGACCGGCGCTGAGTCGTTTGACCAACTCTACCCGCGGGTGCGGGGGTTTATGCAGAACTGCGTCCTGGAATATGCGATTGATGGGCACCATGTCCATGGCTATCGCTCGCCTGACAGTCCCTTGCTCTGGCTGCGCGACCACTACTACCAGGGGCGCGGGTTTCGCTATTTCGACCCCGATGTGACCAGCCTGCTCGATGGGTTTCGGCAGGCGCAGTACGAGGATGGCAGTTTCCCCGATTTTGTGTCACGCCCGGAGTACGGTATCCCGGCCTTCCGCACGCCGGTAGAAGCCGATGTCGAATACCTGTTTGTACTGGCGGTGTATGAAGCCTGGCAGATGACCGGCGATGATGCCTGGTTGATACAGAACCTGGAGGCGATGCAGAAGGCCCTGCACTACACCCTGACCCACCCCATCCGGTGGGAACCTTCGGTCGGGTTGGTCAAGCGTCCCTACACGATTGATACGTGGGATTTTGAATATGGCCCCGCCACCATTGACCCGACTACCGGGAACCTTGCGCCGCGCCACTGGATTGACGACCGGACCATCTGGGGTATCTTCCACGGCGACAACACCGGGCTTGCCGCCGCTCTGAACGCTCTGGCAAATATCGAAACCTACCTGGGGCAGCCGGAGCAGGCGCAGTATCACCGTAGCGTGGCTGCTACTATTATGCAGCACCTCAACGACCTGAGCTGGAATGGCTCGTTCTATGTCCACCACATCAAGCTCCAGCCCTGGCCTGGCATTCCCGGCCTGGATGAGGCGTCGCAGTTGAGCCTTTCGAATGCGCTGGCGCTGAACCGCGGGGTGCTGACGACCGAGCAGGGACGCGCCATCATTGAGGAGTATCGCAGCCGCCTCCGCCGCCCGGACAATCTGGCCTTTGCCGAGTGGTGGAGCATTGACCCGCCCTTCCCGCCCGACAGCTTCGGGATGGGTGGACGCCTGGGCGAATGGCCCGGCTACTACGTGAATGGGGGCATTATGCCGCTGGTCGGGGGCGAACTTGCCCGCGGCGCGTTTCGCTATGGCGCAGAATCCTATGGCTTTGATATCCTGCACCGCTACTATGACCTGATTCGGAAGACCGGGGCGACCTACCTCTGGTATCACCCCACCGGCGGCAAGGCAACCGGGCGCGATGTGCTGCCCACCGACGGGTGGGGGTCGAGCGCGATGCTGGCGGCGCTGATGGAGGGAGCCGCCGGGGTGGAGGATAACGCCGGGCGCTACCACGACGCGACCCTCAGCCTGCGCTGGCCCGCTGCTGGCAACGAAGCCAGGGACTACCCCGATGTGACCGATGCCTACGTGGTGGCGCGGTATGCCGCGTCGGATGCCTACGTTGCCTACCGCTGGTCGCTCCAGCAAGAAGGTGACCGTCAGGCATCTCTGAAGCTCCAGGCCACCGGAACCGGGGCAGTGCTGCGGCTGCGGCTGCTCCTCCCTACGGAGACGCCGAAGGTGGCGTGGGTTTCGCTCAACGGGCAGCCGGTGCCCGCGACCATTGAGGAGGTGGGAACGAGCCGCTACCTGGTGCTGAACCAGGTTCCGGGGGGGATGGCGCAGGTGGATGTGCAGTTGAAGCGGTAGGTTATATCCCTATCGCTTCAACTCCGGCCACAATGTCCAGCAGTTCTTCGGTGATGGCGCTCTGCCGCTGCTGATGAAACAGGCCGGTCAGTTCGTCCAGGCGTTCTTCGATGTTCTTTTGCGCTCCCTGCATCGAGGCCAGGCGGCTGGCCTGTTCGCTGGCGAGCGACTCGGCGCACGCACGGTAGAGTGACACGAAGAGATGCTGGCGGATGAGCCGCGAGAAGAGCACCTCCCAATCCGGGCCCGTGGGGTCTATCGTGCCTACGGTGCTGGTAGGCAAGCGGTTTGAGGGCCACGGGCGCGTCTGGATTTCGTGCAGCCAGCCGGCATCAACGGGCAGCAGCAGTTGTTGGGCCGGCTGGTACGATGCTCCCCCACGGGGCCGATTGTAGAAGAGGAGCAGCCGGTTCAGGCCGTGTTGCATGCGCCATGCCTCAATCGTGACCAGGAGGTCCTGCACCAGCGGCGTGATACCCCCGACCGAACTGGGCACCGCCAGGGTCCGGTTCACTGCCATGCCTGCGTCATCGAGCCGCCCGGCCACGCGCTCCCCCACCGCTATTGCTATTGCTATTGCGACAGGTGGGAGCACCGTGACCGTGACTGGTTGGGGTGCTCCGTGCTCCTTCGCCCCCGTTACCTGGAGGCGGTGCAGGTCGTCCAGCGCATAGGATGCGATGTGCTCATTGAACTGCCCGACCATGCCGTAGTCGGAGCCGAACACCACTGCACCCAGGCGCGTAGCCGACCGTGAGGCCGGGGTGGCTGGTGTCGCTGCCGCTGTTAGCTCCGGCTGGTTCCTCAACACCACCTGCAACCCCATCTCAATCGTGCGGGTGTAGTCGCTCAGGGCCGCGACCGCCCGTTCATACTGGCGGATGCTGACCATTGCCAGCGCCTTCATGGTCTTGACGATGGTGTAGAGGCTCTCAGCACTGTGAATGGTTCGCCGCAGGGACTCCAGGGTGGACGTAGACATGGTTTATCGCTCCTTCTCATGCCCCGTCCACCACTTCGCGGGCCAGGTGGTGCAGGGCCGTGCGGTCCTCCTGGCTCAGCCGGTCCCCCGCCTCGATACGCTGGCACACGCCGGGCAGTTGTTCGGCAACCGCCCGGCGAATGGCCTGCTCCGCCCGGCCAACCGCTTCGACCGGCACCCCGTCGAACACTCCCTCAACGACGGCCAGCAGCACCGCGATTTGCTCAACGGCGGGGATGGGGGCATACTGGGGTTGCTTGAGCACCTCGCGCACGCGATACCCCCGCTCAAGCACCTGCCGCGTGTGCTCGTCCAGCCGCGAGCTGAAGCGCGAAAACGCCTCAAGCTCCTCAAACTGGGCGTAGGAGAGGCGCAGGTCTCCCGCGACTGCGCGGTAGGCGGCAAGCTGCGTTTTGCCCCCCACCCGCGACACCGAGCGCCCGATGTCTACCGCGGGCAGCACCCCCTTCTGGAACAGGTCGGGCGAGAGGTAGATTTGCCCATCGGTGATGGATATGAGGTTGGTCGGGATGTAGGCGGCAATGTTCTGGGCTTCGGTTTCGACAATCGGGAGCGCGGTGAGCGATCCGCCGCCCAGTTCGGCCCGCAGGTGCGTTGAGCGTTCGAGCAGCCGCGAATGGATGTAGAAGATATCGCCGGGGAAGGCTTCGCGGCCCGGTGGTCGCCGCAGCAGCAGCGAGAGTTCCCGGTAGGCGCGGGCGTGGCGGGTCAGGTCGTCATACACCACCAGCACGTCGCGCCCCTGCTCCATAAAATACTCGCCAATGCTGGTAGCGGCATAGGGTGCGGCAAACTGCAATCCGGGTGGGTCTTCGCCGCTTGCCACCACCACGACACTGTAGCGCATGGCATTGTGGGCACGCAGGTCGGCTATCACCTTTGCGGTGGCCGCGGTGCGCTGCCCGATGGCACAGTAGATGCAGAGAACATCTTGTTCCCTTTCATGTTGATAGCCGGTTTCGTTCCCGTTCCGGTTCCCGCTCCGGTTCTGGTTGATAATGGTATCCAGCGCCACCGCGGTTTTCCCCGTCTGGCGGTCGCCCACAATCAGTTCGCGCTGCCCCCGCCCCACGGGGATGAGCGCGTCCACGGCCTTCAGGCCAGTCTGGAGCGGCACCGTCACCGGGTCGCGGTCCATCACCGCCGGTGATTCACGCTCTACCGGGCGTCGCTGCATGGCCGGCACGGGACCGCGGTTGTCCAGCGGACGCCCCACCGGGTCTACTACGCGGCCTATCAGCGCGTCCCCCACCGGCACGTCCTGCACCCGCCCCGTGCGCCGCACGGTGAGGCCCGTGCGCAGGGACGGGCTTTCATCGAGCAGCACCACCCCCACCTCGTCCGGGTCAATGTTAAACGCCATCCCATAGCCCTGGTCCGGAAAGAGCACCAGTTCTTCTGAGCGCACCCCCGGCAGCCCCCGCACCTGGGCAATGCCCGGCCCCACAAAGCTGACCGTACCCACGTCGTGGACGTGCAGCGCGGGTTGATGGGCCGCGACGACGCGGCGAACGGTGGCAAAAGCGTCGTCCAGAACAGCGGTCAAATCTAGCTCATCGGTTGCTTGCATCGTGCCTCCTGCTCTCTGCCCTCTCGGTCATGCCGCCTGCTGCTCCGCTTGCTGCTCCCCTTGTTGCTCCCCTTGTTGCTCCTCCTCCTCAAAGGTCCGGGCGATATCGCGCTCCAGCGTTTCCAGGTAGCTCTGGAGGCACCACGACACCTCGTGGTTGCCCGGCACCAGCCGGACGCCACAGAGCAGGTCTGCTGCGGTCTCGAAGGTTACTTCGCTGTTGCCGTTTTCACCGTTTTCACCGATGAAGCGCTGTTCGCGGAGGCTGCGGGCGATATGCTGCTGCTGCCCCGGCGAAAGCGGAAACGCGCTCTGGACGATAACCTGCCCCTGCTGCTGCGAGGCATGCGCCACTGCGCGCAGTGTCTCCTGTCGCTCCTCGTCAAGCTGGCGCAGGCGTTCCAGAAAGACCGCTACCATGCGCTGCTCAAGGTCGGCGTCGGCCAGGTCGGTCAGGACCCGCCGCGCCACCGCAAGCACCTGTTCGCTCACGCGCTGGCGCAGGTGGTGGAGAAACTCCTCCTTGCCGCGCCGGAGCGACTCGTGCCAGCGCTGGGTCAGGCGGTCTCCTTCGTCCCGCGCTTCTTGCAGCAGGCGGCGGCGCTCCTCGTTGGCCTCCTTGCGGGCGGCGTTGAGCATCTGGTCATGCTGTGCCTCCCATTCCTGGCGCTTCTGGTGATACGCGGCGCGTTCCTGTTCGGCTTCTTCGCGCTGCTGCCGCGCCTCCTCCAGGCGGGAGAGCACGCGCTTTTCCCGCGTCTCCATCGCCCGCACGATGGGGGCATACAGGAAGCGCTGGAGCAGATAGACCAGCACCAGGAAGTTGACCACCTGGGCCACGACCGTAAACCAGTCTATCACGCGCTACCCTCCTCCTCCAGCCCCGGCCCCGGTCGTGACGTAATTCCAGAACGGGTTGGCAAAAATGAGAATCATCGAAATGACAAAGCAGTAGATGGCGGTGGATTCAACCAGCGCCAGGCCAACGAACAGCGTGCGAGAAATCGTTCCGGCTTCGTCCGGCTGCTGCGCAATCGAACTGAGCGCCTGGGCCACGGCTCGTCCCTCCCCAAGCGCTGGGGCCACCGACCCGATAGCCATCGTCAGACCCGCCGTGATAATCGAAACAGCGGCAACCAATCCGGTGTTGTCCAGGTTTTCCATACGATTGAGATACCTCTCTTCTTTATCACCCGTCACTTGTCACTGGTATCACCCATCGCTGCGGCCAGATTCTTCCCCCTGGTGGGCGCGGGTTGCTGAGGCAATATAGATGGTTGCCAGGATAGCAAAGATGTATGCCTGGATAACTCCGGTGATCAACCCCAGAGCCTGCATCACCACCGGGAAGAAGAGCGGCGTAACTGAGAGCAGAATCGCGCCTATGATGGAGCCGCTCATGATATTGCCAAAGAGCCGCACCGCCAGGGCCAGCGTGCGCGAAAGCTCCCCAATCACGTTGAACGGCAGCATAAACGGCGTGGGTTGGAGGTAGTTCTTGAGATAGCCGACAACGCCCCCCTGCGCGATACCGTAGACCGGCACCGCCACAAAGACGCACAGCGCCAGCGCCGTCGTCGTGGAAAGTGAGCCGGTGGGAGGGTGATACCACGGCACGATGGTCAGGATATTCGATACCACAATGAACAGGAACAGGGTCCCGATGAACGGCAGGTAGCGCCCCGGCGGCTGGCGGCTGATTTCCTCTATCTGCCCCTGGATCATCTCGATTACCGCTTCCAGCCTATTTTGCCAGCGGCTCATGTGGGTATCGGTAGACAGGCGGCGGGTTATCAGCCAGGAGCCACCCACCAGCAGCGCCATAATGAGCCAGGTAAAGACTATTGTGGCATTGAGCTTGAAAAAGCCGCTCTGCCAGTAGATCACGGTGTCCGGACTGATATTCATGGGCGTTCGCTCCTTTCTGCTGCGCAGGGGTCGGGCCGCAAGCGGTGGGTCAGGACGACCCGCGCCAGGAGCAACCCGGCCACTCCTGCCAACGCCCGCTGCCACTGCCCTCCCATCACGGCATATAGCCCCACCAGGAGCAAGGCCATGCGGAGGGCAAAACTCCCGACCAGGAGCAGGGCGGGGTGGCGGCTTCTCGGAAGGCGTTGCACCGTGAGCCACAGCCCCCCAAAATAGGCCAGTCCCATCGCCATTCCTGCCGCTCCTGCCAGCAGCATTCCCATGGTATTACTCATTTGCACGTCCCATCTCTTTTTTCGCCTCTGTTTTCGTTTCCGGTTCCATCTCCGCGACCCGTCCAGCGATAGCCTGCTCCTCCGCGGCGCGTTCCTCCGCGACCTGATGCTCAATTGCCTGACGTTCCCGTTTGACCCACAGCCAGGCATTGAGGCAGCCGGCCCCGACCCCCGCCAGCAGCAGCATCAGCGTCCACGAAAAGCGGCTCGGCCAGGTGGCGTCTACCCAGATGCCCAGCGCCAGCCCGATGAGCGTCGGGATTGCCACCGACCACCCGACCAGGCCGAACATCCCCAGGCCAAACCAGATGCTTTCATCCGTCCGCTGGCGGGCGCGGTGCCGACGGATGGCCTTCCGCCCGATGTGCTCGCGAAACTTTCCCGGCTCCTGTGTCATATTCGCCATCTTCTGCTATCTGCTTCGACTACGTTCTTCCGCGCTGCTGTTCCAGCGTGCCGCGGATGAAACTGGCCTCCAACCGGGCCATCGCCAGATGAGCCGTGCGCTCCTGCTCGTTGAGCTTCTGAAACTGCGTTTCTACTACGGTTTGCAGCCCTTCCAGGTCGTCCCCACGAATGCCCCTGGTGGTCGAGACCAGCACCTCGCTGCCGCACTTGACCAGAATGCCTTCGTCAAGCGCCACAAACGCTTCTCCCCCTTCGCGGTTGACGAACGAGAGGATGCCCGGCACCAGGGCCGCCACGATGTCTATGTGGCGCGGCAGCAGGCAAAAATGCCCGTTCGTCGCCTCAGCATGTATTTTTGCCGCCTCCTCGTCAACGAGCACCTCCGTGGGCACCAGCACCTTGAGTTTCATCATGGGTATGGTCATGGTGTCATGGTTATGATGATGATGGTGGTATTCGGGCTTCGCCAATTGGGCCAATCATAAAGAGTGCCCGCTCAGGTGCATCATAAAAATCGTCGTTCAGGATGCGTTCGCACCCCACGAGCGCGTCTTCCAGCGATACCATGCGGCCTTCCATACCGGTAAACTGCTCAGTCGTCACGAAGGGTTGGGTCAGGAAGCGCTCCAACCGCCGGGCCCGGTTCACCGTGCGGCGGTCCTCGCGGGACAGTTCTTCCAGGCCAAGCATGGCGATGATATCCTTCAACTCCTCGTAGTTGGCGAGGGTGCGGCGCACCTCCCGCGCAATGCCGTAGTGGCGTCCGCCCACCACATGCGGCACCAGCATTTTCGAGCCGGATTGCAGCGGGTCAATTGCGGGGTAGAGTCCCTCGCTGGCGCGTTTGCGCGAGAGCACAATCGAGGCCGACAGGTGGCCGAAGATATGCACTGCTGCCGGGTCGGTAAAGTCATCGGCCGGAACATAGACGGCCTGGATAGACGTTATCGAACCACGCTCCGTATTGCTAATCCGCTCCTGCAAGGCAGCAAGTTCGGTGCCAAGCGTGGGTTGATAGCCCAGGCGCGAGGGGAGCCGACCCATTAGCCCGGATACCTCCGAACCAGCCTGGATAAAACGGAACACGTTGTCTATCAGCAGCAGCACGTCCCGGTGAGTATCGTCGCGGAAATATTCTGCCATGGTCAGCGCAGCGTGCCCCACGCGGAAGCGGGCGCCCGGCGGCTCGTTCATCTGGCCGAAAAGCATGATGGCATGCTTCAGCACACCGGACTCCTGCACCTCGCGGTAGAGTTCTTCCCCCTCGCGGGAGCGCTCGCCAATGCCGCAAACACGCTCACGCCTTCTTGACGGTGTGCCAGGTTGTGAATCAATTCCATGATGAGCACCGTTTTTGCCTACTCCCGCCCCGCCAAACAACCCGGCCTTGCCGCCCTGCTCCAGCGGTGCCAGCACGTCAATG
>JAAUSY010000112.1 GCA_012032475.1 Chloroflexaceae bacterium
TTCGGCGGCCAGTTCCGCCACCAGCGCACGGACCAACTGCGGACGCTGGCGACTGCCGGCGCCGGCAGCGCGATGTCCACGCTGGTGCAGGTCAGGGACGCATATTCCTGCGGAATAACCGTGCCAAAGCCTTGCAGCAGCGCCCCGTCCGGGCGCAAATCCTCGCTGCCGGTGATTTCGTGGAGATTTTCCGTCACCACCGTCACCTGGAGGGGGTCACTCCAACCCACCCGGTCCAGCGCCTGCACCAGCAGGAGCAGGCTGGGGAGGCCGGTGTCCTGGGCTTGCGGCTGGTATACCCCGTTCGAAGACGGCGAACCCTCCGCTGAAAGCTGCCAGCAGTGGATGATTCGCCGCGGCACCCGGTTGCTGGTGCGCAGCGCTTCAAGCAGCGCCTGGTAGTCATCGGGGCGGCGCGGATTGACCGTATACGTCTGCTCATCGGGATGGGCAAAGCGGTCTGCTGCGTAGACACAGACCGGATGGTGCCTGACCACGCTTGCCTGTTCGACCACCTGGGCAACCAGCGATGCGGACGACGCGAATACCAGCCAGTGCTGCCCCTGCCCCGGCGCTGATGACCGGTTGTTGACGGGGGGAGATTGCTTCCACACCGGGTGGTAGAACCACCTGGTGATGTCGGGCTGTTTGTCCAGCGTGCGTTGGGGGGCGCTGACCGACGCGCTGCGGCTGCCAGCCGGCGGTTCAATCCAGTAGCGCTGCCGCTCGAAGGGGTAGGTCGGTAGGGGGACCCGCTGGCGGCGCTGATTCTGCCACTGCCGCTCCCAGTCCACTGCCACGCCCGCCAGCCACAGCCGACCGAGTGCCTGCACCATCATCGCCTCGTCGCTGACAAGCCCCGTGGGGTCTCCCTCGTCGCCGTCGCCGTCCTGGGGGTGGCGCAGCGAATTGAGGATGGTGCGACCACGAGCCGCTTCCTGTTTGCGCACCAGGCTGCTCAGCGTGCGCCCCGGCCCCACCTCCAGCAGCACCAGTTCCTCCTGCTCCAGCAGCACCGCCGCGCCCGACCCGAAGCGCACCGCCTCGCGCACGTGACGCACCCAGTAGCGCGGGTCGGTGGCCTCCTCCGCCGTGACCCAGGTGCCCGTCACATTCGACAGGTAGGGAATCTGGGGAGGTCTCAGCACGGCCCGGCCCACCGCCGCGCCAAACGCTTCGAGCATTGGTTCCATCATCGGGGAATGGAAGGCGTGCGAGGTGTGCAGCCGCCGCGCTTCTACCCCTTCCTGCTGGAGACGGCGCTCCACCGCTTCCATCGCGGGCAGCGGCCCCGACAGCACACACAACGCCGGGGCGTTCACCGCCGCCACCCCGACCTGCCCACTCAGCAGGGGTTGCACCTGGGCTTCAGTCAGCGGCACCGAGAGCATCGCGCCCGGCTCCATCGCCTGCATCAGCCGTCCCCGCAGCGCCACCAGCGCCAGCGCGTTAGGCAGCGTGAGAACCCCCGCCAGACACGCCGCCACATATTCGCCCAGGCTGTGCCCGATCATCGCCGCCGGCTGGATGCCCCACGCCTGCCACAGCCGCGCCAGGGCGTATTCCACGACGAACAGGGCCGGCTGCGTATACTGCGTCTGGATGAGCTGCTGCGCGGCTTCCTCCGCCTGAGCACTGGTGGGGAAGAGCAGGTCGCGCAAATCCTGCCCTGCCAGGTGCGGGCGCAGCAGGTGGGCACATTCGTCCACCAGGTCGCGGACGAGCGGCTCGTGCTGATACAGCCCCGCGCCCATCCGCACATATTGCGCCCCCTGACCGGGGAAGAGGAAGGCCACCGGGCGCTGCGGCGTGCGGCAGTGGGCGGTCCACTGCTGGTGAGCCGCCTGGGTTTCAATCGCCGTGAGCAGGTCGGTGCAGTCGCGGCAGAGCACCACCCGCCGGTGGGGAAAAGCCCGCCGCCCGGTTTGCAGCGTATACGCCACATCCGCGATAGCCAGTTCCGGCTGCTGGCGCACATGCTCTGCCAGGTTCTCGGTCGCTCGCTCCAGAGCCGCCGCGCTGCGAGCCGAAAGCACCACCGCCTGCCAGGAACGCGCCGGGTCAGCGGGCACGGGGGCCAGCACGGGCGCTTCTTCCAGGATGACATGCACATTGGTGCCCCCCATGCCGAAGGAGCTAACCCCGGCGCGGCGCGGATAGCTTCCGCTCCCATTGCCGTTGCCGCTGCCGTTGTTGTCCCAGGGAGTCAAAGCCTGCTGGACGAAGAAAGGGCTGCTGGCAAAATCAATCGTCGGGTTGGGCTGCGTGAAGTGCAGGCTCGGCGGGAGCATCCGGTGTTTGAGTGCCAGCACCGTCTTGATCAATCCTGCAACCCCTGCCGCAGCATCCAGGTGGCCCAGGTTGGCCTTGACCGAGCCAATCGCACAATACTGCGTGCGCTGCGTGTATTCACGGAAAACCTGCGTCAGAGCGGCTACCTCTATCGGGTCACCGAGCGGGGTGCCCGTGCCATGCGCCTCAATATAGCTGATGGTGTCGGGGTCAACGTCTGCCATGGCGAGCGCCAAGCCCACCGCTTCGGCCTGACCGTCAACGCTCGGAGCCGTAAAGCCGACCTTGAACGAGCCATCGTTATTGATAGCCGAGCCTTTGATGATGGCATAGACCGTATCCCCATCCCTGATAGCATCCTCCAACCGCTTCAGGAGCATGATACCAGCGCCCTCGCCGCGAACAGTGCCTTGCGCCTGGGCGTCGAAGGCGCGGCAGTGTCCGTCGGGCGACAGAATGCCGCCTTCCTGGTAGAGGTAGCCGGCCCGCTGCGGCACACTGACCGAGGCTCCCCCCGCCAGAACCATATCACTCTCGCCCATCAGCAGGCTGCGGCAGGCCAGATGCACGGCCACCAGCGAAGAGGAGCAGGCCGTTTGCACGGTCAGGCTTGGGCCGCGCAGGTTCAGCTTGTAGGAAACGCGTTCGGCAATGAAGTCTTTGTCACTGCTGAGCAATATCTGGTAGTCGCCGGTTGTGGCGACCAGGTCGGGGTTCGCATAGATATTGCGCATGGCATAGGTGCTCAGGCTGACGCTGCCAAAGACGCCGATGATGCCTTCGTAGCGCTCCGGGTCGTAGCCCGCGCACTCCAGCGCTTCCCAGGCGCATTCCAGGAACAACCGGTGCTGCGGGTCGAGCAACTCCGCCTCTCGCGGGTTGAAGCCAAAGAAGGCCGCATCGAACTGATCTGCCCCTTCCAGCACGCCGCCCGCGGAAACATAGTTCGGGTGGGCCAGCAGTTCGGGCGCAACGCCAGCGGCCCGCGTCTCCGGCTCAGAGAAAAACGTGATGCCCTCCACGCCATCGCACAGGTTTTGCCAGAACTGTTGCAGGGTCGCGGCCCCAGGAAAGCGCCCGCTCATCCCAATGACCGCAATCCCTTCAAGCTCGCCCTGCTGGACCATATGGTGCATGGTGTCTTGCATGGTCTTACTTTCTCCCCTTGCTGCTCTGCTTGTGCCGACTGATAACCTCTTTTTGTTTGCGGGCGCGGTCGCGCACCGACTCGCCGCTCTGCTGTGCCCGCTGCCCGGCCCCCTGCTCAAGAAACTGCGCCAGAGACCGGATGGTCGGATATTTGAACAGGTCAAGAATGGAAACATCGCGCTGCAAACTGGCAACCAGCATGCTCTGGGCCCGTGCCATCAGCAGCGAATTGCCCCCCAGGTCGAAGAAACTGTCTTCGACGCCGACCTGCTTCGCATTCAGTGCCTCCTGCCAGACCGCGGCGATAGCCTGTTCTAGCTCGCTCTGTGGCGCAACATAGGCGATGCCCAGTTCCAGGCGCGTGCTCGCTTCGGGGGCTGGCAGCACTTTGCGGTCCACCTTGCCATTGGGCGTGAGCGGCAGTTCATCCAGGACGACGAAGACGCCAGGCACCATATAGTCAGGCAACAGCTTTTTCAAGAAGGCCCGCAGGTCATACGTACTGAGTGCCGGCCGCGGAGCGCCCTGACCCTGGTCGGGTGCCTGGTGCTCCACGCCGTCTTCTTCCGCCCATCCGGGCACCACATAGGCCACCAGGTAGCGTTCACCGGGGGTGTCTTCGCGGGCCAGCACCACCGCTTCGCGCACGGCGGGGTGGTGCAGCAGGACCGCTTCAATTTCGCCCAGTTCGATACGAAAACCGCGTATTTTGACCTGGGTATCAATGCGCCCCAGAAAATCAATCTGCCCATCCGGGCGCGACCGCACCAAGTCGCCCGTGCGATACAGGCGTGCCCCCGGCCGGCCGCTGAACGGGTCGGGCACAAACTGCGCCGCCGTCTGCGACGGGCGGTTGAGGTAGCCGCGCCCAACGTTCACGCCGCCAATGCACAATTCGCCCGGCACGCCCATCGGCACGGGCTGCATCTGCCCATCCAGGATGTAGACCTGGGTGTTTTTGAGGGGGTAGCCGATGGAGGGCGGGAACGGGGCATCGGTGGTGGGCAAAACGGCGGTCGAGGTGGCTGCGACTGTGCATTCCGACGGGCCATAGTTGTTGTAGAGGGTGAACGGCAACCCCGGCGGTGGGTAGCGCTTGAGGGCTTCGCCTGCCGTCTGCACCACACGCAGGGCACAACTGGCCGGCCATTCGAGCGATAGCAGCCGCTCCGCGAGGGGGGTGGGCAAGAACGACACCGTGATATCCTGGGCAATCAGCCAGTCGCGCAGCCGTTCAGGCATGCTGCGGGTCTCGTCGTCGGGCATATAGACCGTCGTCCCGGCGGCCAGGGCCGGCAGCAGTTCCCACACCGTCGCATCAAAACCCAACCCGGCCACCTGGGTGGTGCGGTCCTGCGCCGTCAGGGCAAACTGCTCGATATACCAGAACACCAGGTTGGTCAGGCCGCGGTGGGTGAGCAACACCCCCTTGGGCGTGCCAGTCGAGCCAGACGTGTAGATGACGTAGGCCAGGTGGTCCGGGGTCAGATGAATGACCGGTGGTGTTTCGGGCTGCGGTTCGAGCAGCGGCATGTCCGTGTCCAGACAGATGACCCGGACTGCCCGGTGCTCAGGCGCATCAGCCCCAGGCTCAGGCTCGAAGCGACGGCGCAATGCCTGATGAGTCAGCACCACAGATATCTCCGCATCGGCCATAATCGTTTGCAGGCGCTGCGGCGGGATGAGCGGGTCAAGCGGCACATAGGCCGCGCCGGCCTTGAGCACCCCAAG
Source organism: Chloroflexaceae bacterium (assembly GCA_012032475.1). GTDB lineage: Bacteria > Chloroflexota > Chloroflexia > Chloroflexales > Chloroflexaceae > JAAUSY01. The sequence goes on from JAAUSY010000112.1 coordinate 5,173, forward strand.
CAAGCCGATGATGAAGTCAGCGGAGCGCTCCACACAGAGCGCGACCATCCTATCCGCCCCAACCCCCATACCGCGCAGGAGATGGGCAATCTGGTTGGCGCGGCAGTCTACCGCGTGGTAGGTCAGGCGCTGCGTGCGGTCTACCACCGCCAGCGCATCGGGCGCACGCCGGGCGTGGTTGGCAAACAGTTCGTGCGCGTAGGCGTCGGCAGGATAATCAGCCGCGTGCTGGTTCCAGTCATACACCACCTGCCGGTATTCGGCGTCGGTGAGCAAGGGCAGCCGGGCTATGCGGCAATCGGGCACTGCGGCGATGCCCTCCAGCAGCACGCGGTAGTGCTGGAGCCACCGCGCCACCGTCTCGGCGTCGAACAGGTCCGTCGAGTATTCCGCCACCACCTCCAGACCATCCGCCCGTTCGGTGACCTCCAGCGTCAGGTCGAACTTGGCAACCCCGCCGGGCAGGTCCATGAGCTTCAGCCGCAGGTTTGCCAGTTCCAGCGGGGGCATCGGCGTGTTCTGAAGGATGAAGACCACCTGGAACAGCGGGGTGTGGCTCGTGTCACGCTCTGGTTGCAGCTCGTCCACCAGGTAGTCAAAGGGGACCTCCTGGTGCTCATAGGCCGCCAGGGTGGTGCGCCGCACCTGCTCCAGCAGTTCGCGGAAGGTCGGGTGGCCGGACAGGTCGGTGCGCAGCACCAGCATATTGACGAAGAAGCCAATGAGCGGCTCCAGGTCGGCGCGGGTGCGGTTCGCCACCGGCGAGCCAACCACGATATCCTCCTGCCCGGTGGAACGATACAGGAGCACCTGAAAGGCTGCCAGCAGGGTCATAAACAGGGTCACATCGGCCCGGCGGCTGAGTTGCTGAAGCTGCCGCTGCAAGGTGGCCGGCAGGGTCATCGTCTGCCGGTCGCCCCAGAACGTTTGCACCGGCGGGCGGGGTCGGTCGGTGGGCAGTTCGAGCACCGCCGGTGCCCCGCGCAACTGCTCGCGCCAGTAGTCCAGGTGGGGCTTCAGGCTGCCGCTTTGCACCAGTTCTCGCTGCCAGATGGTGTAGTCGGCATATTGAAGCGGCATCGGCGGCAGAGGCACGGTCTGCCCGCTGCGGTCGCCCTCATAGAGCGTGGCGAGTTCCCGCATGAACACCCCGATGGACCAGCCATCACAGATGATGTGATGCATCGTGAGCAGCAAGAGATGGTCGTGCGGGTTGAACCGCATCAGGCGGACGCGCAGCAGCGGCCCGGTCTTCAGGTCGAAGGGGTGGTGGGCTTCCTGGCGTATCAGCCTGGCAAGCTCGGCCTCTCCTTCGATGTGGGGCAGCAGTTCAACATCCACAACGGGCAGGCTTCGTTCACGCGGTGGCGCAATACGCTGCACGGGTTGGCCGTCCTGGGTGGGGATGGTGGTGCGCAGGCTTTCGTGGCGCTCCACCACGGTGTTAATGCTCCGTTCCAGGGCAGGCACATCCAGCGGGCCAGTCAGGCGAATCGCCGCAGGCACATGGTAGGAAGGGGTGCCGGGCCGCAGGCGGTCGAGAAACCAGAGCCGCTGTTGCGCGAGCGAAGCGGGAAAGATGTAGACCTCCTCGGTCACCATAGCGCTCTCCTCTTTGGTGTTGCTGGTCGCACGTTCAAACCCCCTTCGGGTCACTGGTCGCTGCCTGACGTCCGAACCCGGTAGCTGCTGCGGTCTACCCGCACCAGGGCCGGGCCGGACGACGGACCCTGGCCTTGCGCGGTGGCGCGTTGGGACTGCTCCTCTATCAGACGAGACAGGCCGGCTACGGTGGGTATCTCAAACAGCGAGCGCAACGGCAGTTCTACCTGGAAGGTCTCGCGCACCCGCGCTATCACCTGCACAGCGGCCAGCGAGTAGCCCCCCAGGTCGAAGAAGTTATCTTCGACCCCGACCCGCTCCAGCTTCAGCACCTCACCCCAGATGGACGCCAGCATCGTTTCGACCGGTGTTGAGGGCGCAACGAAGGAACTCGCCAGGTCGGGGCGGGCTACGCCCGGCGCCGGCAGCTTGCGACGGTCTACCTTGCCGTTCGGCGTGAGCGGCAGCGCATCCATCGTGATGAACGCGGCCGGTATCATATAGTCGGGCAGTCGCTCTTTCAAAAAGGCCCGCAGGTCGTGCACCGCGGGGATGGGAGCAACCGCTTCCTGGGATTCGGCTCCTGGTACTTGCGCCGGCACGATATAGGCCACCAACCGGCGCTCGCCGGGGGCATCTTCGCGGGCCAGCACCACCGTTTCGCGCACGGCGGGGTGGCTCGCCAGGGCGGCTTCGATTTCGCCCAACTCAATCCGAAAGCCGCGAATCTTCACCTGATGGTCGGTGCGCCCCAGAAAGACGATAGCACCATCGGGCAGGCAGCGTACCAGGTCGCCCGTGCGGTAGAGCCGCGCCCCCGGCCTCCGGCTGAAGGGGTCGGGCACGAACCGCTCAGCGGTCAGCGCCGGGCGCTGGTGGTAGCCGCGGGCCAGGCCATCGCCACCGAGGTAGAGTTCGCCCGTCACCCCGATGGGCACCGGCTGCATAGACTGGTCCAGCACATAGGTCGTCGTGTTGGACAGCGGATAGCCGATAGGGATGGTGGGGGCGTTTTCGTCCACCTCGCGCACCAGATACCAGGTCGCATAGGTCGTGCTCTCGGTCGGGCCATAGACGTGCAGCAGGCGGGCCGGCGCTCCCTTCTGCAAGACTTCGCGCACCCACCGGGGGTCTACCGCTTCACCGCCAAACAGCACGTGCCGCAGAGTCGCAAACGCGTCTGGCACCTCGCGGGCAAGCTGGTTGAACAGCGCGGTGGTCAGAAACAGCGTGGTGATGCCCTGTTCGCGCAACTGCGCGGCAAACTCGTGCGGCGAAAGGGCCACATCCTTCGAGATGCCTACCACCAGCGCCCCGTGCAGCAGCGCCCCCCAGAATTCGAAGGTGGCGGCATCGAACGATGCATTGGCGGCCTGGGCCATACGGTCATCCGGCTGCACATCAAGATAGTTCGTGTTGAAGACCAGGCGGTTAATCGCACGGTGCGGAATGCCGATGCCTTTGGGGTTGCCCGTGGAGCCGGAGGTATACATGACATAGGCCAGGTGGTCGGGCGTGGTGTGGTTCGCCGGGTTCTCGCCGCGCTGACGGGCAATAGCTTCCCACTGCGCGTCCATATCCATAGACACCACCTGCACCCCGCGGTGCGTCGGGAGACTGGCGCGTAACTGCTCCTGGGTGAGCAGCACGGTTGCCCGCGTGTCTTCGAGCATATAGGCCAGTCGCTCCTGGGGGTAGGTCGGGTCAAGCGGGACATACGTTCCGCCGGCCTTCAAGATAGCCAGGATACCCACAATCAGGTCGGCGGAGCGCTCCAGGCAGATGGCAACAAAACGCTCCGGGCCAACGCCAAGCGTGCGCAGGTAGTGCGCCAGCCGGTTGGCCCGCTCGTTCAACTCGCCATAGGTCAACTGCTGCCCGGCGAAGCTGACCGCGGGGGCATCGGGGCGCTGCGCGGCCTGCCTTTCAAAGAGTTGATGGACCGTCAGTTCGTTGGGATAATCCGTGCGGGTGTCGTTCCAGCCAACCAGGATTTCGCGGCGCTCTTCGTCCGTCAGGAGCGGAATATCGGCCAGGCGGCAGGCCGGGTTCGCCACCACCCCCTGTAAAACCGCCTGGAAATGGCGGAGCAACCGCGTCATGGTGGTATCATCGAACAAATCGGTATTGTATTCCAGATACCCTTCAATTGTGTCGGTCTTCTCCGTCATGTTGAGCGTGAGGTCACACTTGGAGGTTCGGCTATCAATTTCGCGGAAGTGCATGGTCAGTCCCGCCATCTCAACCGCCGCGGTCGGGTCGCTTTGCAGGCCAAACAAAACCTGGAAGAGGGGGGTATGGCTCATATGGCGTTCAGGTTGCAGCTCTTCCACCAGCTTCTCAAAGGGCAGTTCGTCATGCGCATACGCGCCCAGAGCGACCTGCTGCACCCGCTTGAGTAGGTCACGGAAGGTCGGGTTGCCGGACAGGTCGGTGCGCAGCACCAGCGTGTTGACGAAGAAGCCTATCAACGGCTCTACCTCGCTGCGGTTGCGGTTGGCAATGGGCGAACCCACCAGGATATCTTCCTGCCCGGTGGAGCGCGACAGGAGGGTCTGGAAGGCGGCCAGCAGCACCATAAAGAGGGTGACCCCTTCGCGCTGGCTGAGTTCTCGCAGCGCCCTCGTCAGCACCGGTGGCAGGCCAAAGGTCTGCCGCGCCCCGACAAACGTCTGCATCGCGGGCCGCGGTCGGTCCGTGGGCAGTTGCAGCACGGGCAGGTCGCCGCCAAGCTGCGCTTTCCAGTAGCGCAACGGCTGTTCCAGGCGTTCGCCTTGCAGCCATTTGCGCTGCCAGACGGCAAAATCCGCATATTGAATGGGCAGTTCGGGCAACTGCGGCTCGCGTCCGCGCACCAGCGCCTCGTACACCGCGATGGCATCCTGGAAGAGCACCCGAATAGAAACCCCATCCGAAATGATATGGTGCATGGTCAGCACCACCGCGTGGTCATCCTGTGCCAGGCACACCAGTTGGATGCGGCAGAGGGGGCCGGTCGTTAGATCAAACGGCTGACGCGCCTCTTCCACGGCCAGGTTGACCAGGGTTTCTTCGGAAGCGCCTGGTGGTCCGCTCAGGTCTACTTCATCAATCGGCACGGTCAAATCGGGGGAAATGACCTGAACCGGCAGCCCCTCCGCCGTCGTAAAGGTGGTGCGGAGAGTCTCGTGCCGCGCCACCACGGCGGCAAGACACTGCCTGACGGCCTGACGATCCAGCGGCCCGCTGAAACGAGCAAAGCCCGACATGTTGTACATCGGGAGGCCCGGAGCCAGTTGCTCCAGCAGCCATAATCGCTGCTGCGCAAAGGAAAGAGGAAACTGGTTCGTTTCCCGGCTCAGGCGGGGAATCTCCCCACGGGAGGGCGCAATATTTTTCTTCGCCAATCGTTTTTCGAGCAAGGCCCGCTTTTCGGGAGAAAGCGACGCGATACGCTGGGCAATATCACTCATCTCATCCATATCATCCTCCTGCTGAACCACCAGCGAACGTGGGCCGGTTGGCCGCCCGGAAGCAGGCCGACGACCTGCCCCGGACGACCAGCGGCTTTTCCGATTACTGCGTAGGGTTATGGACCAGGGATGCGACTTCCCGCAGGGTTGATACCTGCCCGGACGATGGCATCGTTATCGTTATCTCCCGGTCAGCATCAACTGATAGCAACTGCCGCGCTTCCTCATCGGAAAGCTGCTCGATATCTCTCAGCAGCGCTTCGATATCGTCCTCATCGCCATCGCCCGTCGTTTCGAGCACCAGTTGCGGCAGGATGCGAGAGGTCAATTGCATCACGTGCGAACCTTGCAGCAGGTCTACCACCGAAACATTGACGCGCAGGTGGTGGTCTATCTGGTTCTTGAGTTCGATGGCAATCATCGAGTCCATCCCCAGGGTGTTGAGGGGTTGTTGCACGTCAAAGCGCGAACGCTCGATGCGCAGGACCTTCGCCACCAGGTCGTGCAGATAATCGGCCAGCACGGTTGGTCGCTCGGGTTCGTCGGTGCGGGCCAGTTGCTCCAGCATCGAAACCGCAGTCTGGGCGTGGTCGCCAGATGGCGAGCCGCTGGTTTCTGTTTCGGCCAGATGCGCGACCATCGGCGGCACGATGCCCATCGAATAGGACTGGCACACCAGCGGCCAGTTAGCATCCATCACCGCGAAGTGGGGGAAGTCCCGTCCGAGCAGGCGGTTCATCAGGTGTATCCCCTGCTCCTCATTGATAGTGTACATCCCGCGGCGGGCGAAAGCCTCAATCAAGTTGAATTCGGTGACCATCCCCATCGCCCACGGCCCCCAACCGATGCTGCGAGCCGGCTGGAAGTGGGCGCGGCGGTAGTACGCCAGGGCATCCAGAAATGCGTTGCCGGCGGCATAGTTGCTCTGCCCGACGGAGACAACCAGGGAACCGATAGATGAGAAGAGCACGAAAAATTCCAGCGGTTCGTCTGCCAGCACCCGATGCAGGGTCCAGGCTCCGCGCACTTTGGGGTGCAGCGCCTTGTCGAAGCTCTGGCCGTCCATTCGCAGGATGATCTGGTCCTGGATGACCCCGGCCGAGTGGATGACCCCCCGAATGGGCGGCCAGTTTTCGCGGCGGAAGGCTTCCAGGAAGGCGGCAAACTGGGCTTCGTCGGTCACATCTGCCGAGGCCAGGTGGATGCTTGCGCCCAGGTGTTCTAGTTCGCGGATGGCAGCAATTTGCTGCCCCAGGGAGCTATCGGGCGCAACCTCGCTCCAGGTGGAGCGGGGCGGGAAGGTGCGGCGGCTCATCAGGATGAGGCGGGTGGCTCCCCGCTCGACCATCCAGCGGGCCACGAGCAAGCCGAGTGCGCCCAGGCCGCCGGTGATGAGGTAGCTCCCATCGCGGCGGAAGCGCGGCGGGATGGGCGACGGCAGGTCCTTGCTGGGCATCAACCGGGCGACATAGCGCTCGCCATCGCGGAAGGCAACCTGGTCTTCACCGTCGGGCTGCCAGACCTGCTGGAAGAGCGCGTCGGCATCTGCGACCGGGTCCGATGGGTCAAGGTCAACGATACCCCCCCAGAGCGTGACGTGCTCCATGTGTCCGAGCACGCGGGCCGTGCCCCACAGCGGCGACTGCGCCAGCGAAAGGTGCGCCCCATCCTGCGGGCGCACGGGCTGCGCCCCGGTGGTGACCAGCCACAGACGCGGCAGGGACCGCCATCCTGCCTGAGCAATCGCCTGGACCAGATGGCACACGGCCATACTCCCCAGGTTTTGCGCGGTGTCGAGTTCCTCGACGGTCATCTCGTCGGTGGCAGGGGCAGCCTCCAGGCTCCAGAGATGCACCACGCCCCGGCAGGCCACCCCCGACGGCAAGGCTTCCTCCAGCAACCGCACAAAGTCGCCTGGTTCTGCGGGGTTGACCCAGGCACATCGCCCCGGTCCATCAAGGTCCAGGCAGTAGCTATCGCCCGGACAGACGACCACACAGGTTTCGCCGTGCTCTTCCAGCAGGCTGACGAGTTCGGTTCCGACCCCTTTACTATCGGCAAAGACGAGCCAGCTTCCCACGGTTCCCTCCGGATGCCTCCCGTTGGCCTGCGCTCTGGCAGCGTATTCCTTCGGCTGCCATTCGAGGTGGTACAGCCATTCGTCCAGCCCCTTCGAAGCCACCCGGTGGGTCGTCTTGAGCGACTGGGCGCGGAAGCCTTCGATGGAGACCAGCACGTTTCCTTCGCGGTCGAGGAGCTGGATATCGCCCTCCATCACTTCTTCGTTGTATTCGACCAGGCGGGCGTGCCCCCACATCGGCTCGGGGCCCGCCCGACCGTAGGAGCGGATGCGGCGGATGCCGACCGGCAGGTAGGTCCCGGCCCCTTCCTTGCTGCCGGTGCCAGCCGGCGGGTCGGCGGCAATGAGCGTCTGGAAGCAGGCATCGAGAAGCACCGGGTGAAGCTGGTATGACTCGATGTCCCCGGCGACCTGCTGCGGAGCCTGGATTTCGGCCAGCGCTTCGCCGTTGCCCTTCCAGAGGCGGGTAATGCCCTGGAAGCAGGGACCATATTCAAAGCCCTCCCTGGCGAAGCTCTCGTAGCAATCGGCCTGCGACCTTTCTTGCCCCGCGTGGCGGCGGATTGCTTCGGGGTCTACCGGCGCGGGCTGTGCGTCCTGATACTGGTGCAGCCTGGCGCTGGCGTGGCGCACCCATTCAGAATCGGTCGCTGGCTGGTTGATTCGCCCGTAGACTTCCAACGAGGCCGTTTCCGGGTCCAGCACGGTCTGTACTATCGGTTCTTCGTCATCTGGCACAAACAGGGCTTTGTGGAAGGTGATGTCTTCCAGCGCATAGGTGCCGGCCCCGAAGGCTTGCCGCGCTGCCAGCAGCATCATTTCGATAAAGGCGGCACCCGGCATCAGCACGGCCCCCTGAATGCGGTGGTCTTCGAGGTAGGGCAAGCGCCGACGGATAACCTGCAACTCCCACGAGGGGCGGAAGGCCCGCACGGAGTGACCAAGCAGGGCGTGGTCTTCGATGCCTAACCGCCGCTGCCGCGAGTCTTGCGACTCCATCCAGTAGCGTTCGCGCTGCCAGGGGTAGGCCGGCAGGCGAACGAAGGTGCCTTTGTGGGGGTAGAACGTTTCCCAGTTCACCGCGTAGCCCTGGGCATAGAGCGCGGCGAGCGAACCGAGCAGAAAGTCGCGCTCTTCTTCTTTGCGCCGCAGCGAGGAAAGCACCACGCCCTGCTCCTGGCGGTAGAGCAGGCATTCGGAAATTGAGCCGGCCAACACCGGATGAGGGCCGATTTCGATAAAGACGCTGCATTCATCGAGGATCATGGCATCGGCGGCGGCGCGGAACCGCACCGGGTTCCGAACATTCTTCCACCAGTATTCGGCATCCAGTTCGCTGCCATCCACCTCTTCGCCCGTAACGGTCGAGTAGAGCGGAATGGCTGCGGTGCGCGGCTGCAAGACTTGCAGGGCGGCAAGCATCTCATCGCGCAGCGGCTCCATATAGTGGCTGTGGTAGGGCACCTCAACCCACAGGTATTTGCAGAACACGTCGCGCTCGCGCAGTGGCCGCAACACTGCTTCCAGTGCCGTTTCGTCGCCTGCCAGTGTCACCGAACCGGGGCTGTTGATACCAGCAATCGAAACCAGGTCTTCGTAGCCGGCGATGGCGTTGGTGGCTTCTTCTTCGGATATTCCGACCGCAGCCATTTTGCCCATGCCGGTGGTGCGGTGTTGCAGGCTGCTGCGGTAGTAGATGACGCGAACGGCATCTTCCAGGGTCAGCGCCCCGGCCACGTGCATCGCGGCAATCTCGCCCGCGCTGTGGCCGACTATCGCGTCGGGGACTATCCCCCAGGAGCGCCACAGCGCGGCCAACCCCACTTGCAGGGCAAAGTTGGCGGGTTGCGCAATCTGGGTTTCATTCATCCGCGAGGCTTCTTCGCTGGCGGTCATCTCTTCGAGCAGCGACCAGGAAGCATACTGGCTCAGCAGTCGGTCGCAGGTTTCGATGACCTCGCGGAACACGGGTTCCTGTTCGAGCAACTGGCGGCCCATTCCCCACCACTGCGGCCCCATACCGGTGAAGACGAAAGCCAGTTGGGGCGCATCGCCCACCATCTTGCGCCCGCTGGACATCCCCGCGCTGGCTTCGCCGGCGAGAAAGGCATCCAGCTTCGCCATCATTTCCTGGTGCGAAGCGCCCACGAGCGCCAACCGATAGTCGTGGTGGCTGCGCCGCAGCGAGGCGCTGGAGCAGATATCGTGCAGGGGCACCGGTTCGTTCTGGGCCAGGAATTCGTGGTAGGCGCGGGCGCAGGCCTCCAGGCCGCTGGCGCTGCGGGCCGATATCGGCAGCAGGTAGGCGTGGGGTTGCATTTCGTGCTCAGGCGCTCGCGGGGTCTGCGCGAGCCGGGGAGCTTCCTGCAAGACGGCGTGGGCGTTGGTGCCGCCAAAGCCGAAGCTGTTGATAGCCGCCAGTGCGACGCCGTTGGTGGCGGGCCAGGGTTCCAGCCCGTTCGGCAGGCGCAGCCGGAGTTGTTCGAAGTTGATGGCCGGGTTGGCCTTCTGGAAGTGCAGGATGGGCGGTATCTGCCGGTGCTTCAGGCAGAGCGCGGTCTTGATGATGCTGGCGATACCTGCCGCTGCTTCCGTATGCCCGATGTTGGTTTTGACCGAGCTGACGATGCAGACATCCCCCTCTGGGCGGCCCGTCGAGAACACCCGACCAAGCGCGTTCGCCTCAATCGGGTCACCAACGGGGGTGCCGGTGCCGTGGGCCTCAACATACTGTATCTGACCGGGTGAGAGCCGCGCCCGTCGGTAGACATCGCGCATCAGTTGTTCCTGAGCCGCACCGCTTGGGACGGTGATGCCGTTGGTGCGCCCGTCCTGGTTGACCCCTGTTGCCCGAATCAGCGCATAGATGGGGTCTCCGTCCATCAAAGGCCCGCGAAAAGGGTTTCAGCACGACGACCCCGGCGCCCTCGCCGCGAGCGTAGCCGTTGGCGCGGGCGTCGAAG
>JAAUSY010000307.1 GCA_012032475.1 Chloroflexaceae bacterium
CCTTCCTATTCTGTTCGATGCCGACGCGCCGCCGCCCTTCGTGGTCCGGGTCAGGGTGGGTTGGGGGGGCAATGTTCGGTGAGGCCGGTTTCGGAGCCTTCGTATAGACGCGCCCGGCGGCGTCGGTGGCAACGTCTTCCAGTTCCTCCGGGGGTATCTCCTGCTCATAGAGCGGGCCTATCCCCCGTTGCACCTCGAACGCTCCGTAGCGGCGCATAAATTCGAGCGGCGTCAACCCCTCGGCCCGCGCCCGTTCGGGCAGCCCCGGCACCGAGTTTTCAAAGGTATAGGCGTAGTATTCATCAACCGACAGCCTGGTGCCGGGCTGCTGCTTCGACTCGACATACTGCCGAATGCCCATGCTCCCATCCGGGTCTATGCGCCAGGTGAGGTCCATCCAGAACTCGTTTTCTTCCCACACCTCGCCAGGGTTGACCTCGCGGGTGTCGCGCACCGGCTGCCCCATCCGCTCACGCATAGCCCGCAGCACCGGCTGACGAAAGCCAATCCACTGGGCGTCGTGCGTTTCGAACGAGTGGGTATCGTGGCGCTCCGATGCCAACCCCATCGGCAAGATGTAATCGGCAAAGTAGGCCGTTTCATTCCAGGTCGGCGTGAGCGCCACATGTAGCCCGATCTGTGTTTCATCCGTGAGCATTTCAATCCACGAGAAACCGTCGGGGTTGGTCCAGACCGGGTTGTAGACCCGCGTGAAATAGACATCTGCCCTGCCGCGCCCCTCTCTGACGAGGTGAGGCATCAAGAACGAAAGTTCGTTCATGGCAAGTGGATATTCCGGCGGCCAGATGACTTCGTTCCAGGTGTGGGGGTGGGGCGGGCGATAGATGGGACTGGGGACAAACTTGTTCCAGGAGTTCGGATAGGTCCCGCCTTCGGTTGCGACCGCACCAAGCAGCGCATTCAGGAAGAAAATACTGCGGGCAACCTGCCATCCCCCCATGTTGCTGGCTGCGGCACTGCGCCAGTTGTGGGTTGAAAGACGCGTTCCGGCGGTCGCCACCACCTGGGCAATCTCCTCTAGCAGGCGAGCATCGCAGCCGGATTCCTGCGCGGCCATCTCAAACGTGTAGTCCTGATAGAGGTCCTTGAGCACCGCCTCGAAGGTTTCGAAGGTCGGCTCCTTTTCCGGATGCATCGCTTCCAGGTATTCCCGCCAGTTCCACCAGCGCTGCACGAACGCCCGGTTGTACCGGTTGTTCTGGATCAGGTAGTTGGCGAAGGCCAGCAGAATCGCCGCCTCGGAGCCGGGTTGCGATGGAACCCAGTAGTCGGCGTGGGTGGTGGTGTTCGAGAGGCGCGGGTCCAGCACAATCAGGCGAGCGCCCTTCTGCCGCCCCTCAATGATGCGTTGGGCATGCGGGTTGAAATAGTGGCCGGTCTCCAGGTGCGATGACACCAGCAAGATGACGCGGGCGTTGGCGTGGTCGGGGGAGGGGCGGTCCATGCCCGACCAGAACTGGTACCCCGCTCGTGCGTTCGAGGAGCACACGTTGGTATGCGAGTTGTGTCCATCCACGCCCCACGCCGCCAGAATACGTTCGGTGTAGCCGTCTTCGCCGGGCCGCCCAACGTGGTACATTATCTCGTTCTGTCGCCCTTCGCGCAGGGCCGTGCGGATGCGCCGGGCAATGGTGTCGAGCGCTTCGTCCCAACTCACCTGCTCCCACCGCCCCTCGCCGCGCTTTCCCACTCGCCTGAGCGGGAAGAGGATGCGGTCCGGGTCGGTCACCTGGTTGAGCGTGGCGGGGCCTTTGGCACAGTTGCGCCCACGCGATGCGGGGTGCTCCGGGTTGCCCTCGAATTTCCGGATTTGAAACGTTTCTTTGTCTATGTAGGCCAGCAACCCGCAGGCCGCTTCGCAGTTGAAGCAGGTGGTTGGCACGAGCATGTAGTGGCGTTCGACCCGCTGCGGCCAGGCTTTCGCATCCAGCTCCGTCCAGTTATCCCAACGCTCTCTGGGCGGAAACGCCGCCAGGTGAATACGGCTTGCGCCTGGGTAAAAAGTCTCGCCGCGCTGCTCGGTTTCGGTGCGTGCGGCAACCAGGCGCTTATTCAATTGATTGGTCGTCGTCATCCTCTCTCTCTCCTTCAAACAAACACAGGGTCAGGCTAGTGGAACGGACTGGCCGGCCTGAACATACGCGTGCTCATAGGCAAGCATCCCGGCGAGAGCGGGGGGAGCTGTTGCCACCCCGAAGACCGGGGCCAGCACTCCGATGGCAGATAGCGCCACGCTTGCCCAGAAATACCGCTGGTATCGCCCTTGCACCATCTCCCAGGTAGCGAGGTGCGCGTGTGCGGTGGGGTGGGGCAGGGTGGCTTCGCCCAGGGTGAGCAGCAGGTGGGCCAGGTTGCTCACTGCCAGCACCCATTCGAGCGGTTTGACCGCCGAGCGGTCGAATATCGCCGCCAGCGGCAGCATCGCCCCCGACCCGGCCTGCAATGCCTGCACCAGCAGGTGCGGCAGCAGGAGCGGGGTTTGCCACAAATCGCGCCCGCGGGACTGGGCAAACAGGTAGGCCGTGTAGGTAGCGGTGAAGGTAGACATCGGTAGCCCTGCGACCATCAGGAGCTTTTGCAGTGAACGGCTGCCGGGCAGCAGGTTCGCCACGAAGTGGGCCGCCAGTGCCGCACCATACCCCGTCAGAACCGTTGACCCTTTGACCAACCAGCTTTCTCGCTGCGGCTTGAGGTAGAGATAGTGGAATCGCTCCGGGTGTTCGAGTTCGGCAATCAGGATGAGGCCGGTGTCGGCCAGTGCCCCACCGGCTACGATGGGGGCCACCCATTTCCAGAGCGGGCTATCGGCCTGCACCTGGCCCGCTGCCACCAGCAGCATGGGAGCGAGATAGGCCCCCGACGCAATCCCCTTGGTCCAGGTATAGAGGCTCACCCGCCAGTCCCACGGGGCTTTGTGCGGCACATCATAGGCCACGAGGGTTTTTGTTGATCCCTCTTCTCTGGCGGTCGGGTTGCCAGAAACGACATATTGCCCTCCCTGCTTCTGTTCGCTCCACAGGAACAGCCCCCCCCAGGCCGTGTTGCCGCAATGGGGTCAAGCGTAGACTGGTGTCCCCCC
>JAAUSY010000113.1 GCA_012032475.1 Chloroflexaceae bacterium
GGGTGAGCCAGATCATGGCACCCAGCATCGCAAAACGTTTGCTGGTCTGGGTGATTGGCACAAGGGTACCAGAAAAACCGATGTTTGTCAATGGTTCGCTATGGAGTGGGGGAATGGTTTTTAACACGGAATATTAGAGAAACATAAATCTGGGCAGCGGTGGCAACTCAGCGTTCGGGGAGGATGCACGAAGGGCGAAGGGCGATGGAAAGAAAAAGGAAAGGGGAAGCCTGGCGGGGAGGGTGGGATTCGAACCCACGAGGGCTTTGAGACCCTACTCATTTTCGAGACGAGCACATTCGACCGCTCTGTCACCTCCCCGAAACCGCAGGTATTATACCACATTCGGCCAGACTTCCAACCCCCGATGCTCCCCCTACAACCGATCCAGGGGGATAGGCTCGTGCTTTCGGGCAACGAGAACCGTATAGTTGATCGGGGTGCTATCCACCGCAAACCGGTGTCGGTAGGTACGTGACACCTGGATATCCATCTTCCCTTCCGCCGCCATCCGCTGGACCAATCTGATAAACCCGGTGGCGTGGCAGTCTTCGAACGAGTGCTCGCGCACGTTGAACACAACCCATCCCCCGTCAGAAACCATATTGTAGCCATGGGCAAAAACCTCGGCCGGAACATGGTTCAAGCCCAGAGCCGAAACGCACATCAGGCAATTGAACTGGTAGGCCCGTAGCTCCTTGCGAGTCTGATGTGAGAGATGGCACAGGTCCTCGACGTAATAGGCGTGGTAGACTGAGGGATGCTCGCGCCTGGCTGCCACGCGGGCTTCTTCGATGATGTCAATCCCAACAATGGTCTCGATGCCCTTGCGTCTGAGCGCCGCGCCCGCCAGCCCACTTCCGGCCCCGACTTCGAGCACGGTCAGGCCAGAGGGCGAAAGACCCTCCCTGGCAACCTGCTCGGTGAGCAAGGACGCAACCACATCAGGTGAGGTGCAGTGGAGTGTGTCCGAAAGGATTTTCTCATAGAGACCCGGCACCCGGTACATCTCACGGTAGTCGTGCAATCTGACCGCCCATTCGTGCCCATTCAGAGCCACCATACAATACTCCTCGGTCTGAGACAGCCCGCGGGCTTCTGCTGGCAAACGAACGACCAGTTCTGCTTTGCTCATGGGATTCTCTCCTTTCTACCAATACTCCCAATATTCCGTATCCAGTGCGTGTGCATGCGCTTCCACCATACGCTCCTCGTCCCTGCTGCTGCCCCAGGCACGCGGATACCCCAGGGAAACAAGACGTCCCAAAGCCAGCCAACACGCAAACGTGTAGCGCGGCTTCGGTGCCTCATGTTCCTGATGCGTTCCTTCCACTCCCACCGCGGAAGAGCACGTATGGGAGGAAAGGTTTTCAGTTGTCCCAGGGGATCAGGGGGGGAGGATTCGGACCGGAGGAACAGTCGTGGCTCGAAACAACGAGCACTGGACTTTCATACATAATGATATCACATATGGGCGTTTTTTCAAAATGGGGAACGGGACGACCAGGGATTCCTGCTCAGGATGGCGTATTGGCGGGCAAATTCTGCCGCACTGCCTGCACAATCTGGCGGTTGACCGGCACCCCTTCGAGAAAGGATTGCCGCAAGGCCGGGTCGGTCATCTTCTCAGCCCGGGCCATCACCAGGTCATAGGCCAATTGGAGCGTGTTGCGGGCAGCCTCCGTCTCCCCAACCCGGTCGAACACCTGCGAACACAGGAAGTAGTCCCGCTGCGGTGTTTCTGGCCCCTCCCCCTGGCACGCGTCGAGAATCGCTTGCGACTGGCGGGCATAGTCGAGCGCGGTGGCGATATCTTCGTGCAGGAGCGAGGCAACCGCCAGTGTTGCCAGGTTGTGGGTCGTGCTCATGGGCAAATCCAGCTCGCGGCGGATCTCCAGTGCCTTCCCCGCCTGCTCCATCGCCTGGTCAACCTGGTTGGCCCGCAGGCTGACCATCCCCAGGTAGCTCAAAAAAATTGATACGAGGTAGGAATCATCCAGCGTCTGGGAGCGCTTCAACCCATCGGTCAAAATCGCCTCGGCCTCCGGCAAGCGCCCCTGCTCATAGGCCACCAGCCCAAGATTCGCCAGGATATAGGCCTGCCCCGCCTCGTCGCCAATATCCTGACCGATATGCAACCCCTGCTGCAAACACTCCCATGCCCTGGTCAGGTTGCCCAGTTCGAGGTGCAACAACCCCAGGTCGTTCCAGTCATTGACCTCGTTCCACCGATTGCCGGTGGCCTGCTGGATGGCAAGCGAAGCCGAAAGATATTCGCCGGCCCGGCCATAGTCGCCCATCATCTGAATCACCTGGGCCACATTCCCCAGGCTGGCCCCCTCGCCGGCGCGGTCGCCAATCGTCCGCTGAAGTTCCAGTGCCCGCTGGTAATACGTCAGCGCCTCCGAAAACCGCCGCTGATAGGAGAACATCCCGCCGAGATTGTTCAGAACATCCGCTTCGCCCTTGCGGTGATTGCGGGTGCAGCTCAAATCGAGCGCCTGCTCAAAATATCCCTGCGCCTGGTCAAACATCCCCTGCCGGAACGAAACATCGCCCAGGCCATTCAGCGTCTCAATGAAAATCCAGAACGCCTGGTCGGAATAGTGCGCTGCCGGTTCCTTCTGAAACTGTTCCAGTGCCTGGAGATACCGCGTCCGAGCCTGGTCGTAATCTCCCTGGCGGTGGATGATGGAGCCAAGATGCGACAGACTGCATGCCTCCCCGATAGCATCGGCCCGCGCCCGGCAGTCAGCCAGCGCCCGTTCGACCGCCGCATGCGCCTGGGCGTAGTCCCCGATGGCCTCGTAATATTGCTCCCACAACGACGCCACCACAAAGACCGGCGCATCCGGGGAGACTTCCAGGGCCCGAAGCGCGGCCTCTTGCTCTTGCCGCCGTCCCATCGTGTGCAAAACCTCAATCTGTCCCCGCCGCCATTCCCACCGTTCTTCCAGCGCCAGTGCCTGGCTATAATAGGCCAGCGCCGTTTCGTTCGCATACTCGCGCTGGGTCTTCTGCGCCACCTTGTCCAGGTAGAACAGGGTTTTGTCCCGCACGCCGCTGCGACTGTAGTGATGGGCCATCTGCTCGATGGCCTCCGGGTGCAACCGCTCCAGCGTTTCCCCCACCAGCCGGTGCAGGTCCCGCCGCTGCGATTCCAGCAGCGTGTCATAGGCCACTTCCTGGGTCACACTATGCTTGAAGATGTAGGTCAGGTGGGGAGGGGGATTTCCAGCCGCGTGAAGTCACGCGACTCGGCTATCTGCACCTGCTCCAGCAGGATATCCCGGTTGGGGCGGGCCGGGTGAATCTCGCACAGCAAATCAATATCGAACACGCGCCCGATGACGCTGGCAACCTTCAGCGTCAGCTTGTGTTCTTCTGGCAACCGGTCAATACGAGACAGCACCACCCCATAGACCGAATCGGGGATGCCAAGCGAGACCGCCGCCAGTGGCGCATTGGGAGCCAGTTCCCAGCTCCGGAGCCGCTTTTCACCAGGCACCGCGCATCCACCAGGGCGCTGATAACCTGGTCAGACAGGGTCCAGGCATCTGGCTTGCGAATGAGCCGGCCCGTCTCGCACAGCGCGTCCACCAGTTCTTCCACAAAGAACGGGTTGCCCTGGGCCTTGGCCTGGATGAGTGCCAACCCCAGGGGAGAAATGGGCGACTGGAGACGGTCTACGACCAGGGCATGCACTCCTTCGGGGGACAGCTCGCTCAGGTTGATGGCATGGTGCGCGGCCATACTTGACAGCTCAGGCAAGAAGGGTTGGTCTTCGTGCAGGGGAGGGCGATGCACCAGCGTGAGCAGGATGGGCATCTCCGCAAGCACCCGGCTCAGCGCCACGGTCAAGCGCTGCGATGCCTCATCCATCCAGTGGATATCCTCCAGCACGAGCAGCATGGGCTGTTGCTTCGACCAGGTGCGCATCAGGTCAACGACCAGGGTAAAGAGCGCTTCCTGACGGAGCCGCGGGTCGAAGGTGGCGGTCGTCGGGTTGTCGGGGATGGGGAGGTCCAGCAGGTCGCCAAGCAAGGGCAGGCGCACCAACCAGTCGCGGTTCATTCGCACCACCTGGTCTTCAATCTGGGCGATCTGGTCGGTGGCAGGCGAGGGCGAAAGGAAGGAAGGCAGCGTCGGGGTCATCGTCGCGTCGGACAACCCGAACAAGGCCCGGCAAATCTGCTGCCACGGAGCATAGGCAAGGTTCTGGCTGATACTCTGGCAGGCCCCCAGAAATACCCGAATGCCCCGATACACCGCCCGCTTGCCGAACGCCGAAATCAGGTGGCTCTTGCCAATCCCGGCGCTTCCCTCAACCCGGAGAATCTTCCCACGCCGCTCCTTGAGCACCATCCTGAGGATACGGTCAAACTGGTTGAGTTCGCGGTCGCGCCCGACCAGCGCCGTGGTGAAGAGGATATTGGCCTGCTGCTGCGTGGGAAGTTTGCGGCTTCGCACCCGCGAGACGGGCACCGGCTCCTGCTTGCCCTTCACCTTCACCATTCCTATCGGCTCAAAGTTATAGATATGGCTGGTGTTGTAGGCAATGCGCCCCGACACGAGAATGTCGCCCGGTTCGGCCTGCGCCATCAACCGCGCCGCCAGGTTGACTTCGTCGCCCAGCACGCCATAGGTGCGCCGCTGTGTGCTCCCATAGGCTCCCGCATGCACCAACCCGCGGGTAATCCCAATCTGCACCCCGGTGATAGCCGCCAGGTCTGGCGGGAGGGTCACCAGGTCGAGCGCTGCGGCAACTGCGCGGGACGGGTCATCGTCGTGGGCCAGGGGGGCCCCAAACGAAGCATAGAGGTGGCTGCCTTTGTCTCCCATGATGACCTGGAGCAGAAACCCTTCATACTTTGCCAGGGTGTTCTGCACCCACCGGATATAGGCATCAAGGTGGGACCCCGCGGCCTCGTCCCGGTCATAGTCAATCCCCTGGAAACGCAAGAACAGCGCCACCGCCGGGCGAATTTCTGCCAGAAATGGTTCCTGCCCGGCCTGCAACCGCCGATACACCGGCGGCAACACCCAGGGTCGCACCTCAAAGTGATCTCGCACGGGCTGGAAACAGACTATCGGCCACGGGTTCTCGTCCACCGGATGGAACAGCCGGGTCACCACGGCAAATCCCTCGCCGTTCTCCGGGTCATGACGCCATTCGGCAACGGCAACCTTTCCCTCCAGGTTGCGCATGGTCTCGGACGTAATGACGACTTCGCCGCGTCCGGCGTGCTTATCTGCCGCGGCGACCTGGTCAAGCGTCGCCCCGGCTATCACGTCCATCACCTGGATGGACGGGTCGCCCACCAGCAGGCGACGGGCCGGGCCGGTGGCGATGACCGCCTTCATCGCGAGGGAGACCGCAAGACCGGAGGGGGTGGTGGTTGCCGCAAACTGGAGGATGGCTTGCTGCATTGCCAGCGCACCGGCCACGGCCCGCAACCCGTTGTCCCCATCGAACCAGCAGATAATCGCATCTCCCCCGAACATGATGACGCTCCCGCCATAGCGGTGGACTTCGGGGATGAGGCTTTCATAGACCAGGTTGAGCTGGTGGGTCAGTTCTTCGGCCCCGCGCCCAGGCCCCGCCACCTGTAGCAGTGCCTCTGCCAGGGGGGTGAAGCCGGAAATATCGGCAAACAACGTCGCCCCGTGCGTTCGGTCCGGAAGGTCTTTTCCTTGCAGAATGGCAGAACAGCGGTCAATGGGAAGATAGTTTGTGAATGATTCCATGGATTCTCTTTTTCAGACACCCGTACCTATGAGGACCCGACCCCCAACTAAATCAACGCAGTCGGGCACCAAATTAGGTTGGTATCTAATGGTATAATAACATGCACCGGAGGGAAGGAGGAGGAGGAATCGTACCCATGAGGCCGGGTGTACTCCAACACATCCGTTCATCTACCCATCAGCTTCAGCAGGTTCGGGCGAGGATAGAGACCGTGACCCGGTGGACCGGAACCGCCGCATCCTGGTTCGTTCCCCTGGTCGTCCTGGTTGGTTCCTGGAACGTGTTCGGGCGGTTTTTCGGGCAGGCCATCGGCCAGAACCTCACCTCGAACGCCCTGGTCGAAACCCAGTGGTACCTGTATGACCTGGTGTTTCTGCTGGGGGCCGCCTATACCCTCAAGCACGACGGGCACGTCCGGGTGGACGTTTTCTCTGGCCGCTTCACGCCGCGCCGCAAGGCGCTGGTCAATCTCCTGGGGACGGTGTTGTTCCTCATCCCCTTCTGTCTCTTCATCGGGCTATCCTCATGGTCGTTCGTCTGGTCGTCCTGGTCTATCCTCGAACAATCGCCGGACCCCAGTGGACTGCCGCGCTACCCGATTAAAACCATGATCATCGTCGGGGCCTTGCTGCTGCTGCTCCAGGGCGTTGCCGAGGGTATCACGAATGTGCTCACCTTGGCCGGGCAGGAGCAGACCGAACCACCGACCGGCGAACTGGCCGATGAGCCATCGGAGGAGGACACGCCCTGGGTATGACGCTCCACGAGTGGCTTTCGCTGCTGATGTTTGCTGCGCTGCTTGGTTTCCTCGCCACGGGCTACCCGGTCGCGTTCTCGCTTGGCGGGGTGGCGCTGCTCTTCGCCGGGGTCGGCGTGGTCACCGGCGCGTTCGATGTGGTGTTCCTCCAGGCGATGCCCTCGCGCATCTTTGGCATTATGGCAAACTTCACCCTGCTGGCGGTGCCCTACTTCGTCTTCATGGGGGCTATCCTCGAACGCACCGGGATAGCCGAAGACCTGCTGGAAACCATGGGCATCCTGTTTGGCCCGCTGCGCGGCGGGTTGGCGATTGCCGTGGTGGTCGTCGGGGCGTTGCTCGCGGCCACCACCGGCGTGATAGCCGCCACGGTGGTGGCAATGAGCATGATCTCCCTGCCCATTATGCTGCGCTACGGATATAGCAAGCTCCTCACCACGGGGGTCATCTGTGCATCGGGAACCCTGGGGCAAATCATCCCCCCAAGCGTGGTGCTGGTCGTCCTGGGCGACCAGATGGGCGTGTCGGTGGGTGACCTCTTCATCGGGTCGCTGCTGCCAGGACTGCTCATCACGGGGTTGTTTGTGGCCTATTGCCTGGTTATCGCCTGGCTGAAGCCGGAGATGGCCCCGGCGCTCCCCCCCTCCGAGCGCACCCTCAGCGGGCAGGCCCTGCAACGGCGCGTGCTCAAGGTGATGGTTCCGCCGCTGGTGCTGATTATCGCCGTGCTTGGCAGCATCTTCTTCGGATGGGCTTCGGCAACCGAGGCCGGTGCCGTGGGTGCCCTGGGGGCGTGTGTCCTTGGCCTGTTCAACCGCAAGCTGAGCCTGGGGGCGCTCAGGGAGGCATCCGACGCAACCCTGCGCCTCACGACCATGGTCATCTTCATTCTAATAGGCTCAACGGCTTTCACGCTGGTCTTTCGGGGGTTGCGGGGCCACGTGATGGTCGGGCACATCCTGACCAGTATGCCCGGTGGCTACGCAGGTTTTCTGGCCTTCAGTATGCTGCTTATCTTTGCCCTGGGCTTCTTCATTGACTTCTTCGAAATCTGCTTTATCGTGGTCCCACTCCTGGTGCCCGCCGCCGAAGCCCTGGGTATCAACCTGGTCTGGTTCGGCGTGGTGATAGGGGTCAATCTTCAGATGTCGTTTCTCACCCCGCCGTTCGGATTTGCCCTCTTCTACCTGCGTGGTGCGGCTCCCCCCGAGTCGGGCATTGCCACGCAGCACATCTATCTTGGCGTGCTCCCCTTTATCGCGCTCCAGGCGGTGGCGCTGCTCCTTATCATCCTCTTCCCCGGTATGGTCACGTTTTTGTTGTCGTTCGGGCAATAGCATAGAAATGAGCCACAAACCAGTGATGCCAGACCCGCTTCGTTTCCGTTCTCAGGTGCTCGTGCAGTGGGCCTACACCCCGGAGGAGTGGGAGACCATCCAGGCTGAGCGGTTGAAGGACTTCAACGAAGCCTCAACCGTGGCTCTGGGCTGTTTGCCGCTGCTGCTCGGCCTCGTCGGGGTGACCGTCGGGGCGGCGGTCGGGGCCGCGGACGGTGTTCTGCAAGCCTTCGTTAGCGGGAGCATCGGGGGAGGGGCCGGGGTTGGGGTCGGGCTAGCGCTGGCGGTGCTGGTGAGAGGGGTGAACCTGCTGGCCGCCATCCACGAGCGCTCGAAGCCGCCGGCCAGCGTGGTGCTTGCCGAAACCGAACTGTTCTATGAGGGGGACTTCTTCCGGAGCAATGGGATAACCCGAACCATCGAAAAGGTGTCCCTTGAACAGGAAGCAGGAGACCAGACCACCCTGCTCACGATTGAGTTGCGGCGTTCTAGCTGTCTGAAAGCGATAAGCAGGCAACCGACGGAAGAAACCTGGGCCATCCCCGTTCCTCCACGGCTGGTTGCCCAGGTCCGGGCGGTGCTCCCCCGCATTCGGACGGGGGAGTGAGGGCTTTATTCATAGCGGCACCGCCTCGGCAAGCACCTGGTTGCGGATAGACCAGTGGAGTGCTTGCGCTGTGATAACATCAACTTCGGCACATATCCTGGTAGCGCGTCACGTCTCTTCCCCCTCCCCACTGCGGCGAACCTCAATGTGGGGCAGGACAATGCCCCGCTGCTGCTGATATTTCCCTTTCCGGTCGGCGTAGGAAAGCTCGCACGCTTCGTCGCTCTCGAAGAACAACACCTGGCCGATGCCCTCATGCGCATAGATGCGGGCCGGGAGCGGGGCCGTGTTCGATATCTCGATGGTGATATGGCCTTGCCAGCCGGGTTCCAGGGGAGTCACGTTGACGATGATGGAGCAATTCGAGACGAAAACCCCTGATTCCAGCGCAAAGTTGCCAGCTTCTGGTACGGTAAGGCAGTACACATCGTGCTCACCTGGAAGCGAGAGTATGTCAACAACTTTGTGGTTTTCGCGGTTCTGCCCACGAAAGCGGGCAATTGCTTCGGGAAATCTGCGAAAGACGGCACGATCACATTCGAGGATACGTGCAGCACCACGAATAGAGCCTGCTTCGTTCAGAGCATGCAAAACCACTGCTTCGGTAATGTCTTCACGTAGGCGAATAGAGCGTGCTATTTCCTGCTGCTTCTGGCGGCGGGTTCCATCATCATTGTCCCAGGCTTGCTTTGACATCCGGGATCGTTCGGCCCGGTGTCCCGGGTCGTTCCAGTAGTTCTCCTGTCGTTGACGTTGACGCTCACGGTGTTCGGGATTAGCCCAGTATCGGCGATGCGCTGCTCTACAACGTTGGCGTGCATCTGCATATGCTTCCTCGTTCCAAAATTGATACGCTTTTATTTGTTGTGACTCTCGATATTGTCTGTGCCAATCTGGATCAAGTTGAAGTCTTTGGAAAGCGTTTCGTATAGCTAAACCGTGCTCTATTGGATCAAACTCTTCACCAAAGTTTTCAACATTGTGGTGTCGAACATGGTCACTTGCGTTCATCCGTATGATGTTCCAGGGCATATTGTTTCGGCGGTTATGGTCGCAGTGGTGACGGTGGGTATGCTCAACATCGTCATATATCCCGTTTCTGGTGTTCCATTCGTCGGCAAGACGGTGGGTAGGCGTGAAATGCCCCGTAAGAGGCTGGTAAACGCCTTCATACCCGCGGAATATGTCGCGGTAGAGCGGGAAGAGCGATGTCCCCGGACGCAGCGTATCAGCCTGGGACATCTGGCCGTCGCGCAACATAAACTTATGGTCAGGGGTGCAATAGATGGTCTCTCCATTGTCTAACACGATGCCCATGAGCGGGTCGCGTCCAATATACCTGGGGTTGTCCAGCAACGTTACGATAATTCGTCCATACTCACTAACACTATATCCCCAGAAGTGTTCTCCTTGCTCAGCACGCAAGGCCATTGCTTCAAGCGATAGTGATGTCCCATCAACAAGAGCAACTCTCGTATCACCACGAAAGCAACGGGCGTAGGTGCTCTTGCCAAGCACCACACACAACACTTGGCGTGGTATCCGGAAGTATTCGACCGACCGCGCTAGGGCGAACGAGTTGGGGGGGATATCGCAGTAATCCCCCTGAACCTCCACCAGGAGCCGCTGGTCGAAGTTCTTCGGGTCAATCATCGTATTGTAGACATTGGTAAACACGCGGAACTCATCGGCCACGCGCATATCATAGCCATAGGACGACAGGCCATAGGAGACCACCCCCTCGCGCACCTGCCCATCCACAAACGGCTCAATCATCCCCTGCTCCAGCGCCATGCGCCGTATCCATCGGTCCGACTTGATGCTCATCGTATCCTGACTATCCTGACTATCCTGATTATTCTGACTATCCCCGTCGTTATGCCTTCATCCCGTGTTCGAGCAGACACCGCCAGGCGTTGGGGAAGAGGCGCGACACAATCGTGCCAACCTCGTGGGCATAGGCCTGTATCTCCGCCTGGGCGTGCTCGTCCGTCCGCAGCCGGTAGAAGTGGAACCACGCCTGGAGGCTCGCCGTAAAGATAAACTGCGTGTGCGTATTGAGGCCAAGCAGCGAACGGGACTGTTCCTTGCACACGCCATATTCGTGGATGAGCGTGTGATAGACCTTCCAGACATGGTCGCACGTCTCGCGGTAGAGCGCCAGCGCCTCGTCGTGGCGGTCCACCGGCTCCTCCAGCGACCCCTGCTTGATACTCGCAGACCCTTTGCGGAGCGTTTCGGGCACCCAGTAACCCAGGTCGTATTCCACATATCGCCCGGAGATGGAGTTGACCGCGGTGCCGACCTTGTGGGTAAACCACTGGCGCTCCACAAAGATAGGGCACGTCACGCGCACGGTGACGAAGGCATGCCGGAACGGACTCATGTGCTCGTGCGTGATGAGGTAGATGAGCAAGCGCTCGTCCTGCTCGTCAAAGACGGTTTTTCGTTTGCCAAAACTCACCCGTGCGGCGTTCACCACCGACAGGTCATCGCCCATGTGGTCCACATATTCGACCTGGGCCGCAGGGGTGCAAGATTCGGTGTTCATGCTCCCTATGATACCACATCTGGTACGAGGGGAACCAGTCGTGGTACAATGAAGGACATGCGCGTTGCCCTTGTTCACGACTACCTGAACCAGTATGGAGGGGCCGAGCGGGTGCTCGAAGCCCTGCACGACCTCTACCCTGACGCCCCAGTTTATACGGCGCTCTATGACCCCGACGCCATGCCAGCGACCTACCGCACCTGGGATATTCGCCCTTCGTTCATGCAGCATTTGCCCGGCTGGAAAAAGCTGTTTCGGCGCTACTTCCTGCTCTATCCGGCGGCGTTCGAGAGCTTCGACCTGAGCGATTATGACCTGGTGCTCAGCAGCAGCAGCGCCTATGCCAAAGGCGTTATCCCGCGCCCTGGGGCCCTCCACCTCTGCTACTGCCATACGCCCATGCGCTTTGCCTGGCGCACCCGTGACTACCTGGAGCGCGAGGCGATAGGCGGGATTCAGGCGACCATCTTGACCTTTCTGCTGACTTATATTAGACTGTGGGATGTGACGACCACCGTACGGGTGGATGCGTTTGTGGCAAATTCACACGAGGTGGCCGGGCGAATTGCCCGATATTACGGGCGCACCGCAGCGGTGATACCGCCACCGGTGGCGCTTCCGCCCTACCAGGAGCGGGAGCCGGAGGATTTCTACCTGGCCGGGGGGCGGCTTATCCCATACAAGCGAATTGGTCTGGCGGTGGAGGCCCTGAAGGCGCTCAACCTGCCGCTCAAAATTTTTGGCGACGGACGCGACCGGGCCGTGCTGGAAGCCCTGGCCGGTCCCAGGGTCGAGTTTCTGGGGTGGGTAGACGAGGCGCAGCGGCAGGAGCTTTTTGCCCGCTGCCGGGCGTTCATCTTCCCCGGCGCGGAGGATTTTGGTATCACCCCGCTGGAAGCCATGGCCGCGGGTCGCCCGGTGATTGCCTATGGTGCGGGGGGGCCCTCGAAACGGTGCAGGACGGACGCACCGGGCGTTTTTTCTTCCAGCAGAGCGCGGCGGCCCTGGCGGTGGCGGTGGCGGCTTCGCGCAGCGATACCTACGATGCCCGGACCATCCGACGCCATGCCGAAGGGTTCGGGAAGCCGGTTTTTCTTGAACGGATGCGAGCCTTCATTGAGGCGCAACTCCGTCACTAACCGTCTCCGGTATGAGCAACGGCGTGAAGGTCTCTCATAGTATCACAATCACAATCAGGTAGATGGCATGATATGATGGAGCAACTCTTTCACTATCTGAAAATACTTCGCCGCTTCTGGGTGCTGGTGCTGGCGCTGCCGCTGCTGGTTGGCATCATCAGCCTGGGAGCAGGGTTGACAAAGCCGCAGCGTTATCGGTCTCAGGCGCGGGTGCTCCTGTCGCAGGCTCCCTACCAGCAGGAGCAAGTGCTCCCCTTTCCCGATATCAACCTGCTCAATTCTTGGCAGGGTTCGGAATTCATTCTGGATGACGTGCCATCGGTGGTGCGTAGCCGCGCTCTTGCCGAAGATGTGAGCGCATGGCTTGCCAGCACCAGCCGAACCGACGACCCGATTGATCCGGCGCTCATCCAGGCCAGCCTAGACGGGGAAAAATTCCACCGCACCGTGACGCTCACCTCCATTGCCAGCAACCCCGACCTGTCAATCGCGTTTCTGGAAGGAGCCATCGCAGCCCTGCAATCCCGCGGTCTGGCCTACTGGGGGCGATCCTCCGAACCTGGTGGTGGTTTGAGCGTGGCCGTGCTGGACCCACCCACCCCGGCCCAACCCCTGAACAGCGCCCGTTCACTGGTGCTCAATGTGGGGGCGCGGAGCGGGTTGGCCCTGGCGGCGGCGGTCGGGCTGGCCTTTTTGCTGCACTCCCTTGATGACACCCTGCGGGACCCTTCCCAGGTTGAGGCCTGGGTTGGTCTCCAGGTGGTCGGGATGATACCAGAGGAATAGAGGAGCAGGTCCTAATTATGCAGCTTCAAGATTATATTGCCGTGTTGACCAAGCGGTGGTGGGTGATAGTGCTGACCGCGGCAGTGGCAGTGGTGGTGGCCTATGGGGTGAGCAAGTTGCTCCCGAAGACCTATCGCACCCAGGCAGTCTACCTGGTCTTTGCCAACCGCGCCGACAACGGCCTGAACATCGTGCTGCGCAACACGATGAATAGCTACCGCGAATTGGTTTTGCAGCCGGACGTGCTCCAGCAGGTGAGCGACCAGCTCAGGCTGGATCTCAGGGGGGAACAACTGCTGCAAGATGTGCGTATCCAGCCCCGCCCCGACGAACAAAAGCTGGTCATTGAGGTTGACCAACCCTTTCTGGAACAGTCGCAGGCGATTGCGAATGCGGTGGGTCAGCGCATTGAAGAGGAGGTCATCCGCCTCAATGCCAACCTGGAAGGCACCGACCGAATTAACGTTCGCAGCATCCAGCAGGCGCGGCTGGTGAGCATCTCACCGAATACCCGTATCAATGTCCTGGCAGGGGGTATCCTGGGGTTGGTGGTGGGGTTTCTGCTGGCCTTTGTGCTAGAATACCTTGACGACACCCTGAAGAGCAGCGCGGATGTTGAACGCTTTGTTGGCCTCACCACCCTGGGGGCGATACCGACCGTTGAGTTGAAGTGAAGAGCAAAGGAACAGAAGAGGAGCACAACCCGGTGTCAACGAATGAGACGAGCAGCGCATCACCGCTCATTGCCCTGCGGGACCCACGCTCACCTGCCGCAGAGGCCTACCGAACGTTGCGAACCAATATCCAGTTCTCCAGCCTGGACAAACCACTTCGCACGCTGCTGGTGACCAGCACCGCCCCTGATGAGGGCAAGAGCCTGACCCTGGCGAACCTGGCCGTCACCATGGCGCAGGCAGAGCAGCGGGTTATCCTGGTCGAGTGCGACTTGCGCCGCCCGACGCTCCACACGTTGTTTGGTCTCCCCAACGAGGAAGGGTTGACCAGTGTGATGCTTGACCAGCGCGAAGCGTCGTTGCCGCTCCAGCCAACAAGCGTTGCGGGTCTCAGTCTGCTTACCAGCGGGCCGCTGCCGCCCCGCCCGGCCGACCTGCTTGGCTCGCGCCGTATGGAGGCGCTGGTTGCCCGGTTGCAAGACGAAGCTGACATGGTGTTGTTTGACACCCCCCCGGTGACCGCCGTGACGGATGCCGCCGTGCTGGCAACCCGCCTTGATGGGGTGCTGCTGGTCTTGAAGGCCGGGAAGACTCGCCGCGACCGCGCCCGCGAAGCACGCCGCATGCTCGAAAAGGTCAAAGCCAATGTGATTGGGGTCGTGCTCAACAATGCTCGTCTGGAGACAACCTACGGTTACTATTGATACCCACGCTTATGCTTATGTCTTTGGATGATGATGATTGATTTTCATACCCACATTCTGCACGGTATTGACGATGGCCCACAGTCGCTGGAGGGGTCGCTTCAGATGGCGCGGGTCGCGGTGGCCGATGGCACCAGGACGATGGTTGCCACCCCCCATACCCCTGGTATGGGAAATTACCGCGCCGAAACGGTGCTGGCGCACCTGGACGAACTACGGGAAGCGCTGAAGCAGGAGCACATTCCCCTGGAGGTTTTGCCTGGCAGCGAAATTTTCTATGACGCGAACCTGCCTGCCCGTCTCGATGATGGGGAATACCTGACCTGCAACCGGGGAAGGACGGTGCTGGTCGAATGCCCCATCCACGACTACCTGCCCTCTGGCTTCGAGCAAATGGCCTTCGATTTACAGCTTGCTGGCTACCGCGTGGTCCTGGCCCATCCAGAGCGTATCACCGATGTGCAGGAAGACCCAAATGTACTCATCCCAATGATCGAGCGTGGCGTGCTGATGCAGCTCACGTCGCAGGCGCTGACCGGTGAACAGGGGCCAAAGATGCAGCAACTTGCTGAAACACTGGTGACTCACCGCCTGGTCCACATTATTGCCTCCGACGCCCACGGGCCAACCTACCGTCCGCCAAAGCTCTCCTCAGCCCGCGAAATCGCCGCCGGGTTGATAGGGGCGGAAGCGGCGGCAGCACTGGTCGAAGACAATCCCGGAGACCTGGTCCATGACCGGATGCCGGCAAATTTGCCGGTCCCTCAGGAGGTACCCAGAAAACGCCGCTGGTGGGTTCTCTGATACCAGAACGCCAGGCACAGTGTCCCTGCTGTTGAATTGATCACACCTCTTCAGGCTCTATGCCAAGTTCGCGCAGCCGCGCCGCGAGCCGTTCGGCGCGCTGGCGTTCCTGCTCGGCGCGCTGGCGTTCCTGCTCGGCGCG
>JAAUSY010000114.1 GCA_012032475.1 Chloroflexaceae bacterium
TACCAACTCTGACTCCCACCCCGACCCCTGACACGCGACCGCGACGATGCCCCCGACCTCCACTGCTCTTCCCCCCTACCCCTACCCTCCCACCGACACTCCCCCACGTCCCAGGTTTGTCCAGATTAGCGCCGGGGGCTACCATACCTGCGCTCGCCGGGCGAATGGTCGCGTCACCTGTTGGGGCCGCAATGATGATGGGCAGGCCAACCCACCCGCAGAACCGTTTGTGCATCTTGATACGGGCAGCGAACATTCCTGTGGGTATACCCGCGAGGAGCAGATTCGCTGTTGGGGGAGTAATGCCCATGGGCAGGTCACGGTGCCGGACGATATCCTGACAACCGTGAGCACGGGCGGGAACAACACCTGCGGTCTGCGGCAGGATGGCACCCTCGTGTGTTGGGGAAAGCCGCTCGCACAGGACGCCCACCTGACCGCCGATGACCAGCACCAGCGATTGAGTGTGGGAGAGGCGCACGGCTGCACGCTGCGGGATGATGGGACTATTGAGTGTTGGGGCGATACCACCGATGGGCAGGCGACGCCGCCGGATGGGGTGTTTGCCCAGGTGAGCGCGGGCGGGCACCACACCTGTGGGGTGCGCGAGGATGGGAGTGTGGTCTGCTGGGGCCTGAACCGGCAGGGGCAGGCGACCCCGCCGAATGGCAGGTTCACGCAGGTGAGCGCAGATGGAGCGCATACGTGTGGGGTGACGCTGGCGCAGCAGGTGGGGTGTTGGGGGGCAAATGAAGAAGGGCAGTCTGACCCACCGCCGCTCCACTTTGTGGCGGTGAGCGCGGGGGGGCGGCATACGTGTGGTATCACAACGGAGTATGAAGTCGTGTGTTGGGGGGCGAATGAGGCGGGGCAGAGCGCGGGGCCTGCTTTGGAGAAGCCGGTGTACCTGCCGCTGATTGTAAAATCATGGAAGGTGACGGATAGACCGGAGGCTCCAACGGACACTTTCTATGTGACTGAGCAATGGGATAATTTAGTGGATTTTAATAGTGCAAAGCATACTGTAGCTTATAGAAAAGGCTATAATGCTAAGGTAGGCGTACCAAATCATGTGGATGGTGTTAGTCTCAGCAACATTATTCTGGCCTTTGGTCGTCAACAATATCAAATTTCTTCCGAAGGAGAGAAAGATTGGGGAGTGAACCTGAAAGGTCCCGAAGGAGGTAATCAGACAAATGATTGGGTACGGTATATCGCACAAGAATTCTATAACGGCTACAACGACGGACATACGCAGGTTGTCTATATTGCTATTGGCACCAGTAATGGTAATTACAATTGGGCCTGTGATAACAGCAAGCCTGAAGAACTATCGACTAATTGGAGAGAAGCAGGGGAAGTTTGGGGCAAATTAATCACAAGCATTGAGGCTCCTATATACGTATTGAAGCGAAGCGCAAATGATATAGAGGCCTGGAATGAACCCGAACTATTCGGCCCCTGGAAAGCATGTGGAGCAGGGACTGTTGCGTGGCTTGAAGGCTATGCGTCTGAACCAAACGCTTCGCGTAACATAAATTTTGGGAGCAATGCGTACGTTGAGTATGAATCGGAGTGGACAAAGGATCAACTCTATCGTGTTTCAGGTATTTATCCTAGTGTGGCCCTTCCACAGATATACTGCACAGGACAAGCGGAGGGGTGGGTCGATATGCGAAGGGATTACTTTATTACATATTTCGGTGTAACAGCAACCGATGGCATAGGGAAGTGCGGAGAAGATGAGAATGCGCCGAAGATGCTAGAATGGTACGAGGCCTGGGACACACTCTATGAAGCCTTATCGCAGGCTACACCTGAATCGGGGGACAAATATCCTGCTCCATATCCCAAAAATCTCTTTTCGTCTGTATCGAATTTCGATTTAAGCCCCTAAATCGGAGCGCTCACTTTCACTACCGCCATTTTCCCTGAAAGAGCGCGTGGGTAAAGAACAACATGGAGGATCATATGCACACGGATCATAATCGAATGAGGTTTCGCAACAGAATGATACTAGCCCTAAGTGCGATCATCGTTCTCATTGTGCTAGCTGGCATATACCTTGCCTCGACTAGAGGTTCGGTCATTGCTGAGCAATCTGAATGTCCAGACGCAAAAGATGCATTGAAGACCAAATCGACCGAGGTTCTTCAGCGCTGCTCGGAAGTATGGTCACTTACCCAGATAGCTGAGATTCGGCAGGAGGAAAGGGAAGCACAAACACGAGTAGCACTTTCGGACTTCTCTACTGCGATTCCCAACCCAACCCCAGAAGGGATGGAGTTGCGCACCCCCATACCCCCCTGGTTTATCCCCGAGTCAGCCAAAAAAGTAGAGGCACTTGACCCAATAGAGTTTTTTGATGGCCCACCGCATTTACGAGGAAGCAACAGCATATGGCGGCTTGGAGCGATACCCAGTGACGATCCCTATGAATACTATCGGCTGTATTTGCTAGCCCGACCACCTTCAGAATCAGAAGGTGGTCAAGCAACATTGACCACCGAGTTAGATGGTCCCCGAGCAGAGTGGGAAGCATGTTATCACCACTGGGAAGCCCCCCAGGATATCGGCACAATCACTATTCAAGCCATCTCGGAGGTAGAAATCGCCCCCAGAGAGATCAACGGGATTGTACACTTCAGCACCTCGACCGGCCACACCGGGACGCTTGACCTGAAGACAGGGGAATGGCAGTTCTCACCATAATGCTTCAGAAACCGTAATTATCGTGGTTCTCATGGTCAAACCAGTAAGGAGGCCCCCATGCCCACCCGCACCCGCATCATCCTCGTCCTGCTGCTCCCCCTCGCCCTCGGCGTCCCGACTGGTCCCACGCCCGCGGCGGATGACACCTGGACGAGCTATGGCCCCCCCGGCGGCATCATCCGCACCCTGGCGGTGGACCCCACCGACCCCACCACCCTCTACGCCGCCACCGATGGCGACGGCGACCGTTTCACCCTCGCCGACCCTGACGGCAACACCGCCTCCATGCTTACAACCAGGAGATGGTGTTCAACTAATTTCTAATACCTCTGTTGGGCAGGGGGCTGCAGGGGGTAATTATATCTTCTGGATCGATGTGCGTGACGAAGATGCAGCCATTTATGGCTATGATTTGTGTCACCAGGAAGAGTTTATGGTCAAAAGCATCGGCGACCCCTGGAATGTGTTTGATCTGACTACGGATGGAGAAACGCTTGCATGGGTAGCTCGTTCCGGTGCTGGACAGTATGTTCAGGGATATGATCTATCGAGCCGTCGTGAGTTTCTTATGATAGAAGCTCCTAATCGGTATGGGTTTGAATCAATAGCTCTTGGCGATGGGGTACTTTACTATGGTTATCTTGTAGATCAACCAGGTATCTATGCGTACACACCGGCAA
Source organism: Chloroflexaceae bacterium (assembly GCA_012032475.1). GTDB lineage: Bacteria > Chloroflexota > Chloroflexia > Chloroflexales > Chloroflexaceae > JAAUSY01. Next base: position 3,393 of record JAAUSY010000114.1, read on the forward strand.
CAGGACGTGAGGAAATGATCCATTCGCAGGGTTTTGACCTGGTGTTTGCTGATGGGAAGCTCTTGTGGACCCAAGAGCATATTTCAGGTGGTGTAGTTTCGGAAAAGAGTCTGCATATAAAAAACCTGGACACTGGCGAACAAACCGTTGTTACCCAGGTCATTAACGGCTATACATACTTCAGTGGGTATGATGCATTCGGGGACACCGTAGTCTGGTCATTTTTTCCTGGTGCTGATACCCATGTCAAGTCCTACAACCTGAGCAGTGGAATAAGCACGACGATTTCGACAAACAGTGGTCATTATCCAGTGATACACAACCATACGGCAATGTGGTATGAAGTCTCTTCTGGCAGTGAACCCGGCAATCGATCTATCGTAACATACGATATGATATCAGGGAAGAAGACGAAGCTCGTTGAAGAAAGTACCACCAATCTTTATACGGTAGATATACTGAAAGATGGTATACTGCTTTTTGTGGTAACGGACCCTTACACCGGAAGGGATAGCCTTTATATGAGTGACCCTGATCAGTCGGGATTACGTTTTTCCACAAAAGAACCGTATTTTTCTGGTCAATTGTCCTCGGATGGTTGGGGCAGGATTGGTGCACAAGGTCGTTGGTTATATGAATCTATTGACATGGGGTTCGATAAATGGCCTGTGTATGGAGTGCAGTTTATCCTCCCAGAATATGACATCAACGGTGAGAGCTTTACGAATGCTGCTCTTGATGCCAGAGGGCCAGAACCCGACGGGGATGGAACCCGGTTGTTCTGGTTGCAAAGAGCAGCGAATAGGTTGCATGCAAGGACACTCCGTATCTTTGTACCGATGCCAGGCGAATCTTACAATGAGAACGGTAACCGAGTTAACGCACAAAAAATATATAATTTTGCTAGAGATGCCGAAGCATACAACATGCGATTGGGCATTGTTATACATAACAGCCAGGCATTTGACATGAGTGCCCAGAAAGAAAATTGGCTCAGAAACCTCGTTCAGGTTTTCAAAAATAACGATGCCCTCAACCTCATAGCATATATTAACGCTGATAACGAGATAAATCATCATTGTGGGGGTGGTGATTGCTATCATGTTGATTGGTGGCCTGAGTATGCTGCCGATGCAAACGAATGGGTCAGGGAAGTAGTAGATATTGTCAAGGACGAAGACCCTGCTCTTCTTGTTACAGTTGGTATGGCAACCGAGTTGGTTCCAGGTGTAGAGGGAATGCAACAGACTATTGATAATTACTTTGAACCACATGAAGACATTACGCTTGCAAAGGAGGTTGACTTCATCTCACCGCACAATTACGGTGGTGGGGCGTATGGAATATGGGACCACATCATGACTCATGAATATCCAGGCCCCGTAGTGCTTGAAGAGTATGGCTATCCTACAGATCCCTTTGTACCAGGAAGTAATACAGCAGCACAGTATCGAACTGAAGGCCCTCCTGAATGTAGAAATGATCCCTGGGTACTTCTTATAGATGGATCAGGATACCCGACGGCGAATTGCGTAGAAACAGCCACTGGTTTTATTGAAACGAATATCCGTGCTTTAGGTCAAGATCGTCGAACGGATTATGCTGGTGGTGTTGCTTTTATGTTAGTAGATACAAAGGCAGCGGCAAGAGATAATTTCAATTTTCCTGATGATTGTGACGATCCTGAAGCAACTTATGATTACTTTACTGGATTGTTTGCTATAGGGACAGGAGAAGATTACTGCGAACCTGGAGGAACAAGGACTCGTGGTTTAGGTCAGTTAAAATCGACAGGATTTCGTGTGTGCCTATACCATTCCAATTACTCATTGGAAAAATGTCAAGAAAAATTATACTTGCCTTTGATAAGAAGATAACTCTGAGTGTGATACGACTTTTACAACATAATTGGCTTGTACGGCACCTATAGCAACCCTATATCACTCGTAACTCAGGACAGGGGCGGGGTGAGCTACTGCGGATTGACTCTGTTTACAAATCAGGTAGGCTTGCTATATCACAATGCCAGAAGATTTACAATGAGGCACCTCCTCTGCTTGCTTTTAATAAAGGATCTTAACATGAGAAGGCTTTCCATGTGTTACGTTATCTTTGTTCTTGTATTCATTGGGCTAAATGCCTGTGCAAAGACCCCTTCTTCAACTGGAACAGTAACTCCAGTTCTCATTCATCTTGATACCTCGGAGCCAACTACCGCTCCTACTCGCCTGGCTCAACCTCCCGTACCCATCAATTCTCCCCAGTGTATCACGTTCTCCTCCTACCGAACGGGCAATAGTGATATCTATACCATTCGAGTTGACGGAACAGGAGTACATCAACTCACAACCAACCCGGCCACAGACCGCAGTCCGGTGTGGTCGCCGGATGGGCAACAACTCGCTTTTCTCTCTGAGCGAGATGGAAACGTTGACATATATCTGATGAGTGCCAATGGAACGAACCAGAGGAATCTCACCAACCATCCTGCCTATGATGGTTCGCCGGCCTGGTCCCCGGATGGATCTCGTCTGGCCTTTGTGTCATCACGCGATGGAGCATGCACGATAGAGATATCTATATCATCCATTCCGATGCATCAGGACTCGTCCGATTGACGGATGATACCCAGAGAAAGTCGGTTCCTGTCTGGTCTCCTGATGGAACCAAACTGCTTTTTTGGGCAGGACAGGAGGAGTCGAGCACCATATATGTGGCGAATGTTGATGGCTCTGGAGTGACAGAGATCATTCAGGGAGAGGACTCGACCTGGTCGCCCGACGGACAAAAGATAGCTTTTACTGCCATACGAGACAATATATCATCGCTCTACACCCTCACCATGGGTGATACCCATCTGTTGCGTCTCACCCATGACATTGAAACGGTTGAGTCTGCTCCTGCCTGGTCACCCGACGGAAGCCTGATTGCCTTTGCACGGACTATCTACAGAAATATGCAGTATTCCTATGGCATCTTTATTGTTCCTGTTGATGGATCAGCCTTGCCAGTACAGGTAGCAGAGACAGCACACGGCACACCAGCTCCGGTGTGGGACCCCACTGGTACCTATCTGGTTTTTTCCAATCCGCCAGGTATGGCCGTAAAGAGGCCGGCTGATGGAGTAATTACCCTTGTTCGTGCGGATGGGGTGGAGCAGACGATGGTGACGGAGGGTCAGTCGCCGAGGTGGTGTCCGCAATAGAGCATCAACGTGGATAGTTCGGGGGAAGCGGTGCGTCCAGGGACTGGTCAAGCATTTGCCTGGCAGTTGCAGCCGTGAGACGGAAGGGAGGAATGCGCCTCCCCTCCCCCATCGGACTGGTCGTGGGGGTGAGGGTGCTCCTCCCTGACGGGGAGGGCCTGCACCCCCCAAAGCCCCCCTCCCCATGCGGGGGGCTTTCCAGCTTCCTTAAGGAAGCTCAAAGTATCGTCTCGTGGTCTATCTCGCGGGCCAGGCGCTCCCCCTCTTCGACTTCGAGCGCCCACCGTGCCCATTCAGGAGCGAGGCGGATGAGCGCCTCGGCCTCTGGCACGCTCACCCGCAGCCGGTCGGCCAGCACCTCCAGGCGCTTGAACCAGAAGTAGCGCAGCGGCGGGGCATCGTCCGGGTCGTCTTCGTCGTAGCCCTTCGTGACGATGAACCGCTTGATGCGCTCCGCGGGCAACCGCCGTCGGTCGGCATCGGTCAGGCCGCCTTCACCGTCCTCAAGTTTGGGTAGGTCGCGTCCTCCCGAATGGCCGTCTCAACCGCCCGCAGCAGCGCCAGGTCTTCGTCACCCAGGGCGCGTTCCATTGCCTCTTTGCTCAACGCAAGCGGCTCGTCGTCCACCGTCAGGTCCCACGATTTGACCGTGCGGGTCAGCCAGCCCACCAGGGTCTGGTCCTCGCCCACCTTCCACACCTCGCTGAGGCGATACACTATGGCCCGCTCTCCCCCTCCTGGCGAACGGTGAACGAAAGTTCATGCTGGATGTGGCTCTTCCGACCGATGATGACCGTGGCCCAGGTTCCGGGGATCGCATTGGGCGGGGTAGCACATTCCCAGTCGGCGCGTCCCGCCAGGTTGGCGCGGGTCGAGGCGCGGTATATCGTTGCGCCGGTCGGGTCCACGCAGCGATAGTCAACCGCTTCTTTTCGCTGGAACCCGCTGGCAAAGAAGGCGAAGGTCGTCCCGGGGCGTCCCTCGGCGGGGGAGACGGCCCGCTCACCCGCACGGGCTTCGGGTTGGCCTGGCTGGTCCGTCTGGCCCGTCGTTTCGTGGACAATCTCGAAGGTGATCCGGCGGGTGTTTCCCGCGGTCCCCTGCACGACCCAGGCCCAGGTTCCGGGGATGGCCCGCTCTGGCACTTCCCATTCCACGTCTATCCGCCCATTCTGGCCTGCGACCATCTCGCGCCGCTGGAACTCCTCTCCGTCGGGAGCAACAATCCATTGTTCGACGCGCTCCCAGGCCGAAAGGTTGCCGGCAAAGAAGGAAAGCCACGAACCAGGCGTGCTGCGGGCCGAACTGACGGCGATATCGTAGGGGTCTCTCGGATGGGCTTCTTCTGGAAAGGCGGTGTCCGGAATGATTTCTACATAGATGATACGTTCGACATGGCTGGTTTCGCCGCGGGCCCGGATAGCCCACCGTCCTGGCATCGCATCGTCGGGAGATTCCCACGTCCAGTCAACCCTCCCGTGCTCGTTGGAGCCAAACGAGCCGAGGTAGCGCATCGGCCCGGTGGGGGGGTACCCCCAGAAGGTCACCTTCTCAACCCCGTGGTATCCGCTGGCAAAGAGCGCAAAGCTGGTGCCGGGAGCGCCGGCCGCGGGCGATATGGCTATGTCACCCTCGCGTTGCCCGGCGGGAGTCTCCTGCAATGGGAAGGTTTCTGGGGGGCCTAGTTCGAACGAGATGACCCGTTCGATGCCGCTCCGGTCGCGGGCAACCATCGTCCAGCGACCGTATGCCCCGTCGGACGGGGAAACCCACGTCCAGTCGGCCCGCCCCTGGTGGTTCGAGCGGATTTCGCCGGCGAGGTAGACACATGCCTCGGCCGACCCACGCGCCTGCACGCAGGCCGGCGGAGCGTTGACCCAGAGCGACACCCACGTTTCCTCGGCAAAGCCCGTTGCAAAGAAGGCAAAGACGCTGCCGGGGGCGGCTCTGGTTGGCTGAACCGCCTGCTCAAACGGCTCGGACGCTGCGACCGGCGGTGGGGCAGTGGGGGCGATGCCAATCATGACCATGACGATAATGACGATAATAGCGCTAATGGCGGCTCCGATGAGGGGAGCGGGGAACATGCCCGACCGGAGAAGGCGAAGCACGCCATGGGACAATCCAGCGGTTTTCATCGTATATCTACTCCTTCTGATAATGCAGGGTCAGGATATCAAGCCGGTTCATCCGCTTTCCGCGTCCAGGTCCGCTGCGCCGAAGCTGTCTTGCCGAAAGTGACACCACGGCCATGGGAGAGCAACATGAGCCACCGCACTGGCAATCGCGCCGGCCACGGTCCCCACTACCCCTCCCCACAGGGCGTGGGAGACAGATGGGGAAACCAGGACATACCAGAGCAGAACGCCCAATCCCGATGCGGCAATGCTCCCCCCGGTGGCTCCGACCAGGCACCAGATACTCCGCGACGAGCGGGGGAGCATCAGGAGCATATGCAAAAACCCGAAGGCTCCGCACGCCGCGGCGAACATGGTGCCCTGCAAGAATGGGTTCGGGGCGGTTGTTTTCACGCTGATGATGGTGAAGAACCCGACGAAAAAGGTATACCAGAAAATCTGGAAGAACAGGTGGGCGCGGTAGCGATTCCACGCGGTGGCGAAGATCCGCGAGATGATTCGCGGGGAAAGCTGCAACAGGATGACCACCGCTCCCAGGATGATGAGCATCACGAGGATGGACGGGGACCACCCGACCAGCAGTCCGCCAACTCCACCGCCCGCCAGGCCGGCCATGATCCAAATCATCGGAAGAACCCGACCACTTCTTCGGTTTCCACGCCGCTGCCCAACACTTCGATGAAGGTTACGCGGTGCCATGGAAAGATGACTGATTCGACCCCTTCGGCCAGGTAGGGGACCTCTTTTCCATCCAGGGTCCGCATATTCGTGACTCTGATGAACATATCTCTGGGGTCAGGTTCTTCTTCAATTTCTCCATACACCGGGTTCTCACCGGAAAGGTGTAAGATAAGGGTCTTTGCCACAATGCAACTCCTGGTTCCCTGTCTATGCTTCTCGTAGGGTTGATACCGCATTCGGGTGGTGATATTCACGCCGAAGGCAGTTCTGCCGCTTTGCTGCGGCGCGTCACTGGCCTGGTCGCACCCATCACCCGTCGCGGGTACGAATGAGTCGCCCCCCATTATAAACGAAACTGCCAGACCATGAAAAATGAAACGACCGCCGCACGATGGGGTGTCGCAGGTGAGACCGGGTACGAGGTGATATTGCCCTCACGAGAAGCAGAATTCAATTCGTACCAGGAGCGTGCCAAACTTGAGTTCGTCGCCATGTTTGATGGTGACCGGGCGGTGGGGTTTGAGCCGCTTTCCATTAACAAAGGTTCCATTAGAACTTTGCAGGTCTTTCAACCGGCAATCGCGCTCCTGGACGGAGATGATGGCATGCTGGCGAGATACACCGGAGCTGTAGCCGCCATCACCACTCAGGTCAACATCTGGTTTGCTCTTCTCTTTGCTGCTGGCCCTCCCGATGATGAAATCTTTGCCCTTTTCCAGGTGGATACGTCGGTCACTGTTCACAACGATGAGACAGACCGACGAGCCGGCGGTGGGGAAGGGCGGGGCAGAAGGACCAGGAGGCAAGTCTTGGGAAGGGTCCCTTCGTTTGTGACCAAGGGTCGTGGTGGTGTCGTCCCCTCGGTCTTCCTTGAGCAGGCTCGCGCCACACTCCGAGCAGAAAATGGCTCCATCCAGTTGTTCCGTCCCACAATTTTTGCATCGTTGCATAGGCTTGTTCGAGCTATCTTCACCATCACCACCGTGGACTTAGCGGTTTGGAGCCTTGATCAGTCCGCGGGTTCCATACTTGATGCGTTTGCGCCCTTCAGCCGTCGTGGTGCCCAGTTTGAGCAGCCGGGTGACTTCCTCGCGGATGGTGCGGGCAAGTTCGTCCTCGCCAGCTTCGAGCAGGCGCGTGCCGGCCATCTGAAGCTGCATAACGGCTTCGTCAATGGAACCAGTCTGAAGGTTCTTCCAGGCCCGGTCTTGCAGCCGGTAGGCCACCAGTCGCTCCAACCAGTGCTTGACCGTCAGGTCCACTTCGTTGGAGACGGTGTGGGCCGGGCGAACGGCAACATTCAGGTCCAGTTCGCACCGCTGGTTGGTGGCGTCTCTGATGGGCAGGTCGAAGCGGAGCACCAGGCGGAGCAGGTGGTAGTCGCCTTCGGTGAGCGGAGGAACGACCAGTTCCATCAGGAACGACTGCACCTCAGCGCCGGGCCAGTCGCCCAGGTTGCCGACCCAGCGCAGGTCGTGTTCTCCCTTGAAGGGAATGGGCGCAATGAAGGGCTGTATCCGGTCGAGCGAGCGCACAGTGCTGTCGGAATGCGTTTCGATGAGCAACTGAACGCCGCGAGCAAAAATCGAATGCATCCGCCGGAGTTCGTCGTCAAAAACTTCGGGGATATCTTGCACCGAGGTGATGTAGCGCGAATGGCTGTTTTCGCTGGCAGTCATAATTTCGAGCAGATCTTCATTCCACTCGTGACCAATGCCGAGCGCGGTCAGGCCAATGCCCTTTTGCTGCGCCTTGCGGGCGATTTTGACGCACTGGCCTTCGTCGCCATAGGTGCGGCCATCCGTCAGGATGATGATACGGGTCATACTGTGCATCAAGAAGGCTCGCTGGACTTCCTGAACGGCCAACTCCAGGCCGGTCGCCATCTCCGTGCCTCCCTCGGCTTCGAGGTCGTTCATCAGGTTTTTGAGCAACCCCGCGTTGGTGCCGACCCGTTGGGTAGGGATGACGGTATGGGCGCGGTCGTTGAAGGTCACCAGCGAGAAATAGTCTTCGGCTCCGAGCCGGTCCAGGATACGGCCCGCGGCTTCTTTGACCTGGAACATGCGGTCGCCTCGCATGGAAGAACTCCGGTCAATGACCAGGCACAGGTTCAAGGGCAGACGGGGAACCGAGACTGGCAACCCCTGGGGGGAAGCCACGACCATTACGTAGACCAGTTGGGGGTTGTCGCTTGCAGGCAAGATACTACGGCTTGGAAATGCCTGCAATTCGATGGCAGAACAGGTCATAATCGGTTCCCGGTCATTTTATTGGTGAATCCTACGGTGTCTCCTACCACAGTTCCTCGGTTACAAAAATAAACAGGAGCATGGTTCATCTGGCTTGCCACCAGTGAGTTGTTGGGAAAAACCCTCTGAGCTTTGACACCAGCTTCAGATTGGTCGGGTCCCAGGCGCAGAGGATGCGGCTACCTCCCCTCCGTCTTCCTCAGCGCAGGGACTCCGCATGGTAATGGTATCCACCCATACGAAACGGCGGAAGACCGGTAGGGATACATTGGGACAGAAGAGGTCAGTCACGTTCATAATAGCCGATCATGTCCACCCTGTCAACCAGCAATATCCAGCCCAATTCCGGTGTTGCAGAGGGGCGCTTTCTATGGTACATTTATGGGTGGAACGGAACAGGGCGGTCATAACTCTTGCGGGAGAAGTAACCCTGCCGGTTGTAATGCTCTGTTCATCTTCAGAGCCTTCCCGGTTTCCTCATGGGAGTATGCTATAAACAGGCAACCGAGTTCAAAAATCTGGTAACACGAAGAAAACTATTGTTTGAAACTATCGTTCTGATGCGAGCTTGAAGAAACCATGATTTGAAACACAGGTAGGATTACTTTTATGTTGTTCTTTGAATACCGTCGGATTTTCTTTAAGTACTTCTGGCTCAACGTGCTCCTGATGATTCTGGCAGGTGCCAGTGGGTTCCACTACGCCAGCCAGAAAATCCCCGTCTACAGCACGTCTACCCTGCTGTTTGTGAATACCCGCCAGGCCAGCCCCATCCTGCCCGGCGTTTCGGAAGGGTTCTTTTCCGGGTCCCTCCAGGATGCCTACGCCCAGTTCATGCAAACGCGTGCGTTCATTCAGCATGTGGTAGACAATATGGCAACCCCCATCTCGCCAGGCGCGGCCCGCGGGGGGTTGAGTGCGCAGTTTCAAGAAAATTCGCAGTTCTTCCGGATTTCGGCCACCCACACCGACCCCAAAGTTGCCCAGGAACTGGCGAACACCGCGGCCCAGGTCATTATCGCCAGAGACATTCAGCGGCAACAATCCCAGGAAGAGCAACAGGAGTTGCGCCGAAAGGCAGACACCTCGCCCGAACGGGCCGAACTCGAAGCGCTCATTCAATCGCTTGAGACCGAGCGGACCTATTACGTGGATAAAATAGATGGGTCTCAGAAAAAGCTGGCCGAAGGGAAGAACGAGGATGGCAGCCCTCTGAGTGAAAAAGAAAAGGAAAACCTCATCACGTCGCTGCCAGAACTCCGCTACGCCCACATTGATGTTCAGACCCGGCTGGTCAATGCCCAGTCACAACTGGCCGACCTGGACGCGCTCCAAAGCCCACCGCCTCCCCTGCCGATAGCTGTGGTGGTTGATGAGGCGCTCCAGCCAACCACCCCCTGCCGCGGAACATCGCCCAGAGCACCCTGCTGGCGATGGTGTTCGGATTGATGGTCGGAGTCGGAATCTCGTTTCTGATGGAATACCTGGACTACACCGCCAAGACCCCCGAAACCCTGGACCGCATCTACGGCCTTCCGACCCAGGGAGTGATTGGAACCGTTGACCGCAAGAACGGCAATGGAACCCCGCTGGTCACCCTCTTCGACTCCCTGTCGTCGGTGTCGGAGGCGTTCCGAACCTTGCGGACGAATGTGCATCTGGCCGGGGTGAGACAGCCGGTGCAAACCCTCCTGGTCACCAGCGCCGGGCCGGGCGAGGGCAAGACCTTCGTGGCCTCCAACCTGGCCGTCAGCCTGGCCCTGAACGGAAGCCGCGTGATTCTCGTTGACGTTGACTTGCGAAAACCCTCGCTGCACAAGGTCTTTAGCCTTTCCCGCGAGACCGGTTTCACCAACCTGGTCGTGAACCCGCAGCAAAACCTGGATGGTTTCTTGCAACCCACACCGGTGGCAAACCTGCACGTCCTGACCAGCGGTCCCATCCCCCCGAACCCGGTGGAACTCCTGGACACTCCCCAGGCCAGGCAGTTGATGCAGCACCTCAAGGAACATGCCGATATTGTCATCTATGACACCCCGCCGGTCGCAACGGTCACCGATGCCTCGATTGTTGCCCAGCGAGTGGACGCCGTCATTCAAGTCGTGTGGGCGGGTCAGACGCGCATCAACCTGGTTCAGCGCTCCAAAGATATCCTGGAACATGTGGGGGCCCGTATCCTCGGCCCGGTGCTCAACAAGGTCAAGATTTCTGACCTGGGGTACTACTCCTACTACTACAGCTATGGCTACTATAACCAGAATGGGAACATCCGCAAGCACCGAACGGGTCTGAGCCGTCTGCTCCCGCGGCGGAAGCACGAGCGCAAAGGGCGAACCGCTGAGCGGATGGAAGGCACCGTGAGCACGGTGGTTGACGTGGACGATATCTCATCCAACGGGGTGGGCGGTGCCCACGACCTGAGATGAGCGTGGTATCGTCGAAGGCTGCGTCTCGGTTTCCGTCCTCCAGTCCGGGAATGGGACGGAGGAGCAGAGGCCCCTGCGCTGCCTTCGTTCTTTTCTGTGTCCCCTGATACTGCTCGTTGTGGTATAATCAACGTAGCTATGGCGGCGAATGAACTCCAACCCGGCACGGTCCTCTATCAGCGCTACCGTATCATGCGTCTCATCGGGCGAGGTGGGATGGGCGCGGTCTACGAAGCGGTAGACCAGACCTTCGAAAGTACGGTAGCGCTCAAGCAGGTCATCATTCCCCCTGCGGCCCCGCCGGAGCAGGCGGAAAAGTTTGTTCGCGCCTTTGAGCGCGAGGCGAAGATGCTGCACCACCTGGACCATCCGGCGCTCCCCCGCGTCAGCGATTATTTTGCCACACCGGCGGGTCGCTTTCTGGTGATGAAATACGTTCCCGGACGCGACCTCAAGGAGATGCTCCAGCAACGGTTGCACCACACTGAACGCCCGTTCATGGTGGACGAAGTGCTCCCCTGGGTTGACCAGGTGCTCGACGTGCTCGAATACCTGCACCGTCAGAACCCGCCGATCATCCACCGCGACCTGAAACCCCATAACCTGAAGCTCACCCCCCAGGGGCAAGTGACAGTCCTGGATTTTGGTATTGCCAAAGGGGTGCAGGCACAAAGCCGCAATACGAGCGTCAGTATCGCGGCCTACACCCAGGATTATGCCCCCCTGGAGCAGATTGAGGGCACCGGCACCAACCCCCGTAGCGACCTCTTCAGCCTGGGGGCCACCATGTACCAACTGCTCACCGGTAGTTCCCTGAAAAAGGAGCAGTGCGACGCGCTCTCCCGTTCGACGGCGGTCATCTACGGAAAGGCCGACCCGCTGAGGCTGCCCCCCGACCTGCCCGAACCAACTCGTACCATACTGTGGCAAGCGCTCGCGCTCAACCCGAACTATCGGCCCGCTAGTGCGGCGGCGATGCGTGCGGCGCTCCGTGGGCTTCCCTCACCAACCGTAGCCCCCACCGTTTCTGTCCCTTCGATGGAACCCCAACCACTCCCTCAACCACTTCCCCAACCACTCCCCCAACTCTATCCGCCACCTCCCCCACCACTTCCCCCAACCATTCTATCCGCCAC
>JAAUSY010000115.1 GCA_012032475.1 Chloroflexaceae bacterium
TCCGAACGCCCACTCGCGGGGGGTCGAGGCAGGCGGCCAGACACCACCAGGAAGACGACACCAGCCAGCAGCCACCAGTTCCACCGGCCCACCCCCGGCGCTTGCTTCAGGGCCAGCCGCATCGTGCCCCAGAACAACAGCACGGCCAGCAGCCATTGCCCCGCTGTGTCCCACGATGGAGCCGCCAGAGAAGGGGGCCGGACGGAGCAAACTTTGAGCGATGTGAGTGGGGTTCCCAGGGTCCGCGGGTCGTCGGGGGGGCTGAAGGTGGCGGTATGGAACGTCAGGGACAGGTTCCCGCAGGGCGGCGGTGGCAACAGGAGGGCGTATGACCGGCCTTCCTGCGAGACCGGGAGGCGGGCCAGGGGTTGCCCGTTCGTGTACAGGTCCATGTGCTGCGGACCGAGCGCGGTAACCTGGGGGCTGACGGGGATGAAGTCCAGTTGGACAACCACGGGCCGATGCCCCAGGCCCGGCAGGCGGACCTGGGAGCCATCCTGGGTCCAGCGATAGGTGCCGTGCTCGTCGTGCTCCGGGGTGTTGAAGTGGTGGAGCATGGGTAAATCGCTGCCGGGGCCTTCTTCCACTCCAACATCAATCTGGTAGGCCAGGGGAAGGTTGGCCGCCACCAGCAACCCCCCAACGAGGGTCACAAGGAGCGCCAGCAGGAGACCGCCCTCCCGCAGGAGCGGCCCGACGACCGCCGGCGCCCGGTCCGGGCGGGCAGGCGGAGGAGGGGAGCCGGCTGGTTTCGATGGTGGTTGCTGCATCAGTTTCCCATTATAGCACCAGCGTGGTTGCCGCAAAGCGCCAGAGGCAGTACAATATGAGAAATTGCCTATTGCCTCGTGGAGAACCTGTATGTTGAGTTACGATGACCTGGTGGAAGGTCTTGAAGATGCCTGGATCGTGGCCGGGTTACACAACCACGAACTGGTTGAAAATGTTCAGCCGGAGAACCACGAACGCACCTACAAAGCCGGTCTGATGCCTGAATATATCGAGTCGTTGAATGAAGAGACGATGCCTCCCTGGGTTGAAGTCAGTTTCACCTGGTCGGCCCTCCATCAGCTTCATTCCGAAGGGCGATGTACTGACACTGCGGAGGTGGACCCCCTCGACCTGACGTGGGTCTACAATGTGATTATTCGGAATGCCCTGCGCGAACGCAGCGACCAGGACCTGGTGCGGATGTTTCATCGGGCGGTGGATGCGGCGCTGAAGCAGTGCTACCCCGCCGAGGTGGTGGCGACGGCTCCGGTGGCGGTGGAGGTGCGCCGGGTCTACCAGTATGACGGGGAAACGATGAACCTGGTCTATGTTCAGCTCGTCAGCCCGAATATCACGGACCTTTCGGAACAGTGGTCGGAGACGGACCCGCGTGTCCTGGAGGGGATGCTTCAGAGCGAGGTGGACCTGGCCGGTACGGTCCTGCGAACCCTGATGAAGGCGTTCTACCCGGACTCTGGCGGGCGCGGAACCTACCGCTCGGTGGATACGGCGTGATGGATCAGAGTGACAATGGGTTTCTGGGCACACCAGATGAGGAAGCGCTCCCTACCGCCGGGACCCGCCCATCAGTTCTTGCTGCTGGTAGCTGCACGCGTCGCAGTAGACTACGCGATACCCGGCCACGGTCGTGCGTCGGAGCAAATGCCCGCAGTGGGGGCATGTCAGGGGGAGGGCGTTTCCTCCCCCGCTGCCTGAAACCACCAGCTGCTCCCGTGCTCCGGTCGTGCGAATTCGGGAAAGGGGCGGGTGGTCCGGTTCTGATGTGGGAGCAGGTGGGCGAGGCATCGGAGGCGGTGGGGGCGTCGGGGGGCTTTGCCCTGGCTCGTGGGAGTGGGGCGCGGGCAGCACCGAGGAAGGGGGCGCATCTGGCAGGCCGTTGTGGCTCGCCGGTCCCTGCCCATTCTTCGACGAATCCGGAGTGGACGGAAATTTCCAGAGATTGCACAGGCATTCGACTAACTGGGCATAGTCGAGCGCCCCGCGTGAACGGGCATCGTATTCGAAGATGGTGCGCCCGGCGGAGATGGACTCCGCGAGCTTGACATTGATCCGGATGGGGAGGGACACCAGCGGGCCGTAGGTTTCCTGGAGATGCTTCAGCAGGTCGTTGGCCTGTCGGAGGCGCGAGTCATACATCGTCGGGACAATCATCCGCACCGTGTTCGACCCCACGAGCATCCGCCGGATTTGCCGGAAAAGCAGGTCCAGCCCTTTGATGGAAAGGTGTTCGACTGTGGTGGGGACGAGCACCTCCGTGGCGGCCATGAGCGCATTGACGCTCAGGACGGTGAGTGAACCGGGCGAGTCAATGAAGATGAAATCGTAGTCGTGCTTCAGCGGCGAAAGCACCTGCCCCAGTACACGGCTCCAATCGGCGCGGCGCGAAACGACCGGCTGCGCTCCAAGCAAGGTTTCGTCGGCGGCCAGCACGTCCAGGTTGGGGCGGGCGGGGGTGAGGCAATCCGCGGCGTGCGCTCCATCCACCAGAACGTCATACATGGTGCGCCTGGGGGTAATCCCCAGGGCTGTCGCCAGGTTGCCCTGAGCGTCTACGTCTACCAGCAGGACGCGGGCCCCGCGGAGCGCCATCCCGGCCCCAACATTCACAACGGTTGTGGTCTTCCCAATACCTCCTTTGATATTGGTGACGGCAATCACTCGCCCCACTCTGGTGTCTCCTCCGGGCGCACGTTTGCTTATGGATATCGCTCAAATAGCCCCTTCCGTACCAGGAAGTATAGCATTTTTATGCCCATGATTCAAGTGTGATATAATGAGCCAGGAGAAGGCGTTTCCAGCAGAAATGTGGGACGTATCCAGAACGATGGAAATCAGACAACAACAAGTCTCCCTTGATTTCGATGAGGTTGACGAAATCGAGCATGAGTTTGACAATGGGAGCAGTGTGCCCCTGAAATATCTGATATCGAGCTATGGGGCAGACTACACCGCTGATGGTCTCGTGAAACGCATCTCCCAGGGAGCTATTGTTATCCCCCCGTTTCAGCGCAACTATGTGTGGGATATCTTGCGGGCCTCGCGCTTCGTCGAATCGCTCCTGTTGGGGCTGCCAGTGCCGGGCATTTTTCTCGTCCGTGACCAGGTTTCCCAGCAACTTCTAGTGATAGACGGTCAGCAGCGGTTGTTGTCGCTCGCGTATTTCTACGATGAGACCTTTCAGCCGACGGGAAAACCGTTTGCGCTGAAGGGAGTCCAACCCCAATTTGAGGGAAAAACCTATCAGACGCTCCTGCCCGAAGATCGCCGACGGCTCGATGATGCGATTCTCCATGCCACCATTGTGAAGCAAGAAGATCCGTTGAACGATGACAGCAGTATGTACCATGTCTTTGAGCGGCTGAATACAGGGGGGGTTCGGCTGCAACCGCACGAAATCAGGGCGGCCATCTATCACGGTCCTCTGAATGACCTCCTCCAGCAACTCAACACGAATGAAGCCTGGAGGTCCGTTTATGGAGACCCAAGCCAGCGCATGCGAGACCAGGAATTGATTGTGCGTTTCCTGGCGCTGTATTTTCATGCCGATACCTATTCCAGGCCGTTGAACGAGTTTCTCAACGCGTATATGCGGAAAAATCGGGAACTTGAGCTTCAATCCGCGGATGAACTCCGCCAGGTTTTCATCAGTACCATTGAGCTTATCCACCGATGCCTGGGAACCAGAGCCTTCCGACCTAGGCGAACCCTCCAGGCTGCCGTCTTTGATGCCGTGATGGTGGGGGTGGCCCGGAGACTGGCAAAAGGCCCACTTCAGGATTGTGCAGCGCTGCGCACGCAATATGAGCATCTTTTGAACCAGGAAGCCTTCTTGCACGCGATTGACAAATCTTCTGACGAAGAAAACGTTCGGCGCAGACTGGAAATGGCAACGGACGCGTTTGCCACGGTTCCGTAGTTCCATCGTTCATTCGTTCATTCATTCCCATCATTCATTCCCTGACTGCGCATGAGACAGATTGAACGCCAGAGAAGGCACCTCAATGAGGTATTCCAGAAAGTCAGGGCGCTTTCCTGGGACGCCGAACTCCAGTCGCACTGGGCAAGGTATCTGTGTGTGCTCGTGTCAGGGTTTATTGAAACCTCCGTGCGAGCCATTTACCTCCAGTATGCTGAGAAGAAATCCGACCCTTATGTTGCAAGCTACGTGGAAAGCCAGTTGAGCCGGTTCCAGAATCCTCGGATGGAGCGAATCATTCAACTTGCCTCTGCCTTCAATCCTCGCTGGGGAAACGAACTCAGAACCAGCGTAGCGGACGAACTGAAAGATGCGGTTGACAGCATTGTGATCCTGCGAAACAAAATTGCCCACGGGGAAAGTGTGGGGGTAACCTACACCAGAATCCTCGAATACTACCAGAAAGCCAACAAGGTTATTGACCTCCTTATCAAGCAGTGCCACCTTCCAGTTCTATGATGTATAGACCGTGATGGGGTATAGATACTATCAGTAGGGAATGCTCTATGTACGGAAACCGTTCATACCGCCGGACCAACGCCGGCCACCTGATCCCCCGTTCCCGCGTCTCGCCAAGGATGTTGCAGCGGCGCAAACGGAAAGCCCCCTCACCGCCGGTGTTGCGCTTCCTGACGCAATCACTGGCCGTGCTGGTCGTGGGAGGGGGGGTGCTCATGGTCGTGCTGGCGCTTGCTGTCTCCACCACCTACTGGCAAGTTGCCTCATCGCTGAAACCGCGGCTTGATGCACTGCACAACCGCCAGGTGTTCGAAACATCCCGCATCTACGACCGCAATGACACCCTGCTCTATGAATTCTTCGATATGGGCAAGCGCACCAGGGTCAACCTGAGCGACATTGCGCCGGTGCTCATCCACGCAACGATTGCGATAGAAGACAAAACGTTCTTCAGCAATCCAGGCGTAGACTACGAAGGGATTGCCAGAGCGTTCTACCAGAACCTCACCGCGGGTGGCGAAGTCAGCGGAGCTTCGACCATCACGCAGCAGGTCATCAAGTACATCATCCTCACCGAGGAAGAGCAGAGCTATGAGAATCGCTACGAACGCAAGCTGAAAGAAATTATCCTGGCTCAGGAATTGAATGAGCAGTTTTCGAAAGAGGAAATCCTGGAACTCTACCTGAACGAGATTTTCTATGGAAATCTGGCGTATGGGATTGAAGCCGCCAGCGATGCCTACTTCAAGGTGCATGCCAGAGACCTGAACCTGGCGCAGGCATCGTTGCTGGCCGGGCTGCCCCAACTGCCGAGCCAGTATGACCCGATCAACTACCTCCAGAGCGATGCCTACGGGGGATTCCTGCCGGGCTACCGAATGGGCGATGGCTGGCTCAACCCGGACTACCCGCTCCCCGAAGATATGCCGACCCCCAAGTGGCGGCAGATTATGGTGCTTCGCCAGATGGTGGACGAAGGCTATGTGACGGAGCCGGAAGCCCGCGCCGCGGCCGCGGCCGACCTTCGGTTTGCCCCCCAGGAAGTCCCGCTCCATGCCCCGCACTTTGTGTTCTATGTGCGCAAGCTGCTTGAAGAGAAATATGGCAAGCAACTGGTCCGCGGGGGCGGGCTGAATATCTATACGACGCTGGACCTGGAATTGCAGCGGATGGTGCAGCAAAAAGCCGCCGATCACATCCGGAGCCTGGAAGAGCGCAATATCCACAACGCCTCGGTGGTGGTGATGCAGCCGCACACGGGGCAGATTCTGGCAATGGTCGGTAGCATTGATTACAACGCGGTGGAAGAAACCCACACCCCCGGCGAAGAAGGGAACGTGCTGGATGGGCAGGTGAATGTGGCGATCCGCGAGCGCAACCCGGCTCGGCGCTCAAGCCCTTCACCTACCTGGCCGCCATGGAAAAGGGGATGACCCCCGCAACAGTGCTGTGGGATGTTCCGACGGTGTTTCTGGCCGAAGGCGGGCCGCCCTACGCCCCAAAGAACTACAATGGCCGCTGGAACGGGCCGGTGCGCATCCGCACCGCGCTGGCAAACTCGCTCAATATGCCGGCGGTCCGGGCGCTCAAGTATGCCGGGGTTGCCTATACCCTCGACTTGCTCGACCGCGTGGGGATTCGGAGTGGCCTGAAGCGGGGCACCTCGTTCTATGGCCTGTCGCTCACCCTGGGGGGTGGGGAAGTGACCCTGCTCGAACTGACGACCGCCTACAACACGCTTGCCAGCAATGGGCAGTATCTTCCGCCAACGGCGATTCTGAAAATCACCGACAACCGGGGGCATGTCCTGGAGTCCTATCAGTTCAAGGCCGGGCATCAGGTGGTTGACCCGTCGCTGGTGAGCATCATTACCGATATCCTCAGTGACGACAAGGCCCGCACCCCTATCTGGGGACAGAACAGCAAGCTGAAGCTCTCGCAGCCTGCCGCCGTCAAAACCGGAACCAGCGAAGACTGGCGAGACGCCTGGACCGCCGGGTATACCCCCTATGTGACGGTCGGGGTGTGGAGCGGCAACAACAACAACGAGCAGACCCACCAGGTTGAGAGCCTCCAGGGTGGGGGCATGATCTGGCACAACGTGATGGAAGAGATTTTCGCGTGGGTGGATGAAACCAACCCGCAGACCTACCATCCGGAGTTCCATCAGGTGCTCAAAACGCCGTTCCCCGGCGACACCTTGCCGCGGGACTTTGCGCTCCCCGGTGATGGGAGTGTGGTGCGCCGGCCAATCTGCGCCATTCCAGGCGCGTTCGGGGGGTATGACACCGAACTGTTCGCCAGGAAATGGTTGTCCGGAACCGATGCCATCAGTTCGACCTCCCAGGCTAACCAGCGGTTGAAACTGGACGGTTCGTGCGATTTCTACCGTCACTATACCGCGATTCGCGTTCCCCAGGTTGAGGGGAGGGACACTCCGCGCTACTGCCGACCGGCTGCGGGGGAGAAATACCCGACCAATCTCATCACTACCATTTCCGTCTGGAATGTGCCCACGCCCGAACCCGACACGAGGGTATCCTATCAGTGGGCCGGAGGGAGTGCCGGGTCATCGCCCTACCTGCCGCTCTGCACGTCTGACATGTTCTACGTGCCATCCACCCCGACTGCGACTCCTCCGCCGCTGGTTCCGACGCCCCGCCCCCCCGTGCCCGGCGCGGTCCGTATGCCCGACCTGATCGGAGTGGGGGAAGCGCAGGCGCGGCAGATACTCGCCGGGTCCGGGGTGCAGAACGTCCACGTAGACCACCAGTCACGCGAGCGCATCCCCGATGTGTTCGACCGGTATGGTCCCTACACCGTCGTCAGCACCATGCCCGGCGCAGGGAACTGGATTTATCCCGGTGCGTCGGTGATTCTGGGGGTGCGCGGGCCGGACGATGGGCAGTCGGTTGCCCCCACCATGGTGCCAGCATCGCCCCAGACGGAACCACCGACTGCTCCGGCCCTGGCTTCCACCTCACCGCCAGAAGCGACTTCGCCAGCTCCACCGACCGAGGTGTCCCCCACCTCGCCGCCAGAAGCGGAGGTGCCCCCCGCATCCCCCACACCCGCCCCAACGGAGCCACCCGCGCCATCTCCCTTGCCACCGGAGCCGCTCCCGCTCCCGGATCTAGACCTCCCCTCCGTGCCCTCAGATGGGGGGAATGGGGAATAAGGGAATGGAACCAGCGCTGCGTAATGAGCAGGGGCGGCCTTCCGTAGAGCCATCCGTAGGGGCACGCCCCCATCCCTACGGTACGCTCGCGCTGGTTCGGCTGATTCTGATGGTTCTGGCGGTTCTGCTGACGGTCCCGGCTTGCGCGGTGGGCAATGCTCCCGCCGGGCCGGCTCCAACCCCGGCGGTGGGAGAGTCACCCGTGGCATCTGCTCAGCTACCTTCCCCGACCGCCTCCTTGCGCCCTCTCACGCCTGTGCCAGCAACCCCATCCCCCTCCACACTCGCCGTCGCCCTCGCCCTCCGAAGCGCAGCCGCTTTCTCCGACGCTGACGCTCTGGACCAGCGAACAGGGGGCAGTGCTGGAGATGGTCCGCACGTTGGCGGGCGAGTTTGGCATGCAAAGAGGGGTTGAGGTGGCGGTTGTCCCGAAGGATGCTGACGGCCTGCGGGTTGATATGATTGCCCATGAACTGGCGGGAGAACCGTTGCCCGACCTGATCTGGGGGAACCAGGAGGATCTGGCGGGGTTGCTGCACGATGGCTTCCTTCAGCCGGTTGGGCCGGCCTCCGCGGGAGGGGTGTTTGTGCGGGCTGCAGTGGAGGGGGCAACGTATGCGGGGTCTCTCTGGGGGCAGCCACTCACGGTGCAGGACTTTTTGCTGCTGCTCTTTCACCGCCCGATGGTTGCGCAGCCGCCATCCACCACCGACGCGCTCATTACACTCTCTCGCACAGTGGAGGAGGCCGAGGAGCCGGGCAGGGAAGCCGCGGAACGCTACGGGTTGGTGGCGGCGTGGGATGAGGCGCGGTGGTTTCTCGTGTGGGTGAACGGCTTCGGGGGGAGCATTACCACCCCCGATGGGGCAACCCCCACCCTCACGACGACGCAGGTCATCAGTTCGTTCAACCTGCTGCGAGAGCTGGCAGTGGCTGCACCCCCAGGGCCGCAGAAGGGACGGGACTGGTTTGGCAGCGGGCAGGTTGCGCTGGCAATAGATGGCCCCTGGGCGCTGTCCGGGTATCGCAGCCTCAGCCCGACGCTCGACCTGGGCATTGCGCCCCTGCCGCAAGTCCCGTCCACTGGCCTGATGGCCGCCTCGGCAATGGGCGGGAGCTACCTCATGCTTGGACGGGACGTGGAGGGGGAATTGCTCGTGCGGGCCAGGGCGCTGGCGCGGTTCCTGGTTTTGCCGGACGTTCAGGTGCGCCTGGCCCTTGCCTCCGGGCGGTTGCCTGCCCTTCGGTCAGCGCTGAAAGCGCCAGCCATCACCAGCGACCCGGTGTTGGGTCCGGCGGTGCTCCAGGCGGAAACCGCCAGCGGCCTGCCGCCAACGCCAGCGTTGCGCTGTGTGTTCCAGGGGATCAATGCGTTTCTCCCCAGGTTGCTGGAGGGGGAAACCAGCCACGAGGAGGTGGCCGCGGCGATGCAGCACGAGGCAGAACGATGTCTGGGCGAGGAGCCGTGAGGGGTCAATGTCGTCAATGGCGGTGAGGATATCGTGTAGAAAGGCCCGGTCGCCTCGTGATTTGCTCATACCATCACCACTTCCTTGAGAATACCCTCTCTGATATGCGGCTTCAGGTCAGGACGATGGACCAGGTCTATGGGCACACCCACAAGGCACGACAACGTTTCCTGTATCTCCACATAGGTAAACAGACTCGGCACATGGTCAAACTCTACCAGCACGTCCAGGTCGCTCTGCGGGGTTTGCTCGTTGCGAACATAGGAGCCAAATACCCCCAGGGACTTGATGTGATACTGGCGCGATAGATCGGGCAGGTGGTAGCGCAATGTGGCGATGTGATCAGCCACCGGCCAGATCTCTGGTATGGTGTTGGCGGTCATTTTCTCCATATCCCGTTATCCGTCGCGTGCAGGTATCGCTATTGTACCATGTCTGGCCTGAACAGAAAGAGTGAAGGACCACCAGAATCCAGGGGAGCCATGAGGGGTCAACCTTCCAGCGCGGCTTCGAGCAGGGCCGCCGTAACCTCGTGATGTACCGGCGGGGTGCGGCGGGGGTAGGTGCGGTTGCTCAAGAGCACCACCCCCAGGTGGTGAGCAGGCACCATCATTATTGCCGGACCGGTGAAGCCCGTGTGCCCGTAGGTGCCAGCCGGCGCACGCCCCATAATGACCGAATGGCCCATCATCCAGCCCCACCCGCAGTGAAACACCACCCCTTCGGATGGCAGCGCCAGACCCGCCGTCTGGATGCGCGTTGCCATCGCAACCGTTTCGCGTCGGAGCAGCTGCGTGGCGGGTCCACCAACCTCCGTCCTCCCCCCATCCAGCCACATCTGCCCGAAGCGCCACAGGTCTGCCGCAGGGCCGAACAACCCCGCATGCCCGGCCACTCCGCCCATCGCGTGGGCGGAATCGTCGTGGACGGTGCCCTGCACCAGACCTCCGCGCCATTCCTCATCCCACTCGGTGGGGGCCGTGTGGGGGCGGAGCGAGGCAGGGGGGCAGAAGCAGGTGTCGTGCATCCCAAGGGGAGACAGGACCAGGTCCGTCATGGCCTGGTCGAGCGGCATGCCAGAGAGGTGCGCCACGATATCGCCAAGCAGCAGGCTGTTGATATTGACGTAGGCCACTTGGGTACCGGGCAGTCGAACGGGGTCAATGGCATAGACCGCAGCGCGGAGGTCATCCGCGGGGAGGTGGCGCAGAGAAGCAAGCCGCAGCGACAGGCCGGAGGTGTGGGTGAGCAGGTGGCGCACGGTGACCCCGCTGGCCCGCAGCCCCGGCAGGTAGTGCGAGGCCGGGGTGTCCAGAGATAGCACACCCTCATCATAGAGCCGCAGGGCAGCCGTTGCGGTGAATGCCTTGGTGAGCGAGGCAAGGTCATAGCGCGTGTGGGTCGTCACCGGCTGCGATCCCTGGTCATCGTACCTGGTGCTGCCATAGGCTGCGAAGTGGCGAACGACTCCATCCCGCGCAACCAGCACGACTGCCCCCGGAAAGACGCGCCGCGCCATGGCGGCGGCAATGATGGGCGCGTAGGGATCTTTCGGCGCGATGGTATTGGACAACAAACAATGGCTCCTACGGATACTCCCGATTCTACCGGTACGACGTTCGCCGCTGCACCGCGATTTCGAGCAGCCAGACGACCAGGGCCGCGCTCAGGAACCAGGGCCAGGAGCTGTCCCTAAAAGGGGTCTGCTGGAGCGAAAAACCGGGCGCTTTTTCGGCAGGCTCGCGGCTGGTGGGGGTCCACGTTTCGCCGCTGATGACCTCACCGCCGGTGGCAGTTGCCAGGTATTCCAGAAGCGCCGGTCCCGTCAGGTCGCTCAGGTCGCCGGTGCTATCCTGGGCGGTCTGGGTAGCTGATGCCGGCCGGGCCGGGCGGTATTCGTCGGGGACGGTGTGAACATAGCCCCGTTCGCCAAGGTAGTGCAACCCGTCCGGGTGCTCCAACGCCACCTCAACGGCATAGGCCCCTTCTCCCTCGGTGGGGAGCAGCAAATCCTGAACATAGCGCCCAGGGCAACCTGGTGCAGTGCCACCACCTGCTGATGGTTGTCGGGGAGGGTGATACGGGCCGTGCCGTCTGCCAGGTCCAGTGGGTAGCCTCCATCGCGGAAGGCATCTACCACCAGGCGAACCCCTCCGGACGGGGTTCAAACTGTATCTGGAGGGAGCCGCTGTCTGGCTCTGGCAGGAGGTAGCGAATGACCTGGTCCCAGAATGGCCCATAGTTGCCCCACTCAACCCAGGCATTGGCCCACGGCCCCGCCACCGATGGCGTCCACGCCACCACGCGCCCCAGGCCGTATTGCCAGGTTGCCAGGAGGGGGTCTTGCTGGTTCGATTCGGTAACCGGGGCTTGCAGCACCACTTCGGCCTGCTCTTTTCTCGTGGTGGCAACATACCCGTTCAGGTAGGGCATCTCGCTTGGAGCAAACCCGTGCAGGAGCGGGTGGGGAGCCGACAGTTCGGCATAGAAGTCGCCCTCGATGACCGGGTCAGCGCGGGCAATCTCGCTTTCCTGGAGCGTCAGGCGGGGGATATCCTCCGGCTGGTCGGCAAAGTAGTAGCGCCCACTGCCAAGCTGAGCCAGTTCGTTGAGCAGTTCCGTATCAGAATCCATACCGATGGCGATGGTCGAGAGGGTAATATCTGCGTTTCGGGCCATCTCAACGACGCTGCGGTAGGCGGTGCGGTCGTCGGTGAAGGAGCGGCCGTCGGTCAGGATGACCGCATGGCGTACACTGGCCTGCTGGTGCATCAGTTCGGTCAAGCCCATACTGAGCGCCTCGTAGATATCTGTTCCCCCCCCGATGCTCAGCATGACAATGGTGTCTTGAATTTGCTTGAGCGTCAACCCCTGTCCGACCTGCTGGAAGGGCACCGTCCAGGACTGGCCGGTGTCGAAGGCCAGAACCCCGATACGGTCTTCGCTCTGGAGCATTTCGGTCGAGAGGATAGCCGCCTCTTTTGCCATATCCAGCTTGGATACCTCTATCGGGATGGACATGCTGGCCGAGCGGTCAATGATGAGGAGCAAGGCCACGTCGGCCCGCTGCGTGCGGGGGGGCGGGTCCACCTGGATGGGGAGCACGCTTTCCAGGGGAGTGTTCTGGTAGCCCCCCAGACTGTAGGCATTCAAGCCGCCGGTCACAAGCAAGCCACGTCCCTCGCTGCGCACAAATTCGCGCACGCTACTCATCTGGTCGAGCGAGAGGTCATGGGCTGATACATCCAGCAGCACCATGCCGTCGTACCACCCCAGGTCTGACAGGCGCGGGGGAAGGTCGGTAGCAGCTATGACTTCGCTCTCGATGTGGGTTCGCCAGAGCGCCGCGCTCAGCTCGCTGGCGTTGCCCTCCTGCCCCTCAACCAGCAGAACCCGCGGCTGGAGCGCCACGACGGTGGTGGCTACCCCTTCATTGTTGCGAACAAAGGTGTCCTCATCGGAGACCCCAGTGATTTCGGCGCGGAGCCTGACCACCCCGCTCGCCCCGGTCGCCAGGGCCGGGAAGGACAGGCGGTTGTGCCCCGGTGCCAGGTCAATCTGCTGTTCGGCCAACAACCGTTCTGGTCCGGCCCCCTCCTGCTGGTAGGAAGGCGCGAGGCTTTCCCACAATCGCACGGTTGCCGGGATTGGGACCTGGACCATCGCGCTGCCATCAATGCTCGACAGGGAGGGCACCCCCGGCCGCTCCACCAGTTCCACCCCGACCTGCACGTCATATTCCTCGCCCACCCGCACGCTCCGGGGCACGCTCATGCCTGAGATGCGGACCTCCGGACCCGTGACCGGTTCTATCGGCCACACATCAATGGGAACCCCCGCGGCAATCAGTTCTGGCACCTCGTTCAACCCATTGCCCGTGGTCTGGATGCCGTCCGAGAGGAGCATAATGCGCCCGCCGGCGGGGCGGCAATCTCGCGGGCAACACGGAGCGCCTCTTCCAGATTGCTGACCGATGGCTTGAGCGATTCGGTCAGGGCGGTCACCTGGGGAATCTGCTGGTCAAGGGCGGTCGCGCTCCAGGTGGCCGGGGACACAACCTGCCCCCCGAACCAGAGCAGCACGGGATATCGGGGTGGCTCTGCGTCTCCCGCGGTTCCGGCGGCTCCCTCTGTGGCGGTGGCGGCTTCTGCGGCCTGGATGAGGTGGGTCGCTCGGGACCGCAGTGTGGCCTGCCCTCTGGACGTCAGGCTGTCGGACTGGTCAACCAGCACAATGAGCGGACTGGTCTTCGGGGCTTCCCTTTCTGGCGTGGGGTTTGCCAGCGCCAGCACCAGCAGCAGCACGATGCCCATGCGCAGCAGCACCACCGTCGGCACCACCCCGCGCCCTCGCACCAACCACACCAGCAGCAGCACCGGCAAGAGCAGCAGCAGCGCCAGCAGGTGGGGGTTTTGAAATGGTATCGGTATGGCTCTGAGAACCGTTTCTCCCATGTTCACGAGAGTGTTTACGACCTCGTTATCTTTCAGCGCGTCCATAGCCCTGCCTTCCCTTTGCTCCTACCCTCCGGCGGCTGCCTTTTTGCCACTGACATAGACCCATTCTACCATCAATACGACCAGGGCAGCCAGAGCAAGCCACGACCAGACCGGGTGCAGGTCATCCTGCGCGGGGGAACTGGCCTGACCGCGGGGTTCGACCACAGCCGATGGGGCCAGCGGCAGCGCGGACCCGATGGAAGCCGGACGCGGGCGCAGGTCGGATTCTTGCGGCGAGCCGGCATTGACCGCGACATAGCCTTCGTAGCGCGTTTCTCCCTCATGCTGTTCGATAATCGTGTAGAGGCCAGGGCGGTCCAGGTAGTCGAGCCGGAGGGAATCGGTACCAGAAACCAGTGGGTAGGAACGCGGCGGGCTGCCGTCGGAATGGCGCACCTCTATCACATCAGTATGGGGGGCCGGAGAGAGAAGCAGCGGCTCGCCCAGGGTGAGCGACCCCGGCAGCGGAGGGGGCACGAGGCTGCGCACCGTGCGGGCGACCAGTAGCGGAAACACCAGGCGTGTGGTCAGATTGCTCTGCACCAGGTCGAAGGTCCAGACGACCACCTTGCTCCGCCCAGGCTGTGCCCCCACCAGGATGACCGGCACTTCCTGGGTGTTCTCCTGCGTCGTCAGGACGCTGCGCAACTCCGGGGGAACGGGTTGCAAGCGGGCCAGCGGCCCGAACTCGACGCCGCCCAGGCTCAACCCCTCCAGCAGGGCTTCTGCCTCTTCTCCGATGCGGAGGGGGGCCGGTGCTGGCCGGGCTTCGGCAACCGAAAGCAGCGGGTAGTTGCCGACTGGCGGGTTGATGAGCAGGACACCCCCCACCGGCCATGCCTGAAGGGGCGGCAGGGTACTTTCGAAGATGGTCAGGTCGGCGGTGGGGGTGAGCGGCGATGTCAGGTAGTCGGCGGGAGCCACAACCCGCACATCCAGTTCGGGGACGGCCCCGAGGGCCCGTTCCAGAGCTTCCTGGGCTTCGGGTTGCGCCGATACCAGCAGCGTTCGGAAGGGGCGCGTCTGCCCCAGGTTGAGGTAGGCCAGGTCGTCCATGGGCATGAGGTCCTGCCCGTCCAGTTCGACCCGCGCCACGTGAACATTCATCGGGATGGTCCAGGTCAGTTCGACTTCGCTTTCCGGTTGGAACCGCACGCCACTTTCTTCCAACAACTGGTCATCTCCGAACAGCCTGAGCCGGGTGTTCAGGGTGCTGCTGCCGTAGTTGGCGGCCCGGAAGTAGAGGTGATATTTGTTCGCCCCCGCTCCGAGGTGGGGGCGAGCCGCAAAAGCCACAACCGCACGGTTTTCGGTGCGTTCCCCCACCCGCACCCACTCGACGCGTGAGTCGAGGGCGGCTATATCGGTGGGGGCTTCCAGGTCGCTGAACACGAGGATGCGTCCGCGGTCGTAGGCAGGGTCGGCGCGGGTTGCCTCCAGCGCTGCCCGCGCCAGCGTGAGTGCCCCCGGTCAAATCGGTGCCTGCCCCCCCGGTTGCTACCGCGTCGAGCGCTTGCAGCAGGGTGGCGCGGTG
>JAAUSY010000308.1 GCA_012032475.1 Chloroflexaceae bacterium
GGTGAGCCAGATCATGGCACCCAGCATCGCAAAACGTTTGCTGGTCTGGGTGATTGGCACAAGGGTACCAGAAAAACCGACGTTTGTCAATGGTTCGCTATGGAGTGGGGGAATGGTTTTTAACACCATGAAACAGCAATACCCTGCTCCGTCCGGCCCTGCCCGCGGACTTCTGGCGAATCCCATCCGCAGGCTTGCCCTCGGAGTTCTCTGGTGGGTCCCCCTCTGGGGTTCCGACGCCCAGGAGGGGGCATCGCTTCGCCGAGGCCGCGCCCCCGGCCTCGCCCGACATCCGGAGGGTTCAGGAATGGGACAGGACCAGGACCCCGCCAATCACCGCGAAAATCACCAGCAGCACCACCAGGCCAATCGCACACCGGACGACCCGTTTGACTATCGCCAGAACGAGCATGATGAGCAGCACGATGATGACCAGGAGCGCGCCCCCGGCCCCCACTGCCGACGGGAGGGAAATGGCTTCCACCAGCAATCCTTCTTTCCTTGCTTTCGTCTCGCACCAGGAAAAACCCTGCCCTCATTATACGGCTCCTGAGCGAAAAGAGCAATGCCCCCGTTCGGGAGCGCCCCGTAGTTCCCTTCGGACCATGACTTTTCTCTTTTGCCCCCGCATTTCCCCTTGCGCTCGTTGCTGGTCGTTTGTCTCCCCGGCCCGAATCGGGTACAATGCAGCCTATGAGTACCTCAATCATAGAAGCCGTGCGCGGGATGCGCGATGTATTCTCCCAGGAGCAGCAGGCGATGACGCTGGCGCAAAGGCAGCTCGAATCGCTCCTGACGAGCTATGGCTACGTCCCGATAGATAGCCCGGTCATCGAGCACCGCGACCTGTACCTGCGCAAGATAGGCGAAGACTTGGTCGGAAAGATCTACGAATTTGCCTTTGGCGGGCGCGACCTGGCCCTGCGCCCGGAGTGGACCGCGTCGGTGCTGCGAGCCTATGTCACGCACATGCAGGAGCACCCGTTGCCGCTCCGCCTGAGCTACTGCGGCCCGGTGTTTCGCTACCAGCGCCCGCAGCGCCTCACCTACCGCCAGTTTACCCAGGCCGGGGTTGAACTGATCGGGGCGGCGGCCCCGCGGGCCGATGCCGAGATGGTAGACCTGGCCTGCGCTGGACTGGATGCCCTGGGGGTGTCGGGTTACCAGATTCTCCTGGGACATATCGGCGTGGTGCGCGAAGCCCTGACCCACCTGGACCTGGCAAAGCGCACCCAGGGGATGCTGGTCTGGAACCTGGAGCGCATCCGTTCGCGCGGGCCGGAGTGGGTCCGCGACCAACTCTATGAGACGATGGGCGACCTTCCGATTGACCCTTCGCTGCTGGAGGGATTGGACGAAGAACAGGCAACCACGCTGCTGCTGCGCATTGTTCAGGCCATGGGGGTCAACCTGGCGTTCGGGACGCGTTCGCCCGAAGAGATTGTTGGCCGGCTGGTGCGCAAACTGCGCCGCAAGGATTCCAGGGAGCGGATTGACCACGCACTCGACCTGCTTTCTGCGGTGAGCCAGATACGCGACACCCCCGACCGGGCGCTTTCCCAGGCCATGCGCCTGTTTGAGCGGGCCGGCATCGAACTGGCGGCGTTCCGGGAAATTCGCGCTATCCTGACGATGCTCGAATACCACGGCCTGCCACAAGAACGCATGGTGCTGGACTTCGGGATGGGGCGCGGCCTGCAATACTACACCGGGTTGATATTTGAAATGTATGACCCGGACGGGGTGCAGATTTGCGGCGGAGGACGCTACGATGACCTGGTCCAGGTTCTGGGGGGGCGACAATCGGTGCCTGCCGTGGGCTTTGCCTATGGCCTGGAGCGGGTTGTGGCTGCCAGCACGACGCTCTTTCCCCCGGAGGCGCAGCGGCGCGAGGTACTGGTTTCTCCGATGACCGATACGGACTATGCGTATGCCCTGGAAGTGGCCCGAACCCTCCGGGCCCGTGGGTTTGTGGCGATGGTGGATGTCCGCGGGCGGAGCCTGGCAAACAACCTGCGCAATGCTGACCGCCGGGGGACGCCCTATGTGGCAATTGTCGGAGCGGATGAACGTGCCCGTGGTGAGGTGATGTGGCGTGATTTGCATACGCGCCAGGAAAAGCGCGTCAGGCTTGACGAACTGAGGTTGGATCGGTGAACCAGCACCCTCGTCGCCGCCGTTCGATGAGCAGAAACCAGACCATCAAAATGAAGTGGGGATACTATGCCGAACTGACCCCGGAGACGCTTGCCGCTATCCGGGGACTGGTGCCGGTCGCCTACCTGCCCTGGGGGGCGCTTGACTGGCACGGGCCGCACCTGCCTTTCGGGGTGGATGGCCTGATTGCTCAGGCCGTGGCGGAGCGCGTGGCCGAGCGGGTCGGGGGGGTGCTCCTCCCGCCAACCTGGTGGCCGGTGACGGTCATTCCGCATCCCGACTCGCTTGCCATCCGCAGCGATATCATGCAAATGCTGTGGGGGCATGCCTTCGGCAGGTTGGCATCAGCAGGTTGGAAGGTCGTGGTGGTTCTCAGCGGACCTGCCGCGCACGGGCACGAACTGGTGCTGATTGATGCGGCAGAGAAGGCCATCCGTCAGCACGGGTTGCTGGTGCTGGCGCTCCCCCCCCTGGCTATCGTTGACGAAGCCATGCTCGACCACGCGGCCCTGTGGGAAACCTCTTTGATGATGACGCTCTACCCCGATCTGGTCCACCTCGAAGCGCTTGGGCACCGGCCCCTCAACCCTGCAAGCAGCGCGGTTGTCGGTCGGGACCCGCGGGGGACGGCATCGGCCTCGCTTGGCAAGCAGGCCCTGGCGATGGCGGTAGAACAGATTAGCCGGGCCATCCGGCAGTTGCTCACGGAATGCAACGCCACCCCCTCCACACGCTCTATGCCCACCGGCGGGCCTTTCTCCGTTCCTACGTCGAACGCTACGGGGAGGGGACCCTCGATGAGGGGACGCGGGCCTGGTGGGAAGATGTGTGCCGCGAAGCCGGGGGATCGGTTGGGGGGGAGAAGCCAGGGGGGTCGGG
>JAAUSY010000309.1 GCA_012032475.1 Chloroflexaceae bacterium
GATTGCGGTGGGGGTTTCTTGAGGGGGGGGTGGGGAGACCGGCAGGGACGGTTCCCATTCGCAGGCCGATAGCCCCACCAGCACCGCCACGAGCAACCCAGCGACCAAAGAAAGATGCCGATGCATGACCACGCGCTCCTCCTTCTTTTCCTTCTTTTCCTTACTCGTGCAAGCCCTCGGAGCCTCAACCCCCGAATCGGGCTGGCGGGGACTCCCAGGGCATCGTTCGATAAAATGATGACACGAAACGTTGTGAATGGAGCTATTGTACCACGCTGCTGCGTTCTTGCCCAGACCCGTCTGGGCGGTGGGGACACGAATCAACCAGCACACCACGGGTTGGTGTGCTGGTCTTGAAGTAAGGGGGATACGACAATGGGATATATCGGTTTAAGCAGCCTGGGCCGTCGTCGGAAGGATCAGTCTACCGCGCTCCGGGCGCGGAAAAGACCAGCGACGGACCAGGTGGTCGGAGCGTTCGCTCATCCAGTTCGAGAGCCAGCGCCCCTGTTCCAGCACATTCAGGTGATAATCCGGTGCGCCCTCCGGGGTGGAGAAGACCCGCCCCAACTCGCCCTGGAGCCACAATAGCTCGATGATGAGGGGGAGCGCCCAGACTTCCGCTTCGCTCAGGGGGGCCACCGCCGCATAGGCCGCGACGAGCCGGGTGGCACATTCTTCGATGATTGGCCCGGTGTAGACGCCCCAGGTGAGCATGTTGGAGGTCGTTATACAGTCGGTGGCGAAGCCAACAATGGCATCGGCAAGGTCGGCAATGCGCCCATCCCACGCCACCTGGTCAAAGTCGAGCAGGGCCGCAACCTCGTTGTTGACGAAGAGAAAGTTGTCGCGGTGGATATCCCCATGGATGACGACATGCGGCAGTTGTTCATAGGCTTCGGACGAGAGCACCGACCGAAGGTGGGCCGCTCGTGTGTCATACCATCGCAGGATATCGGACAATTCGCTCATCACGTCGCGCTCAATCAAGCGCTCGGTCAGCGCCATCACGTTCTGGGCGCTGTAGCGCACGCTCTGCTCGCCCAATGGAAGGGCGAAATCGGCAACGGCGCGGTGGTAGTGCGCCAGCGTTGCCCCCACATTGTCCAGTTGCCCCGGATGGGTGGAGTCGTAGTCTTTGCCATTCACAAAGGGCATGACCTCGTAGCTCCGTCCTTCCAGGACCAGCAGGGTGTCGCCATCGCGGGTGGGAAGCACCGGCGGAGTTGGGAAGCGCCGACGGACCAACCAGGTTATCAGGGTGTGGCGATAGCGGTGAACCTCTTCGCTGAGGCGGCGGTGGTTGCGGCGCAGGACAAACCGCCCCTGACTTGTCTGAACAAAAACGGTTTCATTCACGTAGCCACGGTATGCCCTGGTGGCACTTTCCAGGGTGCCCAGGTCATAAAAGCTCAATACTCGTCCGATGTCCAGTGGCATTAACATAGTTCTCTCGTGGTAGGTATTCAACAGGTATTCAATACCGAGCGTTCTTCGTGGTTCGCGTGGTTCGCGTGGTTCACGCTGCCCAGGTTTCCAGGTTGTCTGCTGGTTCGATGGATGTATCGCCTCGAAGGTATTCGTCTGATATATCTGATACCAAGTATAAAGCGAGGATGATGGTTCTGTCATATCCCCCATGGCGTATGAAGCACTATGCCATGTGACGTATTCTTGCGGTGCAGAACCAGGGAATGAATGATGGTGAGACGCCACGTGCAGCGAACTCCGTGTTTTTTCATTCCAATGACCGTGACATACCTCCGGATTTGAGATGAACTAGCAACCCGAATAGTTACTTGGAAGACTATTCGTTCATCCCACCCCACTATACGTCGGTCAGTCACGTTCCAGTTACAATTTCGGTAGTCCTGGCATACCATAGTGATGACACATACTCGCTATGCCAGCGACGCATTGGAAGAGTGGATGAAATACCAGAGCGCGCCAATATGATTTTCCAACTTCTTCGAGAACGACCATGCCTTGTGCACCAGGCGACTGATGCGCTGCCGCAGCGTGTTGTTCAATCGCTCAATATGGCTGGTGGTCCCACGCTTTTTCCCCACCGGGCGATGACGCTTTGCGAGCAGCACAGCAGCATAGGCCTTCCAGAAATTGTTGGAACAGACCGCGCACTGGCGGGAGACGGGCGGCAACGACTTCGGTCTACCTGGCTATTCTGGCGGACTTTGCTCTTGCCCTTCTTGCCCTTGCTCCCCTCCGTCGCCGCATGAGACGGGCGCAACCCGCCGGGCAACGTCAATCGGAACGGGGAGCAGGCGAGCATGTACCCATCCTTCCTCGCCCTTCTCGTTCCGGATGCGATACCACGCGCCGTCGGCTGAGCGGGACAGGACATCTACCCGTTCTCTGGCGTAGAGATAGTACAGGACTGGTGTACCCTCCGCTGGCGACTGCATGGTGCAGCCATCGAACAGGTCGGGCGAGAGCACCAGCAGGCGGGCCGCCGACCACGGTGGTGGGGCCGCCTGCCCCCCTGCCGCAGGTGCACGGAACAACGGCCCGATTCCGTAGCGGTAGACGATTGTGCCCCCCCCACCAGGACGATGAGCAGGATGACGCTTGCCAGGATGGTTCCGACAAGGTAGGCGACTTTGCGCGAACGCCACCGCTCTGGTTCAGGCGGCTCCGGCTCCGGGATAGATTCTGGTTCGAGAATCCAGTCCATGGGTTGGAGCACCTGATGCGAGGCGGCAGGGTCCATGCCCGGTCCTTCCTGTCCCTGTCCCTGGTCCAGTGCCGAAATGGACTTCCCGACGGCCCGTCCCCCAATCGTCGGGAGATACCCATGCTGCGTATCTCTGCCGCCGGGCGGCAGTTCGCGCCCGCAGTGGGGGCAGAACGCCTGCAACTGTTCGCGCCCGTTGACTTCGCTGGTGGGCAGCAGGGTGCCGCACTGACACCGCCGCTTGAGCACGCCGTAGGGACCGGGGCACCAGTTGCTGGTGTATGGCTCCGCAGGTGGGGCAGCGGTAGTGGGGCAGGCGAAACTGCTGGTAG
>JAAUSY010000310.1 GCA_012032475.1 Chloroflexaceae bacterium
TGGATGTTTGTTCCGATTGGCCTGGCTGCCATGGTGTGGGCGGGCTTCGATTCGACCGCAACGAGCCATGGGCAGGGGTGGTGCAGTTTGTCGAGAAGGTGCCCTGGGTTGAGGCGGTGCGGGTAGACTACTTCCTGGGGGTAGATGGCATCAGCCTGCCCATGGTGCTGCTCACAGCGGTGATGGCTCCCGTGGCGGCGCTGGCATCGTTCCACCGAACGGACCAGGTCAAAGCCCACTATGCGCTGTTGCTGCTGCTCGAAGCGGCCATGCTTGGCTACTTTCTGGCGCTGGATTTCTTCTTCTTCTTCATCTTCTGGGAATTCAGCCTGGTGCCGGCCTATTTCCTCGTGCAGGCGTGGGGGCGCGAAAACCGCCGCTACGCGGCCTTCAAGTTCTTTCTCTACACGATGGCTGGCTCGGTGGCGATGCTGCTGCTCTTTCAGTTCTTCTACCTGGCAACGGCGGCGGCTGGTTTCCCGACCTTCGACCTGGTGGCCCTGGGGCGGTTGGGGCAGGGGTTGCCGGTCGAGGGCATTCAGGGAACGTTGCAGCAGATTGTCTACGCCTTTGCCGAGCAACTCGGAATAACGAAGGCATTGGGAACCTCGCCGCTGCTCTACACCTCGATAGCGTTCTGGGCGATTTTCGTGGCCTTTGCGGTCAAGCTGGCGGTGTGGCCGTTCCATACGTGGCTGCCGGACGCCTACGGTGAAGCGCCCATTGCGGGGTCCATTCTGCTCTCGGCGGTGATGAGCAAGATGGGGGCCTATGGGATGCTGCGGATTATGCTGCCGTTTGTACCCGACGCTGCCCAGTATTTTGCGCCGGTGCTGGGGGCACTAGCGCTGGTTTCGATTGTGGCCGGGGCCTTCGGGGCCCTATCGCACGCCAGAGGCGATATCAAACGGCTCATCGCCTACACCTCAATCAACCACATGGGGTATGTGATGCTGGCGATTGCGGCGGCAGCGGCGCTGCATGGCGAGGCGACGCAGGACAGCCGGGCCGTGGCACTCAATGGCGCAATGATGCAAATGGTGGCGCATGGTCTTTCCACCGGTGGGTTGTTCTTCCTGGCCGGGGCGCTCTATCAGCGCACGGGAACCTACGACCTGGAGGATTTCGGGGGGCTGGCTTCGGTGATGCCCACCTTCGCAGGGGTGATGGGGACCATCATGTTTGCCAACCTGGGGTTGCCGGGGTTGGCGGGGTTTGTCGGGGAGATTTTCATCTTCCTCGGAGCATGGGCAACGCTGCCGCTCTTCACGCTGCTGGCGACGATTGGCCTGGTGGTGACGGCCCTGGCGCTGCTGCTGATGTTCCGCCGGGTCTTTTTCGGGCCGCTCAACCCGCGCTGGAGCCGCCTGAAGAGCGAAGATATGCACCCGCAGATGATGGAGTTCTGGGTGGCTGCCCCGCTGATTGCGTTGCTGCTGGTGCTTGGGGTCTACCCGGCGCCGGTGATGAGCCTGACCAACGCGACCGCAATGGAAATGGTGAGTGTATTTATGCGGGTGTTCTCGTAGGAGCGAGGGAGTGATGACAACGGCAACGTGCCTGGTCGAGCAAGGGTTGACCATTGACGAAAAGCCGTGGGAAGACATTGAGCTTCCGCCGACCGACCTGCCCTTTGATGATGGAGACAAAATGGAATCGCCCTGGCACTATCGAAACTCGGTGATGCTGGTTGCCAGCACGGTTGCAGCGCGTGGTGGGAAGATGGACGATTGTTTTGTCGGGGCGAATATGTTCGTCTACTACAGTATGCAGCAGGTGCGCAACCAGGACTACCGCGGGCCGGATGTCTTCGTGGTCAAGGATGTGGATGGAACCCGCGAGCGTCTGTCCTGGATCGTCTGGGCTGAGGACGGGCGCTATCCCGACGTGATTTTCGAACTGCTGTCGCGCAGCACGGAGCGGGAAGACCTGGGGAAGAAGAAACGGTTGTATGAGCAAACGTTTCATACCAGGGAATACTTCTGTGTGTCGCCGCAGGTTGAGCGGCTGCTTGGGTGGCGTCTCAAGGACGCAGCGTATGTTCCGATTGATCCAGACGAACGGGGTTGGCTCTGGAGCGAAGAACTCCAGGTGTGGGTTGGCCCGTGGGACGGCGAGTTTCTTGCTCAATCCGGGCGGTGGCTCCGTTTCTATGCTCCCCCCGCTGGCGACCTGGTGCTCCTCCCCGACGAGGCGGCGCTCCGGCGGGCCCGGCAGGCCGAGGAACGGGCCAATGCTGAAGCGCAGCGGGCCCGGCAGGCCGAGGAACGGGCCGAGCGGTTGCGAGCACTGCTCCGGTCAGCAGGCATCGAACCTGGGGAATAGCCCGGTTTCTTTCCGGTCGAACAGGCTTCCAACCGGTTCGACCGGATGTTTCTGCTTCCTCCTGCTTTTCCCCGCTTTTCCCCCTTTTTCCCCTTCGGTGTCCCCGGTGATTCTGCGCGATTTTCTCTTTCGGGGTGCCAATTTTGTCTGTCTGATTTACCTCTTCAGGATGGGATAAAACCTGGTTTGTCGAATGGATTTTCTGTGTCTGTGGCGGCATTAGAAAGGGAAAAGGCGGATTCAGCGCTTGACAATCACGCATTGCTATGATATCTTGCATCGCAGACGCCAGGGAAGGGCGCTTGATTGCGCTCCAAAGCCCAATGGTTGACTTGTTCTGGGAAATTACAGACAGGAGGAATTGGAATGCAAAAAACGGAGTTTATCAAGGCCGTCGCTGAAAAAGCGGGAGATGGGGTCTCTCAAAAGCAGGCGAAGCAGGTCATTGAGGCGGCCATCAATGTCATTACGGAGACGCTTCAGAAAGGGGAAAAAGTGACGCTGACCGGGTTCGGAACCTTCGAAGTTCGGAATCGCCAGGAACGCGAGGGGGTTAATCCTCAGACTCGTGAGCGCATGATCATCCCGGCGACTCGGACACCCGGCTTCAGTGCCAGCAGCACCTTGAAAGAAGCGGTGAAGGAAAAGGAACCGGCGGCATGATGAGGATTGGGGATGGGGGGGAG
>JAAUSY010000018.1 GCA_012032475.1 Chloroflexaceae bacterium
AGTTCCTCGACGCGCCGTTCGGTGCGCTGCTGCGCCGCCGCCAGTTCCTCGACGCGCCGTTCGGTGCGCTGCTGCGCCAGCGTCAGGTTGGACACCTGGATGGTCAGAGTTCCGACAAGGTCCTTCAATTCGTTGAAATCATTTATCTTTACCAGATTAACGTAAGAACCTTGTATCGCCTCTGCAAGTGCTGTAGCCTGTGGCTCCCCAAATGCATCGGTGAGTTTCTGTTTGATATCGTTAATCACCAGCCTCCCCTTCACTTCCTCGCCAGCAAGCTCAAGACCTCATCGGCCACCAGGCCGTTCGTCCCAAGCCCCTCACCGCCAGAAATCGTCGGAGTCCCCTTCCAATCGGTGAAGGTCCCACCGGCCTCCTGCAAGATAGGCAGCAGTGCCGCCGCATCCCAGATTTTCATCACCGGGTCAATCATCACCTCGGCCCGCCCGGTTGCCACCAGCAGATACCCATAGCAATCACCCCAGGTCCGGAACATCCCCGCCGCATTGACCAGACGCTCGAACGCAGCCTGTTTGCCATAGGCTCCATACCTCGTGGCACTCGTCGCCACGAGCAACCCCTGGTCGAGCGACGCAACCTGCGACA
This sequence comes from Chloroflexaceae bacterium, assembly GCA_012032475.1. Taxonomy (GTDB): domain Bacteria; phylum Chloroflexota; class Chloroflexia; order Chloroflexales; family Chloroflexaceae; genus JAAUSY01. The sequence goes on from JAAUSY010000018.1 coordinate 607, forward strand.
CCCGGCACCGCCGGCCATTCCACCAGCACCCCTGTTCCCGCGCCGCAGCGACCATTTCTCCCAGGGCCGGCATATGCACCACCCCCACCACCGGCTCCCCCTCATACTCAACCCCGATCATCACCCCATAGATCGGCATCCCGTGAATGAAGGCCTTCGTTCCATCAATCGGGTCGAGAATCCAGCGCCACGGAGCACCGCTATTCCCACTGGCTCCCTCCTCCTCGCCAAGAAGCGCGTGGTCGGGATAGCGGGCCGTGATAGCGGCCCGAAGGTAACTCTCCGTCTCGCGGTCAGCAATCGTCACCGGCGATGCATCGGCTTTGCGGTCGGTCGTGATATCGGTCTGGAAATAGCGCAGCGTAATCTTCCCCGCCTGCCAGGCCAGTTCGTGGGCCACATTGAGCAGCTCTTGATAGTCCGTTTTCATCAATCAGTCCTCCCTTTCTCTCCTCTGGTTCCTCTCTCCGTTATACCCCATAGTCGGTAATGCCAGTCCCACCGGAAAATGCCTGGACTCTATATCTATATGACGATATTGACCAGCTTATTCGGCACGACCACGACCTTGCGGGCTTCCTTCCCTTCCATAAAGCCCCGTATCCGTTCGTTTGCCAGCGCCAGTTCGCGCAGGGTCGTTTCATCCGTATTGACTGCCACCTCAACCTTGTCGCGCACCTTGCCATTGACCTGAAGCACCACCTCGATAACCTCCTCTGCCGCCAGGGCAGGGTTCGCCACCGGCCAGGCCTGCTGGTGGATACTGTAAGGGCGGCCCAGGCCTTCCCAAATTTCCTCCGCAATGTGGGGAGCCACCGGAGCCATCAAGAGGAGCAGCGTCGTGATGGCCTCATCCCAGGCCGGCGTCGCAACCAGCCCCGCATCGCGGGCGCGGTAGAGCGCATTGGTAAACCCCATCAGGGCTGCAACCATCGTATTGAACTTGAAATCGAGGATATCATGCTCAACCCGCTGAATGCTCTGGTGGGTGATGCGGAGCAAATCCCGCTCGCCCATCTCCGCAGGTTGTCCGGGGTTCTCCTCCGGCGATAGCACAATGCGCCACACCCGGTCGAGCCAGCGGCGCACCCCCGGCACCCCCTGGGTGCTCCAGGGAACGGCCAACTCAAAATCGCTGATGAAGCATTCATAGCCGCGCAGTGCATCGGCCCCCAGTTCGGCCACCACCTCATCCGGTGTAATCACATTATGGAACGACTTGCTCATCTTGCGACCATCCGCCGCCAGGATAAGCCCCTGGTTGCGCAGGCGCGTAAAGGGTTCGACAAACCCCACCACCCCCAGGTCATAGAGCAACTTGGTCCAGAACCGCGCATAGAGCAGGTGCATCACCGCGTGTTCGGCCCCCCCCACATACATATCCACCGGCAACCAGTAGCGCAAGGCTTCCGGAGCCGCCAGGTCCCGGCGATTGTGGGGGTCGGCAAAGCGCAAGAAGTACCACGACGAACAGGCAAATGTGCCCATCGTGTCCGTTTCTCGCTTCCCCGCACGGCTATCGGGCAGCGTGACCTGCACCCACGAATCAACCAGCGCCAGCGGCGACTCGCCGGTGGCGGTCGGTTCGTAGCTTTCCACATCTGGCAGCCGGACGGGGAGTTCCTCCTCGCTGACTGCCACTTCCAGGCCATCTTCCGTATGAATGATGGGGATGGGCGTTCCCCAGTAGCGCTGACGGCTAATCAGCCAGTCCCGCATCTTATAATTCTGGCGGCGCAACCCGATTTCCTGCTCCTCCAACCACTCAATCGTCTTCTCAATCGCCTTTTCTCCAGGAATTCCGGTCATCGGGCCAGAATTGATCGGCGGGCCGTACTCGTGGTGATAGATAACCTCGCGGTAGAACGGCACCGCCGCCAGGTAGCCCATAAACGTGGCCGGAAGCGCGGCTTCCTCGCCTTCGGCACTGTCCGACCGCATCCGCACCATAATGCGCCGGTCAACCTCAATAGAATCGAAGATGATGATTTCATCGGGGAAGACCGCCAACCAGCCGGACCCGACCACCTCCGTCCATCGGTTGGTCAGATATTTCTTCACCAGTGTCGCATAGTTGAGCGCCTGGACCCCCGTGAGCGTGACATCCAACGTTCCGTCGTGCTCCTCGAAGGCATAGCCTGCTGCCCTGAGCGCCTCAACCAGACCCTCGCGGTAGGTTCCGTGGAGCACCCGGCTGCGGGCCAGGTCGTCCGGACGGGCAATTACGGGAATAATCGGTAGGTGATATTTCAACGCAAAGGCGAAATCCCGCTCGTCGTGCGCCGGCACCGCCATAATCGCCCCGGTGCCATACTCCATCAACACGTAGTCGGCAATCCAGATGGGGATACGCGCCCCATTCACCGGATTGATAGCATAGCCCCCGGTGAAGACCCCCGTCTTCTCGCGGTCCTCGCCCACCCGCGCCGCCGCTGGTTTGGCCCTGGCCTCGGTCACATACGCCTTGACCGCGGCCCGCCGCCCGGTCGTCGTCACTTCGGTCACCAGCGGGTGTTCGGGAGCGAGCACCATAAACGTTGTCCCCCAGAGCGTATCCGGTCGGGTGGTGAAGACGATTATCTCATCCTGAACCGTCTCAATGGCCGATTCCTCCACTTCGAATGCCGCACTGCCGCCATCCGCCCTGGCCTCGCCCTTCTCGTCGTCGGGGTGCGGCGCAACCCGAAAGATAACCTCGGCCCCCGCGCTCCCCCCGATCCAGTTGCGCTGCATCGCCACAATGCTCGGCGGCCAGTCAACCAGGTCAAGGTCGCGGGACAGACGTTCCGCATAGGCTGTGATACGGAAGAACCACTGCTTCAGCACCTTGCGCTCAACCAGCGCCCCGCTGCGCCAGGCCCGCCCCTCGGCGTCCACTTCCTCATTCGCAATCACCGTCTTGTCCACCGGGTCCCAGTTGACCGCCGCCTCGCTGCGATAGGCCAGGCGAAAGCGCCCCAACACCTCCTGCTGCTGGAGGGGGGGCAGTTGCTTCCACTCATCGGCGGTCATCCGTGGCTCCGAGAGGGGCAGGGCCAGTTTCAGCGTCCCGTGGAGCGCCAGTTCTTCTTCCAGGGCGCGGATAGGGCGGGCCGCATCAACCCGCGCATCATACCAGGAATGATAGAGTTGCAAGAAAATCCACTGCGTCCAATGGTAATATTCGGGCGTGCTGGAATTAATCTCGCGGCTCCAATCGTAGCTCGCCCCAATCAAATGCATCTGGCGCTTGTAATTATTGGCATACTGGCGAATCAGACGGGCCGGATTCGTTTTCTGCTTGATAGCGGCGTTCTCAGCCGGCAGACCAAAGGCATCCCACCCCATCGGGTGGAGCACCTGGTACCCCTTCATCCGGTAGTAGCGGGCCAGCACATCCGTGGGCACATAGTTGCGGCAGTGCCCCACGCTCAACCCCTCACCGCTTGGGTACGGATAGAAATCCAGCACGTAATACTTCGGTCGCTCATCAGCAGAAGCGGTTCGATACAACTCGTCAGCCGCCCACCGGTCTTGCCATTTCTTCTCAATTCTGGATGGATCGTAGCGTTCTCTGGTTTTGCGTTCCATATTCATCTGGCTCATAAGGCTTCCTTTTCGGGTTCGGGAATGATCAACTCTGCTTCAGGGACAGACGTTTCCTTCATGGGAAGGGAAGGCATCAACGGGAATGCATTGACGGGAATACTCCGTGGTGATAATAGACGAAAGGTCATGGTCAGGCTCTCGTTCCCGCTCCCGTTCACGGTCGCGAGTCGGTCATGGACATCGCCAGGGACTCCTGAGTATTGTACCTCTTTCGGGGAGGTCTGGGAAACGGTGAAATTATACCACTGCCCGCAAAAACGTTCATCACCCGACGGTACTATCCCATCCAGTACCGGTACCTTCTGCCTATTGCCTTTCGGCACTGGAAGCCATATAATGGGCTTAACGTTTTCTACACGAGTTGGTCTTCTGAGATAAGATAGTTAAGATCACCGCAACGGAGGAGATTTGTTATGTTTACCCGCACTTATACCAGTTCATCATCACCACCTGGACTAAACCGCCTGAACCGGCTCCAGTCTCAATGGAAACCAGGAACCATGTTCCTGGTATTTGTCGCTCTTATTGTGATGAGTTTCCCCGCCATCCCGGCCATCCAGGCTGCCAGCAGCGGAGCAGCACGCGAGGTCAGCATGGTCGTCCAGCAGACCAGCGATATCCAGGTACGGGTCCTGAACGAGGCCATGGAGCCGATGTCCGGCGCAATGGTCTACCGCCTGAACAGTGACCAGCAGGTCGGGGGAGAACCATTGACCGACACCAGCGGCGTTCCGCTCCAAACCGACGAGCAAGGCTATCTCCCTGGAACCGTCGAGATCAACCAGGGCGACCACCTCTTTGCCATGGCTCCGATTACCTCGACCACCAGTTTCACCATGTATCACACCAGCGGCGTTCCAACCTTCATGGGGCTTCACACGTTTGAGGTTACGAACCCAGGCGTGCAGGAGTTGATCGTCCTCGAAGACCACCCGCTGGTCCTCTTCAACCTGGACCTCTCCCTGGAATGGGATGCCAGCAACGACCCCACCTATCTCCAGCAGTTGGAATTCAATCTGCAACGCACCTCAGAATATCTGTATGATATCACCAACGGGCAGGCGGCCCTGGGAGACGTGGTGGTCTGGCAGAATGCCGACGACTGGGCCTATTCGCATGTGCTCGTCTATGCCTCCAACAACCTGCATCCCTATGCCGCCCAGGGTGGGATTGTCGAAGAGGAGACCGTTGACCCGCAGCACAGCGATATCGTCTACAACATCGGGCAGGTTGCCATGGGCGCAACGTGGAACCGCTACGGAGACCCCGGCTACAACCTGGGCGATGACTGGCCGATTATCCTGGCGCACGAACTGGGGCACTACCTGTTCTTCCAGGACGAAGTCTACCTGGGGCTGAACGAGGATAACATCCTGATTGCGGTGGATAGCTGCTCAGGCAGCATCATGGGCGACCCCTACACCAACATGGATAACACCGAGTTCATTGCTGACGAAACCTTCTGGAATGCCAACTGTGCCAGCACCCTGGCAAACCAGACCTTGCATCGCACCGAGTGGGAAACGCTTTCCCAGTGGTACCCCTGGATGCAATCGCCCGCCGAGATTAACCCCGGTCCGAGCATAATGCCATTTCAGGTGACTGCGGTCCAGGTTCATGACCCGATAACTCCGACCAACGCCCTGGAAGACCCGACCTTCTACCTGGACTACACCGACCACCTGGTGGGTTCGTCCGAGGCCCGCGCCTACCTGGTGCATGAAGACTACGTCATTGCCGCTGGTAGCCCCATTGGCGGGCAGAACCGTGTGATTGCACGGGGAGCGCAGCCCGGCGACGAACTGTGCGTCTACGACCGGGCGCTCCAGCAGTATGGCTGTGAGACGATTGAGATGGGCGACGACCGCCTGAGCCTGGAGCGAGACACCACCTGGTCTCCCGTGGTGCAGATTAGCCCGGTGACTTCGATGACGCTGAATATTCAGGTATCCGGGGTTCCGCGGGGTCTGCCAATTTATGCCCGGCTCTACCCCGAATATGGCAAGGGGGAGGCTCCGATTACCCTGACCAGGAACCGGCAGGGCATCTATCAGGGAACGTTCCACCTGAGCGATGTAGCGATGGCCGGGAATGTCCGGGTGTGGGTGGATGAGCCGTCGAGCGAACTGAACCCCCGCCGCGAAGTGATGGTTGCCTATGCCATTGGGGGCAATCCGGGGGCGCACCGCAACCGCCGTAGCGACACGCACGGTGGCGGAGGAGCGCACCGCAACCGCCGCGGTGGGACGCTCATTGGCGAAGGGCGCACCGCAACCGCCGCAGTGTTGCCAATGGGAGTGGCGGGGCACACCGCAACCGCCGCGCCGCGCTCCTCTCGTCCGACGGGCAGATGTTCCTGTTCACTGACAACCCGGTGGTCTTTGAAGAAGGCGACTTCTACACCATCCAGGACATGGCCGGACTTCCGCCGCTGCCCGCAGGGCGAACGGTCATTGGTCAGGGGTATAGCCTGGTTTCAACCCCCGGCGCACCCGTGATGGAAGGCTCCATCAGCTTTGAATATATGGGGAACGATGTCCTGGCCGCCGGCGGTGACGAAGAAGCCCTGACCATCTACTTCTGGAATGGCTCCAGATGGACCGCTCTGCCCACCGTCCGCAACCCCTACTACAACCTGGCGGCGGCCCGCAGCCAGGGACCAGGCGTCTACGCCCTGATGTCCAGCGTTGAAATTCCCATTGAGGCAAAAGGCTGGAATCTCGTCGCCTACCCGGTCAAGGAGACCCGCCCGGTCGCCGAGGCGCTGCAATCCATCGAGGGGTCGTATACGCAGGTGAAGGGGTATGACCCGACGGCGCGGGACCCCTGGAAACGCTACCTCGTTGGCCTGCCCACCTGGCTGGCTCCCTACATCAATACCCTGCACGAACTCAGCTTTGGGAAGGGTATTTCATCTATGCGACCCGGACCACGACGCTCTACCTGCCGCACGATGCGAGTCTGACGCAGGAAGACCCAGGCACGGACCTCTCCGCGGCACTGGAGGGGATGCCCCGACAGGCCCCCGACACCTTCTTCGGGGTGGTCCAACCGGGCGATACGCTGGTTCCCACCGCCGATATGCCCGTGATTGCGCGGGTTGACGGCAACGTGTGCGGCGAGAGCAGCACCCAGGAAGCCGACGGCACGATTATCTACGTCATTGAGGTGGCTGCCGATGAAGCGGGGGTTTCCGACGGCTGTGGCGCAGCGGGCCGCACCGTCACCTTCCAGGTTGGGGACCAGATGATGGCGACCACCGCGGAATGGGATAGCAGCGATGCAGAAAATCTGACGCTGCAAGCTGAATCTCAGCAAGAGACGAGAACGATTCACCTTCCGATGATTATGCGGTAGCACTCTTCTCGCCGTATACGACCTACTCCTATAGGTCGTTCAACGCAACGGGGCAGGCAACGGAGCCTGCCCCGTTGCGCTTGTTCAGATGACAAGGTTAGGTATGGGTAACAGAATTCTTGCCACACATGCACTGAACCAGCTTTGGTGCGTTTATGGCTGTACACCAGAAAGTATCCGTCATACGTTCCCATCAGGATATTCACGGATCGCTCACGTGCGTGCGCTCCTGATCAGGCGTGTTCAATGTCACGCGCAAAGCCGGCCACAAACGCCAACAGAAAGAAGAGCAACGACGCGCCAACCATCAACAAGGTGATATTCAACATCTGCTCCATATCCTGCACACCGGGAATATACCCAAAGATGGCGATACCGAGGGATGTCAGGATCAGCAGCGATGCGACCGTCAGCAACCCCGGCCACGCCCTGGACAGCCCGCTGCGTATGCCCGCCGGGAGCATCCTCCACCAATTCAATGGCTTGTTGATGCGAGTCGCGACCGCCCAAGCTGGAATAAAAAAGACAACCTGTCCGATACCCCCACCCATCAGGAAGAGCAAGATGAAGAGCAGCAGAAAGACGAGTGGCCCCCGTGGCGTATGCACAAATCGAACTGACCAGATGATAATGACCACGCCGATGAGCATAGCCAGGATACCGGTGATCAGAAAGTTTGGAACAATCGTAAACGCACCCTCGCCCCCTTCGCTCCAGCGGGTCCAACTGCTGCCCGCCGCAATTGCGTTGATGAACATGCCGCCGGTCGGCGTATTCCCTTGCAGGGTTTCCGCAAAACCGTGGGTCATCCCGCTGAAGCCGAAGATGACGCCGATGGTTGCGACGTTCATTCTGGTTGCACGATTCATGGTTCCTCTCCTTCGCTCCTTCGTTGTAGACCATTGAGAAGCACAAATGTATTGATGCCATCTTTGCCATTCATTTCCCTATCCATCACGTCTCTTCTCCCTCAACCAGCACCCCGCTGGCTTATACTCTCCCTCTCCCCTACCACGCCTCCTCCTCGCGCAGGAACCAGCGCCCCCACAGGCTGAACAGTACGCCCATAATGCCCAGAGCCACCAGCACCGTTCCAATGAGTTGTTGTCGGTTATCCAGCGAGCGCCGAAACGAAAGCGCCTGGTCCATCCGCACCTGGTCGCCCAGAACCGCAAATTCGGCGGCGGCAGCATCGGACGCCGTCCGCGCTTCGGGGAGCTTGAGGTTCCGGGCCATATCGTCGGCCTGCACCAGATATTCCTGGGCGCGGAGACCTCGCCCGGCCCGTTCGGCATAGGCAGCCAGAATCGCGTCCTGGCGTGTATCGCCCAGGGTGGTGTAGGCAGCGCGGGCCAGGGCAACAAGCTGGCTGGCCCGCGCATATTCCGCATGTTGCAGGGCCGTTCGTGCCTCGATTGCCAGGTTCTCGGCCTGTTGCCCGGCCTTGCTGCGCTCAAGAAGCTGCTGCGCCTCGGCCAGGGTTGCCGCTGATTGTTCGGAACGGGCGGACGATGGTTCTTCCGTCTGCAACCAGTCAATGGCCTGTTCCAACTCGGTCTGGGCTTCGGCGTAGCGCCCCAGGTCAAGCAGTTGGCGGGCCTTCGAAAGGTCATAGCTGACGAGGGCATTATGGCGGTAATCCTCATCGAGATAGGCAGGGAGCCACCTGCGCCATGCGGCTTCCAGGTCAGCGGGTGATTTGCCATAGGCCTGCTCCAGGGCCGAGCGATAGCCGCTGCTCTGGGCACTGAGCGTCAGGAAGTCCCGAAAGGCCGCAAAGTCATACTGCTGGATGAGGAATGCCACCACCGAAAGCGTCTGGGGATAGCTCACATCAGCCTTTCCATAGACCTTGTCGCGGTCATCAAAATCGTCCCAGGCGAGCAAGGTGCCCTGTTCGCGGGCGCGGGACAGAGTCGCCACTTTTCGTTCCAGAACCGGGGTATATTCCTCAACATACTGGGCAATGCCCTCTTGAAACCCCGTATTCAACCGGTTGCCGCTCAGGTCTGCCGCAACGATGTGCGTCAGTTCGTGGCGAACGTTGTTCTGAACTTCGGTCGGCGTTTGCTGCGCCGTCACGGGGAGAATGACGGCAACCTCGCGCCGGCGGAAGTCGGCGTGGGCCACAATGCCGGGCAGGTCGGGAGCCAGCGGGTTGACCGCCGCGTAGCTTTCCTCGGTGGGATAGAGGCGCAGCGTAATCGGGGTGCTGGTCTGGTGAGCAAAGATGGTCGCCACCTCTTCGTAAATCCTATCCACAAAACCGGCATATTGCTCGGCAGTGGCTTCGTAGCCGGCCGCGTAGAGGATGATGAAGTGGGCGGTTGTCCGTTCGCGCCAATCCTCGCTCCGGACTGGGGGGGCTTCGCTGCCTCCCTCGTCCTGTGCTGCCACCGGAGACGGGCGAAAGAAGGGCAGCAGAAAGAGCAGCAGAACGAGCAGCAGGCCGCACGAGGGGCAGATACACCGGGTCAGGGCAGCAGAAAAACGGGGAAACTCCTGAGAGGACCGCATAGTATGGAAGGTTCCTTTCTGTATTCTGGTTCCGGGTTGGCTCGTTACTTGCCTGCCCCCCCGGCCCGATTTTACGATAGACTGCCCCATTGGGAGTCAGGGTGCTCTGGAAGAGCAGCGGCGGCCCGCTCTGCCAGGCGCATGGGCGCGGAGCAGCAACCGACGCGATGGCCGCTCCGAGGGTGGTTTGCTGCGCGGGGGAAGCATCGCGGCGGACGCGCCCCACGGTCAGGTGGGCCCGGAAGGGTCGCTGCTCGGCGGCAAAGCCGAGCGGCTCCAACGCCGCTGCCACAGCTTGCTGAAGGTCGTGCAACTCCGGAAGGCCACCCTCAACCCCCACCCAGATAGTCTGCGGGCGTTTCACGTTGGGGAAGGCTCCCACCCGCTCCAGATGGAGCCGGGGCAGCGGAAGCCTCCCCGGTGGCTCCAATGCTGCCACCAGCAAGGGAACAAGCGTTTCCTCTACTTCACCGAGGAATTGCAGCGTCAGGTGGCAGGACGTCGCCGCAACCCATTTGACGGGATGGGACCGGCCCCCCGCAGGCAACGCTGAATGGCCTCCATCTCGGCTATCACCTGGTCCGGAAGTTCGAGCGCAACGAACAGACGCAAGGGCTATCTCCTTACTCATAGGCCAGCACATCGCGCACGGTCAGGCGCGAGGCGTTCCAGGCTGGCAGCAGGCTCGCCACCGCAGAAAGCACGACCACCACGGACAACCAGATGAGCAGGCCGTCAATGGAGAACGCATAGCTCAGCGGAACCTGAAACAACGCAATCCCGACTGATGCGCTCAGGGGCTTGCTCAGGGGAACCGCAATGAGCGCACTCAGCAACCAACTCACCATCCCGATGAGGATACCCTCAACCAGCACCAGGTTCATCACCGCCCCGTTGGATGCGCCTATCGCCCGCATGACGCCGATTTCGCGGGTGCGCTCAAGCACATTGATGCTCATCGTCCCCATCAACCCCAATCCCCCCACCACCGCCAGCAAAACCGCCATCATCGCCAGCATCATGACGATGATGTTGAAGGTCATTGCGGCTTCGGCGCGTTCCTCGGCCATTTTCGTCACCGAACTGACGCGGATACCCTGCTGCTCATAGTGCTGTTCCAGCCTGCGGGCAATCGTTGCCTGCGACTGGGCGTCGTGGCGGTCGGTGACCACCCAGACCGTGTTGGCTCGCCCGGTCTCTCCCTTCACCCGCGAGTAATGGGGATAATTAACATAACCCGCGGGCCAGAGCATCTGGCAGATGCCGACCACGCGCCAGATCTGTTCGTTGCCCGCAATATTCAACGTGATATTGCTGCCGACCTCAATATCCTCTTCGTCCTTCACGAACGCGGTGGTCAGGACAATGCCGTTTTCGTCGCCCGGCAGGAGCCAGCGCCCTTCCACGACGATAGGCTTCATCAGCTTGCTGCCCGGCTGGAGCGCAAAGAGCATCAGGACATCGCTGTCGGTGTCGTCCGGGCGCACACGGCGACTGGTAATGAACCCGGTGCTCTGGGCATCCACAACTCCGGGCACCCCTATCGAATGGTGTTCGATCAGTTCGATTCGATACGGACGGCTGAGGGTAATCCAGAGATCATATTGCCAGACATCCATCAACTCTTCGAGCGTCTGGAACATCGAGTCGCGGATGCAGAAGACACTGATGAACATTGTCCCGCTCAGGGTAAGGGTCGTCAGCGTGAGCATCAGCCGCCCTTTGCGCCGAAAGGTATTGCGCAGCGAGAGCAGCAGCGGGCGCGAAACCCCCCGCACCTTGCGGATCAGACGGTCGAAGAGACCCCTGCCATAGCTCCCCGGCCCACCTTCGGTGTCCAGCGCTTCACGCACACTGATGCGGGTGCCCACGATCACCGGGTAGAGTGCCGCCAGAACTGGAACCAGCAGGCTGATAGCCGCCTGTAGCATCACCACCTGGGGCTGAAGCGTAAAATCGTCAATATCGAAATTGAACAGCCCGGCCATAAAGCTGCTCAAGCCGTTGGCCGCGACCGCGCTCAGTGGTACGGCAACGACCATGGCGAGTATCCCGAACGTCAGCGACAGCGTCAGGTACATCTGCATAATCTGGGGCCGGCGTGCGCCGATGGCCTTGAGCAGGCCAATCTGCCGCACATGTTGGGTCAGGATGGCGGAGATAGTCGTGACGACGAGGAAGCTGCTCAGGAACAGCGCCAGAATGCCGAGCACGCCGAGCAAAAACACAATGGCCTGGATCAGGTAGTCCAGCACATGTTCGCCCGGCTCCGGCACGACCATGTAATAGACCGGTCGCCCACTCCGCTCAACCTTCTCCTTGACCTGATTGGCAATGCGCTGAATATGCTCCTTATCATCCTTCCCTTCTGCCACGACGATATACAGTTCGTTGTAGTTGCGCGGTTCGCCAAGCCATTCGAGCGTATCAAACGTCGTGTAGCCGTAGATGGTGCCATCGAGAAATGAAGGGAGCTGCGACAGGTCGTGAGAGATACCGGCCAGGGGCATCTCCCGCAGTTTGCCATTGGGGGTCTTGATGGTCAGGGTGTCGCCCACCCGTGCCCCGACCAGTCCCATAGCCGAGCGCTCAATCAGCAATTCGTGGTCTTCCGGCGGCCAGGAACCGTCCTCCGAAGAAACCTTGTTAATGCGGATATCTTCGTAGTCGGGGATGGCAAAAAGTTGCAAATCACGCCATTCGTCGGGACCGACCTTCAAGCGCACCGTGGCCTTGCGCCGGCCTTCCGCTTCCTCGACCCCGTCCATGCCCCGGACCACCTCAACGAGTTCATCCCCAAAGCCCACACCGCCGCTTCCGAAGAACGGGTCACTCACCATTATCATCGCGCTGGCGGGGTTGATCGCCTGGTAACTTCGGTCCAACCCTTCCGAAAGCATCACCCGCGAGGTGGCAATGACGCCCACCGCGAAGACCCCCACGGCAATGGACAGAACCACCAGAATCGTGCGGGTTTTGTTGCCCCCCAGGTCGCGCAGCACTTTTTTCCATCGTGGCCCGATCATCTCACGCTCTCCACCTATCTATCACTCATCACTGGCATGATACCACAAGTGATGATTTAGCTTTGACTAAATAAATTTTTAGTTGAGAATAACATACCACAGAGGATGGACCATGTCAAGAGGGCACCGAGTCTTCGAGTCTTCGGGTCTCACCGTCGGGCAAATGCAGAGGAAGTTCTTTTGTGTTATACTGCCCATAGCAATGCATGGCGTGATTTTCTTCATCGTTACCAGGCAAAACAACACCTGGAACCACACGGGAGGAGTATCAGAACCATATGGTTGAACGCATCTGTCCCCGATGCCAGCATGGCAACCTCCTGGAGAATCGTTTCTGCGGTCACTGTGGCGCACCGCTGGAACGCACCGAATTGGAGGCTCGCCGCCAAACAGGAACAGGAACGCCCATCTCCCTGCCCCTGACGTCCGACCTTCCCATCCAGCTGAGGCAGGTTGGTCAGGCGCTTGCGGTCAGTCTTGCGGCACTCGTGGTCGAAGCCGGGCTTGCCTGGGTGCGCCGACGAGTCGAGCGGATGGGCCAGCCAGCCAGCCAACCAACCAGCCAGCCAGTGATCCAGCCCATATCTCCCCACCCGACGGTTGTTTCTCCACCATACCCAGGAGTTTCGTCATCCCATTTGCCGGTCGTTTCTCCCCCCGCTCCCTCCGCTCCCTCCGCTCCATCTGCAAGGGCAACGGTGACCATCTGGAGCCAGCGCGTGGTTGAAGTGTGGGAACAGGGGAATCTGTCTCGCCAGACCATCGAGCGCCACGTCTGGCGGCGTGAAGAAGAATAGCCCACAGAACAGGAGCCAGCATCATATGTCCACGGCATACACCACGGTCCAGCGCCGTCTTGGTCCTCTGCAAAGACGGCTTCGCCTGAGTGACACCCTGCTATTTACCAGCCGGACCCTGTGGGTTGGGGCAGTTTTTTTTGCGCTCATTGCGCTGGCGGGGCGTCTGGTCGCCATCCCCCATCTCCGGGCGTGGGCAGTGGTTCCCCTGGTCGTCTGGGGGGTGCTCGTGGTGGGCTACCTGGTGGCGCGTCCCTCCTCGCTCCACCGCACGGCCAGACGCGTAGACCGCCTTCTGGAACTGCGCGAACGGTTGGCAACAGCGTTGGAACTCTACGAACGCCCGGAGCCGGGCGTGCTTGATGACATGCAGCAGGAGGATGCAGCAGCCACAGTGCAGGGGGTGCGACCAGGACAGCTTCCCTGGCGCTTGGACCGGCGGGCGCTCATCCTGAGTTTGCTGCCCCTGCTCGTCGGAATCCTCTTGCTGCTCCTCCCCAACCCCCAGGATGCCATCCTGGCAGAGCGCCAGCAGGTGCAGCAGGCCATCCAGCAGGTCAACGAACGCATCGCAGAGCTTCAGCAGCAGCTTACCCAGGAAACCACCCTGACGCCCGAAGCGCGGGCTTTGCTTGAGCAGCGACTTGCTGAACTGCAAGAACAACTCCGCCGCAACCCCGGCAACCGCGAAGAAGCCCTGGCAGACCTTTCGTCGGCTGAGGCACGTCTTCAGCAGCGGCTTGACCCCCAGGCCGATGCTCGACGGGCGGCGCTTGAGCAAATGGCCCGACAGATGGAACGTCTTTCTGGTCGTGAGGCGGGGCAGTCCTCCGACCTTGACCGGGCCGCGCAGGACCTTGAGGAGCTTGCCCGCCGTCTTGAAACGATGACCGAAGAAGAACGCCAGCAACTTGCTGACCAGCTTGAGCAGCAGGCAACGCGGATGGCTCCGACCAGCCCGGAACTCTCACAAAACCTCTCGGACGCTTCGCAGGCGTTGCGCGACGGTCAGCAGGAGCAGGCTTCACAGGCATTGCAGCAGGCATCCCAGAATGTTCGCGACTCCCAACGGGAAATGGCCGATCAGGAAGCGGTCCAGCAGGCGCTTTCGGAAATCCAGGACAGCCGCCAGCGCGTGGCTCGTGCAGGCCAGCAGGGGCAGCAGGGGCAGCAGGGGCAGCAAGGCCAGCAGGGGCAGCAAGGCCAGCAAGGAGGAGGAACCAATGCTCCCAACCTGGGGCAAGGGCAGAGCAATGCCGACCCGGAGGTTGACCCGAACCGGCCTGGCGGAGGCCGGGGCGATGACCAGCGAGAGATGGTGTATCAGCCTTTTGAGCCATTGGGAGAGACGGGAGACCCGGAGTTTGTTCCGGGGCAGCAGGGAGAGGGAGGGCAGGAGCAGACCCACCTGGAGCAAAGCAACCTGCCTGGGGTCACCAACCCCTCGTTGATTCCCTACGAGCAGGTCTACCCTGAGTATTCCCGTTCGGCCAGCGAAGCCCTGGACCGCGGGTACATACCGCCCCATCTTAAAGACTATGTCCGAGACTACTTTTCGCACCTGGAGCCAGGGGTAGGAACTGATAGCAGTGGCGAATGAATGATGCGGGCAGAGGCGCAGGGGTCTCTGCGTCCTATTTGTGTTTGGTGCGATACCCCGGATACAGGTGAAGGCTTTGACTGCATAGATTTCATAGATAATGTCGGTAACAGGCGACAGCGAAATGACCAAGGAGCGGAACCATGCGCAGCGCCAACCCTTCCGCCATGGGCCACGACCTGGATATCGTTTACCCGGAAAGCGACGGGCAACCCATGGCCGACAACACCGTCCAGTTCCAGTGGATCGTGACGATCAAGACCAACCTGGATGCCATCTTTCGCGACCAGCCGGAGGTCTTTGTGGCTGGAGACCTCCTGTGGTACCCGGTCAAGGGGCGGCCCGACCTGCGCCGCGCCCCGGATGTGCTGGTGGTGTTCGGACGCCCCAAGGGCCACCGCGGGTCCTACCGTCAGTGGGAGGAGGACGGGGTGGTGCCACAGGTGGTCTTTGAAATCCTCTCGCCCGGCAATGACGCCCCGGAAATGGAAGCCAAGTGGAACTTCTACGACCGCTACGGGGTGGAGGAATACTACCTGTATGACCCGGAAGACCACGAGTTGCGTGGTTGGTGGCGTATGGACGACCGGCTGCACGACATCCTGCCCATGCAGGGGTGGCAGAGTCCCCGTCTGGGCATCTGGTTTGTGCAGACCGCGGAAGAGCTGCACCTCTACCGCCCGAACGGGCAGCGGTTTCTGACCTTCGATGAGGTGGAGCAGCGAGCGGAGCAGGCCGAGTGGCGAGCCAGAAAAGCTGAGTGGCAGGCGCGGTTGGCCGAGCAGCAGGCGCGGTTGGCCGAGCAACAGGCGCAGCAAGAGCGCCTGGAACGCGAACTCGCCGAGCAGCGAGCCGAAAAACTGGCAGCGCGGCTGCGGGCGTTGGGTATTGACCCGGATGCCATGAATAATTGAGTATAGGTATACAGACCAAGGAGCGGAACCATGCGCAGTGCCAACCCTTCCGCCATGGGCCACGACCTGAATATCGTTTACCCGGAAAGCGACGGGCAACCCATGGCCGACAACACCGTCCAGTTCCAGTGGATCGTAACGATCAAGACCAACCTGGATGCCCTCTTTCGTGACCAGCCGGAGGTCTTTGTGGCTGGAGACCTCCTGTGGTACCCGGTCAAAGGGCGTCCCGACCTGCGCCGCGCCCCGGATGTACTGGTGGTGTTCGGACGCCCCAAGGGACACCGCGGGTCCTACCGTCAGTGGGAGGAGGACGGGGTGGGACCGCAGGTGGTCTTTGAAATCCTCTCGCCCGGCAATGACGCCCCGGAAATGGAAGCCAAGTGGAACTTCTATGACCGCTACGGGGTGGAGGAATACTACCTGTATGACCCGGAAGACCACGAGTTGCGTGGTTGGTGGCGTATGGACGACCGGCTGCACGAAATCCTGCCCATGCAGGGGTGGCAGAGTCCCCGTCTGGGCATCTGGTTTGTGCAGACCGCGGAAGAGTTGCACCTCTACCGCCCGAACGGGCAGCGGTTTCTGACCTTCGACGAGGTGGAGCAACGAGCGGAGCAGGCCGAGTGGCGAGCCAGAAAAGCCGAGTGGCAGGCGCGCGTGGCCGAGCAGCAGGCGCGACTGGCCGAGCAGCGAGCCGAAAAACTGGCGGCGCGGCTGCGGGCGTTGGGTATTGACCCAGATGCAATGAATAACCAGTGATTAGATAACCAGGAGTTTCAACACCATGATGACCAGACCCGAACAGGACCTTCCGCCTTCATCCCATCCACTTCGTTCTCCGTCCCCTTCGGCTCCAGCGACTTCGCATCTGTCGCCCGAAGCATTTCGCCAGCGGGCATTGTCCATTGAAGCCGAAGTAGGACGGGTCATTGTCGGCCAGCGCGAACTGATTCGCCAGACTATCGTGACCCTGCTGGCCGGTGGCAACGCCCTGCTTGAGGGGGTGCCCGGCCTTGCCAAAACCACCCTGGTACGAACGCTGGCTGAAGTCATAGATTGCCAGTTCAGCCGTATTCAGTTTACTCCCGACCTGATGCCAGCCGACATCATCGGAACAACGCTCATCAGCGAGGACGAACACGGACACAAAGTATTTCGGTTTGAGCCAGGCCCGGTGTTCGCCAACCTGGTTCTGGCCGACGAGATTAACCGTGCGACGCCGAAAACCCAGAGCGCCCTGCTTGAGGCCATGCAAGAAGGGACGGTCTCCGTATCGAAGACGGTTCATCGGCTGGCAGCCCCCTTCTTCGTGCTAGCAACCCAGAACCCCCTGGAGATGGAAGGAACCTACCCCCTCCCAGAAGCGCAGCTTGACCGGTTTCTCTTCAAAATTAACGTGACGTTCCCGACCGCCGAAGAACTGGTCGAGATTGCCACACGCACGACCGGCGCCCGGATGCCCCGACTGCGCAAAGTCGCCAGCGGAGGCTTGATCGTTGAGATGCAAGACCTGGCCCGCACCGTGCCCATTGCCAGCCACGTCCTGGAATATGCGGCCCGCCTGGTGACCGCAACCCACCCGGAAAAGAAGGATGCTCCCCAGGTTGCCCGGCAATACATTCGCTACGGGGCATCTCCCCGTGGCATGCAGGCACTCATCCTGGCAGGAAAGATTCTCGCGCTGCTGGATGGTCGTCTCAACGTGGCCTTCGCAGATATCAAGGAGGCGGCGCTTCCAGCCCTGCGCCATCGGTGCATTCTCAACTTCGAAGCCCAGGCCGAAGGGGTCAATCCAGACGATATCATTCGCGGCATCCTTGAGACCGTCCGGGAGCAGTAGGAACCAGCCTGCATCGTGCCTGCCCGACGGGTCAGGGTTCCAGAGCTGTTTGACGGAGCCTTTTTTTGCTGGTATGATCTTCGGGCAGATTTGAGATACGCGATGGGGCTTCAGCCCCATGAACCATATCATACGAGGATTGCCCCCTATGCCCGATTCGAGCTCGATTGAGGAACGCAAGCTCGATCACATTCGTATCGTATTGAGAGAAGATGTTGCAGCGAAAGGAATCGAGACGGGTTTTGCGGCCTACCGCCTTCCCCACACGGCTCTGCCCGACCTGAACCTGTCGGAAGTTCGAACCCAGGTGACGTTTCTTGGAAAGGTGATCCAGGCTCCGCTGCTCATCAGTTCGATGACCGGAGGGGCCCAGGCTACTGAACCAATTAATCTGGCGCTGGCCGAAGCTGCCGAGCACCTGGGATTGGCGATGGGGGTAGGGTCTCAGCGAGCCGCCTTGATTGACCACCGGCTGGCCTCGACCTACCAGGTCCGCCGGGTGGCTCCCACCATCCCTTGCTTGCCAACCTGGGAGCGGTGCAACTCAACTACGGATTTGGCATTGAGCACTGCCGCCGGGCCGTGGACATGATCGAAGCTGACGCGCTTATCCTGCATCTCAACCCCCTGCAAGAGGCGATGCAACCCGGTGGAGACGGGAACTTTCGCGGCTTGCTCCCCCGTATCGAACAGATTTGCCGGGAGCTTCCGGTGCCGGTCGTGGTGAAAGAAGTTGGCAACGGTATCGGCGCAACCGACGCCCGAAAGCTCTACAACGCCGGGGTGCGCATCATTGACGTGGCCGGCGCCGGGGGAACCAGTTGGAGCGAGGTTGAACGGTTTCGCCAGGTCTCTGAGCGCGGGGTGCGCGTTGCGCACGCCTTTGCCGGGTGGGGCTTGCCCACCACCGAGGCCATTCGCCAGGTCCGCGCAACCCTCCCCGATGTCACGCTCATTGGAAGCGGTGGGGTGCGCAACGGGGTTGACGTTGCCAAGGCGCTGGCACTGGGGGCCGACCTGACCGGCGTTGCCCGGTCGGTGCTTGCCGCCGCGGTGGACGAGGGCGGGGTGGAGGTGGTGATTCGAGCATTGCAGGCGTTTGGTGATGAACTGCGCATCGCCATGTTCTGCGCCAACTGTGCCCAGGTGCGAGACCTGCAATCGCTCAACATCACCAGGATTATCCCCGACGAACCACCGTCTCAGGATGGACGGGAACCAGCGGGCAGGTAGGGAGCAGGGAGGAGGCATTGTTTCCTTCTCCTTCTTCATTCCCTACCCCCTGCCCCTGCCAGTGATATCGAGGTTCGTATGGTCGGGCCGCCGGTCCCCCTATGCATATAACCAACCTCAGCATACGGAACTTCCGCAACTTCCACAAGCTCGACCTGGTGCTCGATGCGGGAACCACCCTCCTGTATGGCTCAAATGCATCGGGCAAAACCAGCCTGCTGGAGGCGCTCTTCTACCTTGCCACCACCCGCTCCCCACGCGCCGGCTATGACCGCGAACTGGTGCGTTGGGGAACCCCGTGGGAAGCCGGGGTCGCCCCCTTTGCCCATCTCAAAGCGGAGGTGCAGCGCACCCCGGACTCCGTCCTGCTCGAAGTGCTGGTGCAATTCAAGCCACCCGACCAGGAAGAGGCATCTGCCTCGCCCCCCCCAGGTTTTGCCAACCCCGATCCCTTCTCCTCTTTCGCTGACCACGACCCGCAAACTGGTCCGGGTGAACCAGCAGCCGGTGCGCTCGCTGGATTTCATCGGCCAGCTTCGCGTGGTGCTGTTTACGCCATGGGATATCATGCTCGTTGAGGGAACCCCGGCAGGCCGCCGGCGCTACCTCGATGTGACCCTCTCGCAGCTCAACCCGCGCTATGTCCGCACCCTGTCGCGCTATACCAGGCTCATTCAGCAGCGCAATAGCCTGCTGCGGGCCTGGCGCGACCAGCGCCGCCCCCTCCGGGCGGTGGATAACGAACTGGAATACTGGGACCACGAGGTTTCCGCCAGCGGAGGCTACATCCTGGCCGAACGGCTCCGTGCAGTAGACGACCTGGACCGACTGGTGGGAGCGCTCTTCCAGGAGATTGACCGCGGCCCCCACCCCCTGGAAATCAGCTACCAGCCGAGCTTCGATGGAGAGGGCAGGATGTCCGCAGAAACCGGCGATGCTCAGGAGATAGCCCGCTACATGGCAAACCACCTCCGGGACCTGCGGCGGGATGAACTGGGGCGTGGGCAGACCTTGATAGGCCCCCATCGGGATGACCTGCTCTTCACCGTCGGAGGCGTCAGCCTGGGAGTCTATGGTTCGCGGGGGCAGCAGCGGAGTGCGGCCCTGGCCCTGAAACTCGGAGAAGCCGAACTGATGGCGGCCCGCGGTGGCGAGCGCCCGGTGCTGCTGCTGGATGATATGCTCAGTGAGCTTGATATCCAGCACCGCGCCCACCTCCTGGGGGTCATCAGTCAGTCGCACCAGCAGACATTGCTGAGCGCCACCGACCTGGCAAATTTCGATGCCGCCTTTCTCCAGCGGGCACACTGCCTGCGGGTTGACGACGGTCAGGTCTATTGAACCATTGTTTGCTCTCTTGCCATTTCCAACCATATGCGCTATAGTAAGGTCAATCAATCGCGTATCCTACCAGAAGGGAGAACAACAACAAGGAGCCTTCTTTGAGCCTTCTCACCCTGTTTCTGTTTGTCGTCGGGCTGGTCCTGCTTATCGCCGGGGCCGAGGTGCTGGTACGGGGAGCCTCCCGCCTGGCAACCTCCATCGGCATCTCCCAACTCGTCATCGGGTTGACCATCGTATCGTTCGGAACCAGCGCCCCGGAACTCGCCACCAATATCCAATCCAGCCTCACCGGCCACGCCGATATTGCCATTGGCAGCGTCGTCGGAAGCAACATTGCCAACATCCTGCTGATTCTGGGGCTTTCGGCGGTCCTTGGTCCCCTGCTGGTCTCGCCCCAATTGCTGCGGTTCGATGTGCCGCTGCTGATTGGGTTCTCGTTCCTGGTCTTTTTTCTATCCCAGGACGGGACCATCGGTCGTCTGGACGGGGCCATCCTGTTTGTGAGTGTGGTTATCTACACCACCTGGCTCATCTTCCAGGGGCGGAAAGATGGTCAACCTGCTCCGTCCAACGCAGAAGGGAGCAGAGAGGGGAGCACAGAGCCACCAGCACGCAAAAGATTCGGCCCTTTCCCGCAGACCTGGATAGTTGATGTGGTGCTCATTGTCGTTGGTGGGGCGATGCTGACGGTCGGGGCAAACTGGCTGGTTGACGGGGCCGTGGCAATGGCCCGGCTGTTCGGCATCACCGAACTGGTCATCGGGTTGACGATTGTGGCAGTGGGAACCTCGCTGCCAGAACTCGCAACCTCGGCGGTGGCGAGCCTGCGCGGGCACCGCGATATCGCCGTTGGCAACGTCATCGGGAGCAACTCGTTCAATCTCATGTCGGTGCTCGGACTGACGAGCCTGATCGCTCCAGGGGGTATTCCCATCTCTGAAGTCGCGTTGCAGACCGATATGCCCATCATGATAACGGTGGTGCTGCTGTGTTTCCCGCTCCTGTTCACCGGCAGGCTGGTTGAGCGGTGGGAAGGGGGGTTGCTCTTTGGCTACTACCTCACCTATATCACCTATCTGCTCCTGCGGGGGGCCGACCACGCGGCCCTGCCGCTCTTCGCCGTCCTGATGTTTGTGGTCATAGTCATCACGTTCGTGATCGTGCTGGTTCAGGCTGGCTACGAACTTGCCGCCAGAGCCAGAAAAACCGGCTCCTCGCTCCAATGACTTTTAGATGGAAATAGCCTGGAGAGGGAAACAGGGCGTCCGATTCAGATGTACCATACTGCTACGAAGCAAAAACCCACCGCAACCATTGCCTACTTCGATTGTTTCCACGGCGCAGCCGGTGATATGCTGCTTGCCAGTCTGCTCGACGCCGGCCTAGACCTGACCGACCTCCGGCGCGTCCTGGCGCTGCTGCCCCTTACCGGCTACACCCTCGAACACCGCCGCACCATCAGCCACCAGGTCAGTGGGAGCACCGTGCAGGTGCAGGTCCACACCCCGCAGCCGGCCCGCTCCTGGGCCGATATCCGCCCCATGCTGGAAGACAGCCCCCTCCCGGAACGTACCCGCACCCGTGCCCTGGGGGCCTTCGAGCGGCTCGCCCGCGCCGAGGCCGCGGTCCACGGCACGGATATTGAGCGGGTCCACTTCCACGAAGTCGGGGGGGTTGACAGCATCGTAGACGTGGTGGGCGTATGCGCTGGCCTGGATCTCCTGGGAGTCGAGCAGGTCTATGCCTCGCCGCTCCCTCTGGGGAGCGGGTGGGTCGAAACGCAGCACGGCCCCCTGCCCGTCCCCGCCCCGGCGACCCTCTCGCTGCTGGCCGAAGCGGGTGCTCCCATCGTCCCCGCCGCCAGCACCGGCGAACTCCTCACCCCCACCGCCGCGGCCCTCCTGGCCGAGTTGGCCCACTTCGAACAACCCCCGATGCATCTTCACCGCGCTGGCTATGGCTTCGGCCACCGGTCATTCGACCGCCTGAACGGGTTGCGCGTCTGGCTTGGAGAACCCGGCTGCCGTCACCACCATGATCATCATGACCATCACCATGATCACCACCATGAGCATCATCATGATCAGCCCCCGGCCCCCCCACCCTCCGCGTGCTCTGCGCCCGAACGCGAATCGGTGGTCGAAGTGCGCTGCAACCTGGACGACACCACTGGCGAAATTGCGGCCTACACCATCGAACAACTGCTGGCTGCGGGAGCACTCGATGCCTGGGCCGTGCCGCTGGTGATGAAAAAAGGTCGCCCGGCCATTCAACTGGCCTGCCTGGCCCACCCCCATCACATTGCTGTACTGGCCGCCCTGATCTTGCGCGAAACCCCCACCCTCGGCGTGCGGTGGGAACCCATGGAGCGGCTGGTGGCCCACCGCCGCACCGTGCAGGTGCCAACCCCCTGGGGACCCGTGCGGCTCAAGCAAAAAATCCTCAGCGGAACCGTTGTCACCAGCGCCCCGGAGTATGAAGACTGTGCTGCCCTTGCCCGAACCCACGGCGTTCCCCTGTCGCACATCTATACCGCAGCCCTTCAGTCGGGGACCACCAGCCTTGAGCCAGTTTGAGCCAGCACCATGAAATACCCCGTCTCCCCCAGAGGAACTATCCTCGTGGTTGACGACGACCACGAAAACCTGCGGCTCCTGATGGGCATATTGAACGAGCAGAACTACAGCGTGCGGCTGGTGCCGGCCGGCCGCCTGGCGCTGACCTCGGCCCGCACCGGCCCCCCGGACGTTATCCTGCTCGATATCATGCTGCCCGACATTGACGGCTACGCTGTCTGCGAACACCTGAAAGCCGATGAGCGGACCCGCGATATCCCGATCATCTTTCTCAGCGCCCTGGACGAAGTTTTCGACAAGGTGAAAGGCTTCTCCATTGGCGGGGTAGACTACATCACCAAGCCCTTTCAGGTCGAAGAGGTGCTGGCCCGTGTCGCCACCCACCTCTCGTTGCGGAGCATGCAAAAGCGGCTCCAGGAGCAAAACGAACAGCTCCAGCAGGAAATCATCGAGCGCCAGCACGCCCAGGAACAACTACGCCGCGCCAACGAAGAACTCGACCTGCGCGTCCAGGAACGCACCGCCGAACTCTTCCACACTAACCGCACCCTCCACGCCGAAATCGAACGGCGCAAACAGGCTGAGCAAACCATCACCGCCGCCTACACCGACCTGGAAGCCACCAACGAACACCTGCTCCGGAGCCGCAACCTCCTCCGTGCCATCTTCGATGGCCTGGAAGATGGCCTGCTGCTCCTGGACCAGCACGGCACCGTCCTGGCGCTCAATAAAGCCATGGCCGGGTTGTTCGGCAGCACCCCGGAAGCGCTGGTCAACCACGCCTGGGACACCCTCTCGGCCCACATCGTCTCCGACTTTCCCTTCCAGATTGCGACCCAGGCGCTTGCATACGGCACCAGCGAACGCCAGCGCATCCGCTACCGCCACCCCGACGGGACGATTCGCGCCCTGGATATTCAGACCATCGTCCCGAACTACCCGGCCCACACCATTGATCAGGTCATTCTGCACGTGGTGGACGTAACCGAACACCTCCTGCTGCAAGCCCAGGTTATCGAAAACGAACGCTTCGCTGCCAATGGTCGCCTGGCCGCCAGCGTGGCCCACGAAATCAACACCCCCCTGCAATCGCTCGAACTCTCGCTCCAGATTGCCCAGACCTCCCTCGACACCGACCGCAACCTCTTCCTGCGCGATGCACGAGAAGAACTCCAGCGCGTCGGGCGCATCGTGCGCCAGTTCCTCGACCTCTACCGCCCCGGCTCCACCGCATGCAGCGTTGTGGATATCAACACCCTCATCGAGCGCATTCTCCTGCTCACCGGCAAGCAAATCAGAGACCGCAAAATCACCATTGAGCGCAGCCTCCAGGACAAACTGCCCCCCATCTGGGGCCACGCCGACGAACTGATTCAGGTCTTGCTGAACCTGACCATCAACGCCATTGACGCCATGCCCGATGGCGGCACCCTGCGCGTCTGCACCCACGCCCACCCCTCCCCCTCCGCGCCAACCCTCACGGCCATCATCAGCGACACCGGCGTCGGCATCAGCCCCGACCTGCTGCTCCGCATCTTCGAACCGTTCGTCACCACCAAAGAAAATGGGACCGGCCTGGGACTGTCCATCAGCCGGCAGATTGTCCGGCAGCATGGCGGAGATATCACCGTTCAGAGCCAATCCGGGATGGGCAGCACCTTCACCGTCGTGCTCCCCATCGTCAGCGAGCCAGAAGCCAAACCATGATAGGCCATGATATGCTAGCGCTGCATCCCCTCCCCAATTCCGCGGTATAATAGCGGGGACAGGATTTTAACCGGTACCCAACTTTTTCATCTTCGTCGTTGGGGCCGCCACGGTCACCGGAACCGCCAACCCAGGAGAACCGTATCATGACGAGCGCCCGTATTCTCGTGGTCGAAGACGACCTCAATACCCGCACCAAACTGGCCTATGTCCTCCAGCAGGCCGGCTACCTGGTGACACAGGCTCCCGACGGCGAAACGGCGCTTGAAATCCTGCAAACCGAATCGTTCACCGTCGTGCTGACCGATATCGTCATGGGAGAAGTTGATGGCGTTGCCGTTTTGCACGCGGCCCGCAGCCGCCCCTCCCGCCCCCAGGTCATCCTGCTGACCGGTCAAGGGTCGCTCGAAACCTGTATGGCCGCCGTCCATGAAGGCGCGTCCGAATACCTGCTCAAGCCCTGCCCGACCGAACAGCTCGTCACCTGCGTGGAGCGGGCCGTGGAGCGCCACGAAACCGAACGCAAAATCCGCGAAGCCACCACCACCCTGCTCACCACGCTCACCCCCCCCGACCGGCGCGACCCCTCCATCTCCATGGACTTCTCCTCCCTTGCGCCGCCGCCGCAACATCCGCCAGCCCCTTCGCCCCCCCCGGACCGTATCCTCCACGTCGGGGACCTCTGCATCGGGAACTCCCGCCGCCAGGTCACCTTCCGCGGACGGCGGGTCTCCGTCACCCCGGTCGAATACGCCCTCCTCTACTACCTGGCCCGACACGCCGGCCGCGTCTGCCGCTACTCCGACATCGTCCGCCACACCCACAACCTGGACACCAGCGACGCCGACGCCCAGATGCTCCTGGGGCAGCACATCCGCAACTTGCGCAAAAAACTCGACCCGGTCTGCATCGAAACCGTCCGCGGCACCGGCTACCTGCTGGTCCCCGCCATAACTTTTCCGGAACCAGGCATGTAGAAAATCGCCGTTTCTACATGAAAAGCTACATGCACCACCCTTCTCTTTGCCCCCCGACACCATTATAGTTAGTAGTAACAGTGCGGCCCGTTGGAATGTGAGGAATACGTTCTATCAAAGACCGGCTCCGAACCTGCGAGGGGCAGGGGCCGGTCCCCTTTGTGCGCGAACCGAGCGCGATACCCCTGCGGCCAGCACCCAGGGGCAACCTTGGCCCGGTTCGCGGTTCCCGAAGAGCGCATGACATGGTTCGTCACCGGTCAACGGTATACGGGTAAAGAGCACAGGGAACGCCGACCGCACGGTGTCCCTGGTTTTTGCTGCCTGCTTCCCCGGTGCCGGAGACACCCGACGACTGGAACCTGATCAATACTCCACAAGGAACTTGGAGCGTAGGGACCCGCAAGAATATGCCACCTGGCGGATACGAAAGTAGGCCGGGTGGGGGAGGTATTTCTCGTGTTCGAGAAATATACTAGCATCACTCGTACGAGTATCCGTCGCATTTCGTGGCCCTTTGATTATGTTTAGGGAGGAATAGCCTGATGAGGAAAGGATTTTCCACTTTTACCGAGAAGAAGAACCATTTCCTGCTCTTGTTCTTGCTCGTTGTCCCCTTTTTGGCGCTGCTCGTGCCGGCGGCCCGCCCCGCCTATGCCGCGCCATCACTCGAAATCTCCCAGATACTGGCTTCCGGCTCCTCACCTGCCGAAACTGGCACCAGCTTCACCTTTCGCCTGAGCTACCGGTGTGCCAGCATCACCGAAGACTGCACCAACGTGGTCGTCACCTATCCCCTCGCCATCAACGGCATGGAGTTCGTCAACCAGATACAGAACAGTCACATCCAGAGCTTTAGCTCGGCCGGCGGTGTGGCAACCTGGACCTTCAAGAACCCCCTGGGTGCTGGCTCAACCGGCCAGCTCGACCTGACGGCCCGCTTCAAGAACGACGGTACCATCCCCGATGGCTACACCGCCAACGCCCAGGGAACCATGACCGCGACCGGCGCAACCGACGCCACCACCAACATCATCGTGATGGAGGCGGACGCCGAAAACACGACCTACACCGCCAGCAAGACGCGGGTTTCTCCCTCGAACGTGATAGTTGAGAACCCCACCGGCAACCCGGTGGATGCCACCATCACCTACCGCGTGCAGGTCTGCCAGCCCTCCAACAGCCAGCAGGGTGGTCTGGACCTCACCAACATCACCATGACCGACACCCTGCCGGGGGCGGGAGCCGCAGAGTTCCAGAGCGCGACGACCCAGGGCGGCGACACCCTCACCTGCGACGGAGGAGCCTGCACCGCAGGCACACCCTACAGCGCCGTGACCTGGCAAATCCCCGTGCTCGACACCGGCAGCGGCACGCAGTGCGCCAGCCGCGATGTGACCATTGTCATTCCGGCCGGCACCTTTGCCGTTGGCGCTTCCATTGCCAACAACATGAGCGTCACGGGAACGCCCTATGGCGGCTCGCCCATCACCCCGCTGAACGCCAGCAACACCACCACCGCCCAGGGGGTCACGCCCACTCCGTCGGCCACCCTGACCAAGAGCGTGTCGTCCCCAGAGATGAACCTCGGTGGCACCGTGACCTACCGCCTCCGCGCCGAGAACGACGGCAACACACCCCTCGACGATTTCACCCTCGTGGATGCCATCCCCGACCAGGTGGAGGTGACCCAGATCCGCACCCTGTTAGCGGATAGTATCCCCGTCACCCTCTCCTACCAGGTGGACGACGGCGGTTGGGTGACATGGGGCGTCTACATCATCCCGAATGGCCTGTATACCCTGGATGTTTCCACCCTTGGTCTTGGGGCAGGGCAGCGGATTACCGACCTGCGGTGGGAATATGGCACCGTGCCTGCCGGGTTCGACCTGGACCAGGACCCGACCACCGGCTTCCGGGCCACCGTCACCAGCGACACCCCGAGCAACCCGTTTAACAATACCGCCAACCTGACCTGGGAACATTCCGGAACGCCCGACAGCGACAGCGACCCGGTCGGCCTGACGGTTATCCCCGAACGCCCCCGCATCCGCGTGGAAAAGTCGGTTCAGAGCGGCAACCCGGCCTATGAAGGCTCAACCGTGCGCTACCGCCTGCGGCTGCGGAACGATTCCTACACCGGCACCCCCCTGGAGAACCCGGTGCTGGCCGACCTCCTGCCGCCGGATCTGGAATATATCGGCAACCTGACTTCTTCCGGCACGATGCCCGATGTGGAGCAGATAGACAACTACGGCGGCACTCAAACACTGTTGCGCTTCCACTGGGATGATTTTGGCGGAGATGGGCCGACGCTCAGTCTGGCAGACGGCAGCGACATCAATCTCGAATTCGATGTACGAGTCAGCGCCGGAGCTTCCGTCGGAACGCGCAACAACCGCGGCTACCTCATCAAGTGGGGCAACCCTCCGATAGACCAGAGTAGTTGGTGCCAGAGCATCCAGAGCGACAGCAGCGACCTGGACAGTGACACCAACACCGCCGAACAGTTCTGCGCCAGCAGCAATACCCCGGTCAACGTCGTCATTGCGCAGCCGCAGGTTCGCGTCGAAAAGAGCATCATCAGCGGCAGCCCGGCCTACAGCGGCGACATCGTGCGCTACCAGGTGCGGCTCGTGAACAATTCCCAGACCAACACCGCCCTGGTTAACCCCGTCCTGGGCGACCTGCTCCAGTCTGGGATGGAGTACGTGGGCAACGTGGCCGTTTCGGGCAATGGTGGTGCCCCCGACCCCTACGAAGAAGTCATTCCCGACTACAACGGCACCGGGCGCACCCTGGTGCGCTTCCGGTGGGATGGCACCCCGACCTTCTCTCTGCCAGGCGATGACCGAGACATCCGCGTCCAGTTTGATGTGCGCGTCGGCGCATCCGTACTGTACGGAACCGAGACCGAAGGCAACCGCGCCGCCCTCATCGAATGGGACAACCCGACGATTGACATCACCAGCCAGAGCGAAACGACCACGGTGGATGTCAACGACCTGGACGGCGACACCAACACCACCGAGGAATTCAGCTACACCAACAACAACGACCGCATCACCGTGAACGCCATCGCCCAGCTCGACTCAGTCAAGTGGGTCAAGGGGCAACTCGACGCCAACTGGCACAGATACCCCGAAAGTGGCCTCACGGTGCGGGGCGGCACCATCGAATACCGCATGGAGGTTGAGAACACCGGCAACGTGCCCATGCGCAACACCTCCATTGTGGACGTACTGCCCTACGTAGGCGACACGGGTGTCATTGACCCCCAGGCTCGTCTTTCGGTGTGGCAGCCGCAGTTCACCCAGCTCATCGAAGTACCGGCGGGCGTCGTGGTCTACTACAGCGAAGAGCAAAACCCCTGCCGCAACGCGACCTATCCGCCGAACCTCTTTCCCAGTCTGACCACACCTACCTGCACCGACCCGCAGTGGACCACCGTTCCGCCGGCCGACAGCACGCGGGTGCGGGCCTTCCGCGTTGACTTTGGCACCACCATCCTGAACCCGGCGGACAAGGTGGAAGTGCGCTGGCTGATGCACGCGCCCGTTGACGCGCCGGTGGGCGAAATCGCCTGGAACTCGTTTGGCTACATCGCCACCCGCACCGACACGGGAACTGACATGCTCCCCGCCGAACCCATCAAGGTCGGCATCGAGGTGGAGGCTCCGCCCGTTTCCACGGCCAGCTACGGCAACTACGTCTGGGTTGACGCGAACGACAACAATATCCAGGATGATGCCCCGGCCAATGGGGTCAACCTGGTTCAGGTGAACCTCTACACCCCTGGCCCGAATGGCATCCCCGGCGACGGCGATGACATCCCCATTCGCGACACCCTCACCGCCAACAACTTTGCCGGCCAGCCGGGCTACTACCTCTTCGACGGCCTGACACCGGGCAACTACTACGCCCGCTTCTACCCGCCGGTCGGCTACGGCGTCGTGCTGGCCGACCAGGGCGGCGACGACACGGTGGACTCCGACGTGGTCTTTGACAACGGCATCTACCGCACCGACGTGACCACCCTGGTGGCCGGCGAGAACGACCTCACCTGGGACATGGGTCTCTATGTCAAGCCCACTGCCGCCATCGGCAACTACGTCTGGTTCGATGAGAACGGCGACGGGGTTCAGAACGACGGAGCCAGCAATGGCATCAACGGGGTGCGCGTCGAACTGCTGCAAGGCGGCAGTCCTATCAGCGAAACCGTCACCACCGACGACGTGAACGGCAACCCCGGCTACTACCTGTTTGACGACCTGACCCCCGGCACCTACTCGCTGCGCTTCCACCCGCCAACCGGGGCGACCTTCACCACCCCGAACCTGGGAGGGAACGACACCGCCGACTCCGATGCCAACACGGGGACAGGCGAAACTACCACGACCACGCTGGTCGCGGGCGAATACGACAGCACATGGGACGCCGGCCTCATCATGCCGACCGGCCCGCTGAGCCTGGGCAACCGCGTCTGGTTCGACGCCGACAACGATGGGCGATATGAGCCGGGCGGCGATGACGGCGCAACCCCCGGTATCAACGGAGTACGCGTTGACCTCTACCGCGACATCAACACCAACGGCGAACCCGACGCGAGCGAATACTACTCCACCGTTTCGACCTACACCAGCGGCGGCGTGCCCGGCTACTACAACTTTACCGGCTTGCCGGCGGGCGATTACCTCGTGGTCATCCACCCGGACAATTTCCTGGGCGGTGCTCCCCTGAACGGCCTTGCCAGCAGCACCGGCGGCAACCCTGCCAACGAAGCCGACCCCAACAGCGACATTGACAGCGACGACAACGGCATCCCGCGGCTGGGCTACCGCGCCATCAGCAACCCCGTCACCCTCACCGATGATGGCGAACCAATCAACGACGGCGACACCAACCCGGACTCGAACATGAGCATTGACTTCGGCTTCTACCCGGTCGTGGCGCTCGGCAACCTGGTCTGGAACGATGCCAACAACAACGGCGTGGTAGACACCGGCGAGGGCGGCATCCCCAATGTCACGGTGGCGCTGTGGCAGGACGACGGCGACGGCACCCCCGAACCAGGCGGCGACGACACCTTCCTCAGCGACCAGGCGACCGACGCTGGCGGGAGCTATCGCTTCGAAGACCTGCCCGCCGGGGACTACTTTGTCGTCATCAGCCCGACGAACTTCCTGGAAGGAGGAACGCTCTACCACTTCCGCAGCAGCACCGGCGGCAGCAGCGAACCGGCCCCCGACCCCGACAGCGATGAAGACGACAACGACGACAACGGGACCGAATCTGGCAGCGAGGGCGTGGTCAGCAAGGTTATCTCGCTTGCGCCAGGCACCGAAACTGCCAACGACGGCGACGGCAACGATAGCACCAACTTTACGCTGGACTTCGGCCTCTACACCTTGAGCCTGGGCAAC
The DNA here is from genome assembly GCA_012032475.1 of Chloroflexaceae bacterium. GTDB lineage: Bacteria > Chloroflexota > Chloroflexia > Chloroflexales > Chloroflexaceae > JAAUSY01. The sequence continues at coordinate 31,509 of JAAUSY010000018.1, forward strand.
CGCGTCTGGCACGACGAGAACAACAACGGCATCATAGACGGCGCTGAAACCGGTTTCGATGGGGTGGCAATCAGCCTCTACCAGGACGCCAACAGCGACGGTCAGATTACTGGCAGCGAGACCACCCCCGTTTCAACGACGACCACGAGCGGCGGTGGCTACTACCTCTTCGACCACCTGCTGGAGGGCGACTATCAGGTCGTGCTGGATACGTCCAACTTCACGAGCAGCGGCGTGCTGGTGGGCTACACGAGCAGCACCGGCGCAAACGGCGCAACCAGCGGCGATTATGAGCCGGGGCGCGACGTTGACACCGACCCGACCGACAGCGACGACAACGGCACCATCAGCGGCGTTCTGGGCAGCACGGGCCGCATCAGCAGCGCCATCGTCACGCTGACGCCCGGCGGCGAACCCACCAGTGAAAGCGACCTGGGACCCGACGGGTCGGGCAGCGCCGGCAACTCGGCCAGCAACCTGACGGTGGACTTCGGCCTCTTCCGAGCGCTGAGCCTGGGCAACCGCGTCTGGTATGACGGCAACAACAACGGCATCATAGACGGCAGTGAAACCGGCATCGGGGACGTGCTCGTCAATCTCTACTGCGACGCTGACGACAACGGCTATCTCAACGGCAGCGAGACGACGCCCATGAGCGCCACGACCACCGACGCGAGCGGCTACTACCTGTTTGACAACCTGCTCGAAGGCAATTACCGGGTCGAACTCGACGGGAGCAACTTCAACGAAGGGGAGGTGCTGGAGGGCTACACCAGCAGCACCGGCACCGAGGGCGAACAGACCGGCCCCAACGAACCCGCCCCCGATCCCGATACCAGCGCGACCGATAGCGACGACAACGGCACCATTGGTGGCACCCTGGGCAGCACGGGCAGCATCAGCAGCACCATGGTGACGCTGGCCTACGACAGTGAGCCGACCGGCGAAGGCGACCTGGGGACGGCAGGGTCGGGCAACGCCCGCAACATCAACAGCAACCTGACGGTGGACTTTGGCGTGCTACGCCCCTTCAGCCTGGGCAACCGCGTCTGGCACGACGAGAACAACAACGGCATTCTTGACGATGGCGAAGAAGGTATTCCAGAGGTGCTGGTCAATCTCTACCACGATGCCGACGGCAACGGCTATCTCAATGGCAGCGAGACCACCCCGATACGCACGCAAGAAACAGATGATGAGGGCTACTACCTGTTCGACTACCTGCTCGAAGGCAACTACCTGGTCGAACTGGACCCGATCAACTTCAGCGAGCATGATGAAGGCATGCTGGTAGGCTACACCAGCAGCACCGGCGTGAACGGCGGGGTCAGCGGCCCCTACGAACCCGCCCCCGACCCCAACCCGGCCCCGACTGGTACCGAACTGGACCGCGACGACAACGGGACCATCGGCGGCGTTCTGGGGAGCAGCACAGGCAGCATCAGCAGCACCATGGTGACGCTCTCGAACCGCAGCGAGCCAGAAGACGAACCCGACCCGGACCTGGACCAGGGACCCGACGGGGCCGGCAGCGCCGATGACAACAACAGCAACCTGACGGTGGATTTTGGCCTGTTCCGTCCGCTCAGCCTGGGCAACCGCGTCTGGTATGACCACAACAACAACGGCGTCATAGACGAGGATATCCCGGAAGAGTTGGGCATCAGTGAGGTGACGATCAACCTCTACCTGGATGTCAACGAGGATGGAGAATTGACCGGCGACGAGACTGAGCCAATAGCGTGGACCACCACCGACGAGAATGGCTACTACCTGTTCGACAACCTGCTACCGGGTGACTACATCCTCGAAGTAGACGTGGTCAACTTCGTTGCGGGTGGGGTGCTGATAGGCCATATCAGCAGCACCGGCGCGGACGATGCCATCGGCCCCTACGAACCCGCGCCCGACCCTGACACCGACGAAGACGAAGACGACAACGGCACCAGGGGTGAAGATGGTCATGTCCGCAGCGCCCCCGTCACTCTGTCGCACGACGAAGAGCCAGACGAAGAAGAAGACCTGGGACCACGCGGCTCCGGCAACGCTCGCAATGACAACAGCAACCTGACGGTGGACTTTGGCATCCTCCGCCCCTTCAACATCGGCAACCGCGTCTGGAATGACAAGAACAACAACGGTATCATGGACCTGGGTGAGCCGGGTTTCGATGGGGTGCTGGTCAATCTCTACCACGATATCAACGGGGACGGGCAGTTGACCGGCGGGGAAACCATCCCAGTCAACACCACCACGACCCACGACAACGGCTACTACCTGTTCGACCACCTGCTGCCGGGGGTCTACCTGGTCGAAATCGCCCCGGAGAACTTTGAGGAGGGCGAACCGCTGGAACACTACATCAGCAGCACCGGCCAGGCGGCATCGGCAACGGGTCCCTTTGAACCGGCCCCCAACGCCGATACGAACGCGACCGACCGCGACGACAACGGCACAACGACCGGCATTCTGGGGAGCGGCGGCATCATTCGCGCAACCGCGGTGGGTCTGGACATCGGCGAGGAGCCAGTGGGCGAAAGCGACCTGGGACCGGAACGCACCGGCAGCGCCAGCGACAACAACAGCAACCTGACAGTGGACTTTGGCCTGTTCCGTCCGCTCAGCCTGGGCAACCGCGTCTGGCACGACCGCAACAACAACGGCGCGATGGAACCCGACGAACACGGTATCAGCAACGTAATCGTTCATCTGTACCGCGACAGCGACGGCAACGAGGTGCTGGAAGGTGGCGAAACCATCCCCATCGCCAGCATGATGACCAACGACAACGGCTACTACCTGTTCGACTATCTGCGTCCGGGTCTCTACCTGGTCGAACTGGCGGAAGAGAACTTTATCGGGACGGGCGTTCTGAAGGGCTATACCAGCAGCATCGGGACCAACGATGCCCTGACCGGCCCCTACGAGCCAGCCGCAGACGTAGACAGCGACCCCACCGACCTGGACGACAACGGCACGATAGAAGGCATCCTGCAAAGCGGGGGTGCTATTCGCAGCGACTTTGTGAATCTGTCCTACGACCAGGAACCGACCCTGGAATACGATGTAGGACCCTTCGGGTCGGGCATTGCGATTGACCGCGACAGCAATCTGACGGCGGACTTCGGGGTCTTCCGCCTGCTGAGCCTGGGCAACCGCGTCTGGAAGGACCTGGACAACGATGGTCGCTACGAGCCGGACGCCGGCGAGGTGGGCATCAACGATGTGCGGCTCAATCTCTACCGCGACGTGGACGGGAACGGCGTGTATACACCCGACACCGACGAGTTCATTGCCAGCACCACCACGGCAACGCGTGGAGGCGAGCCAGGCTACTATCTCTTTGAGCGGCTCATGCCTGGGGACTATGTGGTGCAGATTGACCCCACCAACCCGGCCCTGGATGGCCTTGCCAGCAGCACGGGCAATGAACCAACCCCCGACCCGGACAACGACGCCGACCACGACGACAACGGCGACCCGCAGGAGGGGCAAGGGGTGCTCAGCCAGGCCGTGACGCTGGCACTCGATGGCGAACCAACGGACGATGGCGACACCGACCCCTTCACGAACCTGACCGTGGACTTCGGGTTCTATCCGCTGCTCACGCTCGGCAACTACCTCTGGAACGACCTGGACAACGATGGTCTCTATGAGCCGGGGAATGGCGAGACGGGCATTGATGGCGTGCGGGTCAACCTCTACCGCGACACTGATGAGAATGGGGTCTATACGCCCGGCGTGGACGAAATCGTCGACTCGACCACCAGCACAGCCAGGGAGGGCATGCCCGGTTATTACGAATTCAACGGGCTTCCCGTTGGCGACTATATCGTCCAGATTGACCCGGCGAACTTCGGGGACAATGGCGTGCTGCGCCAATTTGCCAGCAGCACGGGCAACGACGTCAATGGCGTGGCTCCTGACCCGGACGACGACCGCAACGACGATGACAACGGGACACCGCAGGACGGGCACGGGGTGGTGAGCCAGGCCGTGACGCTCACGGCAGGTGGTGAGCCGACGAACGACGGCGACCCCGACAACACCACGAACCTGACGGTGGACTTCGGGTTCTACCCGCTGCTGAGCCTGGGCAACCGTATCTGGAACGACCTGGACAACGACGGTCTCTATGAGCCGGGGAACGGCGAGAATGGCATCAATGGGGTGGATGTCAATCTCTACCGCGACACCGACGGGAACGGCACCTACACGCCCGGCGTGGATGAGTTTCTGAGCACGACCACCACCCGCACCAGGGACAACGTGGCGGGTTTCTACCGCTTCGATGACCTGGAAGCTGGTGACTATGTGGTGCAGATTGACCCGGTGAACTTCGGGGAAAACGGCGTGCTGCGCCATTTCGCTAGCAGCACCGGCAATGAGCCAACGCCCGACCCGGACAACGACGCCGACCACGACGATAACGGCGACCCGCAGGAGGGGCAGGGCGTGGTGAGCCAGGCCGTGACGCTTTCTTACGGAGCCGAGCCAACGAACGATGGCGACACTGACCGCCAGAGCAACCTGACGGTAGACTTCGGCTTCTACCCGCTGGTTTCTCTGGGCGACTTCGTGTGGCTCGATGAGAACCGCAACGGCCTGCAAGATGAAGGGGAATTCGGGGTCGAAGGCGTGACCGTCGAACTCTACGACCGCACCGACACGCTGATTGGCACGACAACGACCGATATCAATGGGCACTACGGGTTCAATGGCCTGGTGCCGGGTGGCTATTCGGTGCGGTTCATTCTGCCCGAAACCTATCTCTTCACTACGCAGAACCAGGGTGACAACCCGGCCACCGACAGCGACGCCGACCCGGTGAGTGGCAAGACCCCGCTTCGCCAGTATGAAGCGGGCGACCAGGACCTCACCTGGGATGCAGGGGTGGTCAGCACGCTGCACCTGGGCGACCGGGTCTGGCACGACCTGGACAACGACGGTCTCTATGAGCCAGACAGCGGCGAAACCGGCATTGACGGGGTGCTCGTCAACCTCTACCGCGACGAAGACGGTAGCGGCGGGTATACGCCGGGCGTGGACTCGCTGATTGCCAGCAGCACCACCGCGACGACGGACCAGGGGCCGGGCATCTACCACTTCGACAACCTTGCGCCCGGTGACTACCTCGTACAGATTGACCCCTCCAACTTTGCGGAGGGCGGGGTGCTCCGCGGGCTTGCCAGCAGCACTGGCAACGATGTGGGTGGTACGGCTCCCGACCCGGACGATGACCGCAACGACGATGATAACGGGGTGCCCCAGGAGAACGAGGGCGTGGTGAGCCATCCCGTCACGCTGGCGGGCGGCAACGAGCCAACGAACGATGGCGACGACAACCCCAACACCAACCTGAGCGTGGACTTCGGCTTCTACCCGCTGCTCAGCCTGGGTAACCTGGTCTGGCATGACCTGGACAACGATGGCCGCTATGAGCCAGACAGCGGCGAAACCGGCATTGACGGGGTGGTGGTCAATCTCTACCGCGACACCGACGGCAACGGGGCCTACTCACCGGGCGTGGATACCTTCATTGCGGCGACCACGACCGCGACGGTAGGTGGACAGGCGGGTTTCTACCGCTTCGATGACCTGCCCGTGGGTGACTACCTCGTGCGGATTGACCAGGCTAACTTCGCGGAGGGCGGGCCGCTCTATGGGCTTGCTAACAGCACTGGCAACAACCAGGCTGATGGCATGGCTCCCGACCCGGACGACGATGCCGACCACGATGATAACGGCGACCTCTACCAGGAGCAGCACGTGGTCAGCCGCGCCGTGACGCTCTGGCCGGGCACCGAGCCGGTGAACGATGGCGACGAGGATGCGGAAAGCAACCTGACGGTGGACTTCGGGTTCTACCCGCTGCTGACCATTGGGAACCGCATCTGGAACGACCTGGACAACGACGGCACCTATGAGCCGGGCGAGGGAGAACGGGGAATTGACGGGGTACGGGTGAATCTCTACCGCGACACCGATGGGAACGGGGTCTACACGCCCGGCGTGGATGCCTTCGTTGCCAGCACTGTCAGCGCCACCAGCGATGGGGAACCGGGTATCTATCGCTTCGAGCACCTGCCGGCTGGCGACTATATGGTGCAGATTGACCCGGAGAACTTCGCTGACGGCGGGGTGCTCTATGGGATGACCAGCAGCCAGGGCAACGAGGTGGATGGAGTTGCGCCGGACCCGGACAACGATGTGGACCATGACGATAATGGGTATCCCTTCAGCGGATACGGGGCAGTGAGTTGGGCGGTGTCACTCGCACCGGGCAGCGAGCCAACGAACGATGGCGACAGCGACCCCAACACGAACCTGAGCATTGACTTTGGCTTCGTGGACCTGGAAGAGTACCGCAAGCCAGACATCGAGATTCACAAGACGGTCAGCGTGGCCCGCATTGTTCCGAACCAGGTGGTGACCTATACCATTGATATCACGAATACGGGCTACACTGTGATGCTGTCGCCGGTGGTGCTCACGACACGATGGACGACGGCCTGAGCTATGTTCCAGGGAGCAGCAATCTGTTCGAGCCGTCGGTGAAGGGGCAGGTGCTCGTGTGGTCGGATGTGACCCAGGGGGCCGGCCTGGCTCCACGGCAGCGGGTGCGGGTCACCTTCCTGGCCGAGGTTCCGTCCGAGGTGGGGCAGTATGTGAATACGGCCACGGCTGAGGGCGTTCATACCACCGGGTCGGTCTTCGACACGGACGATGTGGTTCTGGCGGTGGAAGACCCGTCGGTTCGGGTAACGAAGCATGTCATGCCGCCGGGCTTCACCAACGGGGTGATTACCTTCACCATTACGATTACGAACACCGGGCCAAGTGTGCTGGAGGTTCTGCCCATCGTGGACCATTTCTCCGGCCCCATCGAGTACCTCGGTGGAAGCCCGTTCGCCGACATGGTGGACAATGTGGAACAGGTTATCGGGTGGAACGACCTGACCACCACGTATGGCGATATGCAGCCCGGTGCGGTCTACCGGATTGAGACGGTCTTCCGCCTGACGGATGAAACATCCGAAGAGGATGTTCACAATACGGCCACGGTGAGCGGGGCAACGGACCGCTTCGGGAATACCGCCAGAGATGCGAGTTATGCGACCGTGACCTCCATACCGGGGCCGTCCGCCATCGAGCTGCTTTCCTTTACCGCGACCCGGCGGTCGGATGGCATTGCCGTGCGCTGGAGGACGGGGTTGGAGCTTGATACGTGGGGCTTCTTGCTCTGGCGCAGCAGCGATGGTCGCCGGGCCAGTGCCGAGCAGGTCACGACCGAGCTGATCCCATCCAGGGGACGCAGCACGGGCGGGGCAACCTATGCCTGGACGGATGCGGCGGTTAAGGAGGGAACAACCTACACCTACTGGCTGCAAGAGATTGAAGTTGACGGAAGTGTCCATGAGTATGGACCAGCGACAACGACGCAGTTGAGCAGCGGTCAGAGGCAGGTCTTCCTTCCGCTGGTCGTGCGGTAGCGCTTGAGAGGTTTCAGGGGAAGCACGGGAATCGTCTGGTTCCCGTGCTTCTGTTTGCGATACCAGGCCGCTGCCGGGCCGTGGCTCCGGACCGTCGGGGTTGACCGGGTGGAATTGACTTGAATTGACGTGATGAGAGGATATCGTTACAATCCGTACTACATGGAACCGTAGTAGTCAAGTAGTCATAGCGTGAAAGAAAGGCAACAGATCCGACCATGAACACGAGAAGAGGAATATCGCTCAGCCTGCTCCTGGTTGGAGCACTCCTTGCAGTCCTGGTGACTGTCCCACCGCTGGTGCAGGCAATGCACGGGCAGCAACGGACGCCGAACCACGCTCCCGCGGTGCTGACCCCGCCGGTTGAGGAACCAACCACCCCGCCGGAGCCAACTCACCCCGCCGGAGCAAACTACCCCGACCGGTAGCCAACTACCCGCCGGTGACGAACTACCCGAGCCGGCTGACG
>JAAUSY010000019.1 GCA_012032475.1 Chloroflexaceae bacterium
CAACCATCGGGTGCAGGTATGGTCCAGCGATGGAACGTATGAGCGCAGTTGGGGCAGCCGTGGCTCAGGTGCGGGGCAATTTCAGGGACAGCGGGGATTGCGCTGGACCGTAGCGGCTACATCTATGTCGCAGACCGACACAACCACCGCGTCCAGAAATTCGATGCGGACGGCAACTTTATCCTCGCCTGGGGAAGCAAGGGGGGAGAGGACGGTCAGTTTCAAGAGCCGCGAGATGTTGCTACTAGCGTCTTCAATGGTCAAGAAACCATCTATGTGACGGATGGTGGGGGGCACCGTATCCAGCTCTTCAACCCGGATGGGGCACATATGGCAACCTGGGGACGGCGGAGCACGAAGACTGCGCCAGCGCCAGGAACCTACTGGGAACCCACGGGCATTATCGTGGATGCTTCCCAGTCCGTCTATGTGGCCGACAAGCAAAATGGTCGTATCCAGAAGATGAGCAGCGGAGCCGAGGATGTGAAGGTGTGGGGAGCGCGAGGCACCGACAAAGGGCAGTTCAAGCTCCCGGCTGGCCTCGCCATAGGGAACGATGGCTCGCTTTACATTGCCGACCAGGAAAACCATCGGGTCCAGAAAATCAAGAACGAGGGTGATTGCCTGGTGCGCCTCTTTGCGCCCGGCGCAACGGGAGAGCCAGAAGCCTCTGAAGCGACGGTTTTTGAGCGGTGTGTGGAGGTGGTGGGGGATGAGGGTATCTTTGAACGACCGGCTGAGGTAGCGGTAGACCGCGAAGGCAGGGTGCTGGTTGCCGATATCGAAGAGCGCCGTATTCTTCAGTTCGACCAGGATGGGACCTATCGAAAGGCCTGGGGAGGGTGGGAAGGATGGGAGCAGGAGACGGAAAATCCCCCGGTGCTGGCGGATATTGTCGCCGACCGCAACCGCATGAGCTTGTTTCAGGCCTCTCAGCCCATCAGCACCTTCCTGATGCTGGCGGATATTGCCGTTGACCGGGACAACCGGGTCTTCGCCACCGATATCGGGGCCTCCATCTTGCCGGGGATGGGGCTGATTGACCCGGTCCGAATCTTCACGCCCGACGGGACCCTGGTTGCCAGTTGGAGCTACGCCCCGGCAGACCCGGATGCACCCCAACAGCCGGTTGGGATTGCCTTTGACGGAGCCGGTGACATCTACCTTGCGGATGCGGCTCGCCATGCTATACAGCAGTATGACGAGCATGGCACCCTGCTCCACTCCTGGGGCGCAGAGGGCAGCGGGCCGGGGCAATTCAAAAACCCCTGGAATATCAGCATAGATCCTCACGACCATATCTATGTAGTGGATCAGGGCAATGTTCGGCTTCAGAAGTTTGACCGGAACGGCACCTGGCTTGCCAGTTGGGGACGTCAGGGCAATGCCAGAGGCGCATTTCAGAACATCTGGGGGGTTGCGGCTGATGCGACAGGCAGGGTCTATGCTTCTGATACCATCGCCAATAGTATTCAGTCCTTTCGCCCGATGACCTACACTGCCCCCATCGCCACCATCACGTTTGTCTCCAGTGCCTACCTGACCGAAACGGGCACGCTGGAGTTGTACGGGATGGGGCAGGACAGCGACGAGACTCCCGCGGTTGTTGCCTACCGCTGGATGTCGGACCGCCAGGGCGAACTTGGAACGACTCCTACCCTGACGATTTCTGCCAGCGAACTGGTGACCGGCACCCACGTTATTTCGCTGACCGTGCGCGATGAGGAGGGCGAGTGGTCGCCGCCAGTGGAGACCCGGGTAGACGTTGCACCTGCCGGGGTTGTCCCCTGGGTGATGCTGCTCTATCTGGCGGGAGATTACCACGACGAGCAGGCATTACAGACCGCGTTCGAGGAGGTTCTGGGCCAGCTACAGGCATCGCTGAGCAACGAGGCCGTACGCATTGCAGTGCAGCTAGACGGTCCTGGCGACGGAGACTCGCGGCGGTTGCTGCTCTCCCCCGGCCATCCCCCCGTGGTTCAAATGGAGGAGAGAGAGTCGATTGGAGAGCAGGCTATGGATTCGCCGGAGTCCCTGGCCGATTTCATCCGGTGGGGGCAGCAGCAGTTCCCTGCCTACAACAGCCGCTACTACCTCGCCATTGCCAACCACGGACAGGGCGTTCGGGGGATTGCCTGGGACGCCACCAGCGACCGCGCCGACGACGGTCAGGAAAATGACAGCGCCTATCTTACCATCAAAGAGTTGCGGCAGGCGCTTGAAGCCCCCGGCGTGATGCCGATTGCTGTGCTGCATCTGGATGCCTGCTCCATGAACCTGCTGGAAGTTGCCTATGAACTCCGTCAGCGGGTAGGGATATTGATCGCTTCGCAATACCTTGCCTGGGATTTCTTTGCCTACAACGACTATGCCCAGGAAATGCAAGCCGAGACCTCGCCCATGCAGCTTGCCGACCGCATTGTTGCCCGCTATGCCGACCGTGTTTTGCAAGACCCACAGCGTCCCTATACCCTTGCTGCCCTCGACCTGCGCTACGCAGCAGCAGCGCAGCGAACCGTGGCAAACTGGCCGCAGCGCTCGTGGCTTTGCTGGAAAACGGCGAAATCAACGGGGACACCCTGGATGTGCTCTGGCAGGACAGTCAGAAATTTGACACCAACCTGGATGGCAGGAATGACGATGCGGATGCGTATGTAGACCTGCTGGACTGGTGCAGGCGGGTGCGGGACACTCTGGGGTCGGACCATCCTACTGTCCGCGAAGAGGCGCAGGCCGTCATCGAGGCCGTGAGCGGCAACGAGCCACTGGTCAGGATAACCAGGGGAGGTGGGTATCCACCTGGAGATGCCCAGGGGGATCTGGAGGATGCAGGGGGGCTTTCTATCTTCTATTCCCCTTCGGCAGCAGCGCCTTCCTATCGTGAGTATGTGACGGGCCAGCTTTTTGCCTTTACCACAGCGCAGAACCCCTATGAACTCCACTGGGATGATTTGCTGCGAGAACACCGCGGTGCTCCAGACCCCTCACCCGTGCAACCGTACGGTCCGTCCAGACCACTCCATGCGGAGGGTCAGCGCTTCTCCCTATACCTACCGCTGGTGCAGAAAACAATGCCGCTTCAGCAATAGCCCGCTGTTCTGCTAGCGAAGCCACCGCGACCACCAGAAACCGGCTTCTCTTTCCTGGTGGTCGCGGCTTTGTCCCCCTTTTCCAACATTGCCCCAGATTCTCCCAAAATTGCCCCGATTCCATGTCGAAAACCGGGGGAGAGGGACTCTCTTGGAGTAGAACTGGATAAAGAGAGCAAGGGTTCTCTTTCTACAATCAATCATTTCTAGTAGGAGGCATACTATGAAAGCAAGACGATGGTTCACTATCGCGGCAGTTCTGGTAGCGTTGCTGGCCCTTCTTGTGGTTTCCGGGTTTTTGCAAGAACTTCATATGAGCATGGGTTTTGGGTTTCTGGCGAGGAACCTCTCTCCTACTACATCGGAGCCACTCCTTGGTGTTGAACCGGTCACTATGCTTATCTTTGGTATCAAAGCCGCTGTCATCATTGCTAGAGTGCTCCAGGGAAGATCTCATAATCCCCACCACGCATGCCTGGAAGGTATATATCACCAACGGGAACTTCATGAACTACAACAAGATGTGATGCGAAACAAGTTTAACAATCTGCACAACATCCACAACGACCTGAACAACTTTGGTGGCCTGTTTTGACCTGTTGGATGATTGATAGGTGAGGGGGAGGTTTACAATGAAAGCCCTTCTATACCATGGCAAAAGCACCTGGGATAGAAGGGCTTTCTCCGCTTCAGCCGCTTGAGATGGACTTGCATACTTGTTCCGAAACATCGTAATCATTGCCCCACAGAGGCGGGGGCAACGTCTTCAGACGCGAACTTCTCGCTGGTGATGGTCACTGCAAACAACCGATGGGCGTCATACCAATCGCAATGAACCCGGTCAGAAGGCCATACAAAGTTTTCCGACCAGGGAACTTCCCCCACCGCCCCATCCCTGCTATAATATCCCCATGGAAACGAGAGGGCATCACCCCTGTCGCTATCACAGCGTCCATTGAAACGGGAACGGGGAGCAGGGAATGGAACACCACCAGGATGACTTTGCCACCATCGTCAGCCAGTGTCAGCAGGAACGGAGCCATTTTCGAGCGGGGAGCACCGCCCAGGGGCCATCTCCCGCCCAGGCGCAGCCAGCCTACCCGGCCTCCCCCTGGTGTGTCAAACTCTTTCGCCTGGCGTTCGCGGGCGACCAGCGAGCCTGGGAAGCCATCTACCATATGTGGCAGCCACAAATGGTGTTCTGGACCACCCGCAAAGTGGGGAGCCGTATGTCTCACGGCCTCGAACTTGAAGATATTACCCAGAATGCCTGGAGCCGCTTTACGCGCCATGCCCCGAACGCACTGGGGTTGCTCGCCACCGACAACCTGGCCCCGGTGCTGAGCTATATGCAACGATGTGCTCTAACCGCCGCCAAACAAGCCGTCACTTCTCAGGAGCGCCAGAGAGAAGAGGTGCGGAGACTCGAAGACGCGCTCCGGCGCGAACTGGGAGGTGCTCAGGTGAGTGTCCCGGAACAGGTGGAAACCAGAGAAACCCGCCGGGAATCCTGGGAAATCGCCCTCTCGCTCGCCAGCAACGAAGAAGAGCGCATCGTGCTCAAATGCTATTTCCACGACGGGATGAAGCCACAGGATATCGTGGAGCGATACCCGAACCTGTTTCCCAACACAGGGCGCGTCGAAACCGTTGTCCGCCGGCTCAGGCGACACCTGTGCCAGGATGGGCGGCTGAGAGACCTACTCGGTGGGGACAAATAGGGAGCAGGTCAGATTGGCCCCCGGTGCCTGTCGAAAAAGCGGTGCAAGCGACTCCCTTCTTAGAGGAAATGGGAAAGCAGACAAACGAGACAAACGAGGCGAATTATGGAAGAAGCCCACAACCACCCGCTGTCACCAGCGCATCCCCCGTGCCAGTTCGATGAGGAGACGTTGCTCGACTACCTGGAGGATAGGGTCTCAGACAACCTTCGGGCGACCATCGAAAGCACGCCGGATTGCCTGGCAAGGGTTCACCAACTCAGGCGCACCATTGCCCGAATAGAGCAGATGCTCTATCGCTGCACCTGTCCCGATGTCGAGACACTGCTTGACTATCAGGAGCACCGCCTGAGCGGGACAGACTATCTCATTATCCACGCCCATGTCACGGGGTGCCCGCACTGTCAGGCAGAGATTACGACCATGAACGCCATGGATGAGGTTGAGGTGCCGCTCATGCCAGCCCCCCCCTTTGCTGCGGTGCAGCAGGGGATACGTCGTCTTGTTGAGGCCGTTGCTCGACCGAAGACTGCTCTGGGGGTGCTTGGCAGCAGCGTCATCTACGAGTCGCCCCATCTCCACATGGATCTCTCAACCGAAAGGATGACCGGCGCCATGCGCAACTGGATGCTGACCGGGGATGTCCGCACGCCGGAGCGACTGCCCGCCGGAAGCCTGGTTGAGGCGGTGCAGGTCCAACGGATTGACCAACCCGATCAACCGCCGATTGCAGCTACGCTTGACGAGGATGGTTCGTTTGTGATTGCCGGGCTGCGGTCGGGGGTCTACCGGCTGCACCTCCTGACTACCCGCGAAGAAATCGTCATCCGGGAGCTTCATATCGGGGAGGCAGTATGAACCAGTGCCAGCGCCACGACCCATCCCATCTGGCACGCGACCTGCTGCAATGCCCCGCTGAGCAGCGTCGTGCCTGGGTTGCCGCGCTGTGGCCTGCGCCTGGTCTGGAACTGATTGAAGAACTGAAAGCCATCAGCGACGCCACCCTCTTCACCGATCCTGCCGAGTCCCATGCGGCCTTTTCGTGTGCCTTACTGGTCGCGGAGCAGATGCCCGATGAACCCCTTGCGCTGCCACTGGCGCGCTGGGCACGTGGCACCTGGGAAACCTTCCACAGCAACCCCCAGGAAGCCATTGGTTTATACGAACTGGCGCTGCCGGTCCTGCGGGCGCACGGTGAGCCGCTGCACGTGGCACGTCTGCTTGGAAATATGATCAGTTCCTACACCGACACGGCAGACCACCATGACGAGGCGGACTGCGCCTACGCGGAAGCGCGGGAGATTTTTCTCGCTGAAATGCACCACCCCGCTCGACGGAAACAGGCCAAGGATGGGTTGCAGATGCTCGAAGAGAACTATGGCTGGATGCTGCACGAGCGGGGTCGGTATGAAGAAGCGCTGGAGGTGCATCACCGCGCTCTCGAACTGGCCCATCAGCTTGCGCTGCCGGTGATAATTGTTGAGGTGAAGAACAACCTCATCATGACGCTGGTCTTGCTTGGTCGCCTCAGCATGGAGGAAGCAGAACAGCAATTGCGTGACCTGCGAGCTATCGTCGAAGCGCACCACCAGGTGGTCACGGTTGCCCGTATCGACATGAACCTGGGGGAGATTGCCAGTGCCCTGGGGGAACCAGTCAAAGCCCTGCACCAACTTCACATCGCCGAGGAGCAGTTTACCGACCTGAAGAGCGCTGTAGATATTGGCACAGTGCGACTCTTTGAAGCAAAGCTGTTTGAGCGTATCGGGGCGTTGCCTGCCGCTATCCGCTGCTATGCCCAGGCGCAACGGTGGTTCAGAGAGCGCATGATGAGCGCCTCCGAGGGCAATGCCCTGTTCCTGGGAGCCGTGGCAAACCGCAGATATGGGGAGTATGAGCGGGCGCTGACCTTGCTGGAAGAGTCCGACGCTCGTTGGCACAAGACGGGAAACGACGAATGGATCACCCGCGTGTGGATTGAGCAGGTGGAACTTGCGCTGGACTGGCAGGATGCGCCAATCTCTGCGGCAACCCTGCTTCAAACCCCGCCACCTCGGCCCCGGATGGACCTGCCAGAACTGAAGAGCCGCTACCATCTTGTCCAGGCAGAAGCGCGGGTCCGGGAGCTAGAAACGATGCGCAAACAGGGGAGGGGATGTCCCGCGGACGCGCTTGACCAGGCGCGGCACCTCTGCGAGCAGGCCCTCCATACGACCCGCCAGTTCCATGACCCCTGGCTGGAGCGACGGGCGCTGTTGCTGGTCGGGCGCATCTCGCTGGTGGCCGGGGAATATCTGCAAGCCCACCACTACCTGGAAGCCACAGCCGCCTGCGATGACCGCATCCGCCGGATGCTCAGCGAAGCGGAACTCAAGGCCAGCTTTCAGCAGCACACCGGAGATGTCTTCCCGCTGCTGGTCCGGTTCGCCGCGACCCACCAGCACCCTGCGCAAACGCTCCACACAGTGTGGCGAGCCAAAGGGAGTGCGCTTCTTGACCTGCTGGCCGAAGCGCGGGTCCGCCGGGACTCGGCTCAGGAAGCGCCTGCTGCCCGGACAACGCTCCTGCAAGAAATCGCGCTGGTTCGCCAGCAACTCGCCAGCTACCGGCTACGCCAGGAGCAGGAACGCAAACGCCACCCGATGACCAGTACCAGTGAGCCGCTCAAGCAGAAGATCGACGAACTGGAACAACGGCTCTACGACTTGCGCCGACAGCGTATCCGGCACACCGCCCCCGAAACCGCCGCGATCCTGGAACGAGCCAGTCCGCTCAGCCCCGGCCATTTTGCCGCGTGGGAGGGCGAGGTGCTGATTGAGTATATGCGCTGCGACAACGACCTGCTGGCCGTGCGCTATGACTATAACCATAACCATGACCGGGATCAGGATGACGGCCATGACATCCACGGCGGCAACTGCCGCGCTGTCTGGCTCGACCTGGTCTCCCTCCACCAGTCCCTCCGCAAGCTCCAGCGGGTGTTTGCAAATGTGGCGCTCTACCCCAACCTGCGCCAGCAGAACCACGCGGCCTGGCTGAACGAGTGCCTGCCTGCACTCCGCCAGTGCTACGATACATTGATTGCCCCGCTCGGACCGCTGCCCGCAAATGCCCGCCTGCTCATTGCCCCGTGCGAACCGCTGTATGCGGTGCCGTTTGCCGCCCTGTGGGATGGGCAACACTACCTGGTGGAGCACCACGAGATAGAGATGACCCCCTGCGGGGCCCTGCTGCTGGTGCCACCCGTCACTGCTCCCCCCGCGCCTCCGCTGGTCATCGCCAACTCCAACGATGGCTGGTTCCCGGAGAACCGCGCCCAGGCAGCAACTATTCAGCAGTTCTTTCCCACCAGCACGTGCCTGGTAGACGACCGCAGCGATTACGCACAGTTGAGTGGGTTGGCCTCTGCGCCGGTCGTGCTGCATATTGCCGCGCACAACGTTGAGCGGGACGAAGGCAACACCCCCGCGCCTGCCCCCATTTTCACGGCCCTTCAGCTTGCGGGCGGTCTCCTCACCGTGGAACAATGCTTTGACCTGCCGCTTGTCGGCACCGAACTGGTGACCCTCGGTGGCTGCACAACGGGCGGCGGCCTCAATACCGGCGGCTCGCTGCTGGCGTTTCAGTCGGCGTGCTTTCTGGCCGGGGCGCGGCGGGTGGTTGCCAGTTTGTGGGCGGTGCATGAACGTGACGCGCATCTCTGGATGGCCCACTTCTATCGCTACCTGCACGAGTACACGCAAACACCGGGCACCTGGCTCCCAGCCACGGCGGTGCGGCAGACACAGCTGTCCCTGCTGCGCGACCCGCAAACCAGCCACCCGGCGGTCTGGGCCAACTTCGCGTGCAGCCGTCGGTGAGCCGTAGCAGCTCCTTCCTTTCCCCTGCTTTCCCCTGCTTTTCCTGCTTTCCAAAATTGCCCCGATTCCATAATTGCCCCAAAATTGCCCCGATTCCATGTCGAAATCGGGCGGGGAGGGACTCTCTTGGAGTAGGGG
Source organism: Chloroflexaceae bacterium (assembly GCA_012032475.1). Taxonomy (GTDB): domain Bacteria; phylum Chloroflexota; class Chloroflexia; order Chloroflexales; family Chloroflexaceae; genus JAAUSY01. The sequence goes on from JAAUSY010000019.1 coordinate 8,809, forward strand.
AGAGAAAACGATGACCGGTTTTCTCCTGGATTTCGATGGAAGAAAGAAAGGAACGTTCTATGAGGCGGCGATCTGTCCATCTCGTCGTGCTGGCGGTCGTTTCGTTCACCTTGCTGCTTGCAGGTTCATGGATGCGCAATTCACAGGTCCGCATACCTCTGGCGCAAGCCCAGACGGCCAACCTGGTTTTTGAGCAGGTGGGAAGCATTGGAGGAACCATCTCGGATATTGCAGTTGAAGGCTCTTACGCCTATATCGGTGAGGGGACGAACCTGTCCATTCTGGATGTCAGTGATGTTGCCAACCCGACAGTTGTGTCTCGCCTGCCCCTGCCAGACCTGGTGGAACACCTGGTGGTGAAAGACGCGTTCGTCTATATCGCCAGTGGCAGCGAAGGGTTGCACATCGTGGACGCGAGCAACCCTGCCGAGCCGGTGCTTGCTGGCGCATACCCCGATATGTCGGTGTATGACGTGCAGGTGGCCGGAAATCTGGCGTATATGATTGGATATAAGTGGACCGGGGCGGAGTACGAATACCGTTTCTGTGTGGTGGACGTGCGTGATCCTGCCAATCCGGTCGAGCAGGGCAGCAGTGCTCTCTCAAAAAACCCTGAAGCCCTGGAGGTGGTGGGCAATTTCGCCTACGTCACCCATTGGGATTGGAGTAACTGGTCGGGTGGGTTGCAGATTATAGACATCAGTGCCCCGGCGTCTCCAACCACGCAAAGCAGTATCGCTACATCGGTCTATGCCGATGTGGTGGTTGCGGACAATCATGCCTACTTGAGCGGCGGAAGTGGGGATGATATCCAGGTCATCAATGTGAGTGACCCCGCCAACCCCTCTATCGAAGGTTCTATCGGGTTCTTGCAGTGTGGGGCTGCGTTTGAACTTCAGGTTGCTGGTTCCCTGGTCTACGTTGCCGACGGTGCCTATGGCTTCAAGATCGTTGACCTCGAAGAGGGTTCGAACAAAGGAACGTATGGAAAGGGAAAGGGATGGCTGGGTCTGACCAAAGCGGTCCAGGTCGTCAACGATCTGGCATACGTCGTCAGCGATGGTCGCATACAAATTCTGGACGTGAGCGACCCATCTGCCCCTTCTCTGGCAGGCGCATACACGACATCCGTCGGATATGCCGCAGCGGTCGTGGTTGACGATACCTATGCCTATGTTGCCAATGGTGCCAGCATCCAGGTGATTGAGATGGCATCACCGGCCACGCTGCGCCTCAAAGCGAGTGCGTTCCTGGAAGCGCACACTGGAGGCGCACCTTATGCAGAATCTGCCGTTCTGAAGATGCAAGATGGGATGGCCTGGGTTGCCAGTTGGAGAAACGACCTGATGCTCTTCGATGTAAGCGACCCCCTGAATGTGACCCCGGCAGGAGTATATGTCACTCCAGGCTATTCCTATGGCCTGGACATTGATGGAACGTTTGCCTACATTGCCGATGCAAGAAGTGGGTTGCAAGTTGTGGATACCTCCGACCCTATGAAGCCCACGCTGGCAAGCTATGCCATCACCTCGGATAATGTCGAGGCCGTGGTAAAGGTGGGGGATATGGTCTATATCGGGAGTGGCAGCGACCTTCAGGTGATAGATGCTAGCGACCCGAACTGTCCAATTGAGCAGACCCATCTCACCTTACCAGGAGAGATCACGAACCTGAAAGTTGATGGGGAACTTGGGTATGCAAGGTACGATAAAGGATTGCAAATCATTGATATCAGCAACCCGGCGAACCCGTCGCTGAAGGGGAGTTACGACAGTCTTTATCCAGGCAAGGGCTTTCAGGTCGTTGATGATTTTGTTTATGTCGCGTCGTATGGGCGCAGGATAAGCATACTGGATGTCAGCGATCCGGACCATCCAACACTCCACTACGAATTAAGGATGCCATCGGGCAGTGTCAGCATTGAAGATATCTTTGTGGCGGATGACCTGATCTATATCGCAAATGGGGAGGCCGGGTTGCAGGTCTTCCACTTCTCTGAAGAGGCAACCCCGACGCCAACGGCTACGGCCACGCCGACCCTGACCCCCACGCCGACCCTGACCCCTACCGCAACCACCACGGCAACCCCGCAAGCCACGGCAACCCCGCAGACCACGGCGACCCCACAGACCACCGCAACCCCACAGGCCACCGCAACGGCAAGTCCCACGGCAGCCCCGCAGGCCACCGCAACGGCAAGTCCCACCGCGACCCCGCAACCTACGGCAACGGCCACGCCCACTGCAACACCGGGGTCAGCCTCAAGCGGCAATGTTGTCTATCTGGCGCTGGTGTTTTCCAGCAGCGCCGTAGGGGTCACTTCTTCCGGTGTTGAACTGTCTCAGAGCGCTGTCTGTCTCAACCCACCCCCGGCCCCGATGCCCGACTTTACGCCCGGTGCGGACGAGCAGGCCGCCCTCGACCGGGTAAATTACTACCGCAACCTGGTCGGGCTACCACCCATGCGGCTGCACCCGTTCATTTCAGCCGCAGCGAAGAACCACGCCGACTACCTTGTCCGGCACAAAGGTAACCCGGATGCCTTTCCAGACCTGGGAGATACTCCCTCTGCCCATGGCGAAGTGGAAGGCTTTGCAGGCTTCACGGGCGTGCAGTTCTATGACCGGATGGAACACACCGGATATACGGTCGCCGGCAACTATGACCGGATATCCGGTAGTGAAGTTGTTGCCTATGCTGGCGACCCGGTGGAGGCGGTGGATCAATGGGTGGAAACGGTCTTTCATCGCTTCCCCTTTATGAATGCCAATCTTGACGAAATGGGGTATGGGATGGCTTCTGGCGGGAACAAAAAGGCCGATGTCATCAATTTTGGTCAGACCAGGTGGTCCCCCCAGGTAGACACCAACCGCGTTATTGTCTACCCGGCAGATGGGCAGACCGGCCTGAAACCAGGGTGGAACTCAGATTGGGAATCGCCCGACCCCTATTCTTATGATGATGTGGTTGGCACTGTGATCACGCTCTCGTCCGTGGGTAATCAGACCTTTGATGCGCTGGAACTGCGCCCCGAAGGTGGGGACCTGGTAGACATCCATGCGCTGAGGAAACACCTTGATACCAGTAACTACTATGCTGCGGCAAAGGACCCGCTCGAACCGAACACGCGCTATCTGGTGAAGGCTTTCGGCACCGACAACGCGGGCAGACCGCTGACCCTGGAGTGGTCATTTACGACCGGGGGGAGCGCGATGGTGCAGGGAGAATCAGACGAGCAGAGAAGGGCGGAGTAGAGAACAACAGGGCCGGGCGGGGAGAGACTTTCCTTTTGAATAGGAAGAGCACATCGAGGTAATCTCTCGTACCAGTCTCTTTCGGTTGGGACATACATAACGGGAAAGGATATTATCTATGTCAAGCCAGAATAGGTATTCAATTATCGTCGGTTTCGTCCTGGTGCTGGTGGCTGTTGCCTCCTTTGCCCAACCAGCACCCCCGTCCCAGGCCGGGCTATCTAACCAGGGCTATCAGGGTCATCACGCTGTTCAGCCTCCGTTAGCCATGTCTGGACCATCTCCTGCCTCGCCTGCACCGGCGCTCACCCGCGCAACGCATCTGAGTGCAGGAACCATCACCATTACCGATACCGGCTTTGTGCCCGACCAGATCACCGTCTCGTCGGGCATCACCGTTACCATTATCAACGCCGGGAGCAGCAAGCGCACCGTGGAAATCTCCAATGAGGCTCCGGCACCGGTGGTTGAACCAACTCCAATCCCGACTGAGACCCCCAACTCTGAGCCAACGGAATCTCTACAAGTGTTTCTTCCGCTCGTGGTGAGGGATGGAAGCGTCCAGGGACAGTCTCTCACGCTCGCGTCCGCGGAGCAAATTGCTATCGCGTCTGGCGAACAGCTTGAATACGTCTTTCCGACGGCGGGAACCTGGTACGTCTACGATGCCGCCAATGTGGAGCAGATTTGCACCGTCACGGTGGAAGACCCGGCCCCCACAACCTACCCGCTCACCGTGCAATTACCTATGAACGAGCAGGCAGCGGTAGACCTGCGTTACGAAGCGGTCTCCGACCCCAACAGCACCGACCTGACCTTTCGCGTCGCGGCGCAGCCAGAGCACGGTACCATCCTCCTGGAAAGTGGTGTCCTGACCTATACCCCTGCCCTTGACTACACCGGCAACGATATGCTGATCTATACGGTGGACGATGGCTCGAATACGCCGGTGGAAGGAACCATCAATTTTGAGGTGCTGGCCCCGACGAAGCCACCAATAGCAGGCGACCGTATGATGACCATAGGGCGGGGCGAAACGGCGACCCTTGACCTCAGCACGCTGGTGGAGAACCCCGGCAGCGATACGCTCACCTATGCCATTGAAATAGATGGCGCGTATGGGGTGGCCGGTATTGATGGAAATACCCTGACCTACCAGCAAACCATTGAGGTTACGGGCACCGAAACGTTGACCGACAGCGTGACGTACGCAGTGAGCAGCGACCAGGAGGCGTGGTCGTATGGAACGATTGTCGTGCGTATCGTGCAAGACGCCACTCACCTGGTTGCGAATGACCTGATGGTCTCGCTGTACCAGGACGACAGCGTCACAGTTGACCTGGCGACCATCGTGGACAACCCGGCGGGTGGGGCGCTGACCTTCGCCCTGGAAACGACCATCCCCGTGAGCGCTGAGGTGCGCCTGGAGGGAAGCAGCCTCACCCTCACCCCGGAAGCGGGCTATACCGGGTTGATCGGTCTTTTCTACGCTGCCAGTACCAGTCAGGGACAGCGCGATACCGGTCAACTGCTCTTTGATGTGCAGCCTCCCGCTGCCGAAAGGCCCGTCGTCGCCACGCAGCGCCCGACGCGCCTGGTGATTGAGCCTGCCTCGATGATGTTTACGGCAGCAGGAGAGACCCAGAATTTCCAACTGCTTGCTTACAACAGTCTGGGGCAGGAAGTTGCGTTCACTGGCGATATTGTGTGGGATATTGTTTCACAGGACGCAAATAATGCACTCCAGATTGAAGTAGACGCCGACGACCCGACGCGGGTGACGGTAACGTCGCTCAAAACACCGGGCTATGCCCAGATTAGAGCTGAATGGAGTGGGATAAAATCACGCTCCGCAACTATCATAGTCGCGGAGTTGCAGCCAGGTGTAGCCCTGGTACCGGACAGGGCGGTGGTCGGGTCGGTAGACATTGCCCCCCCCCCGGAACTAGCCGCACTCCCCACCCGCAGCGAACGTCTGGCGTGGCTTGAGGCGCAGGGGCCGGACTACACGCTCCAACCCCGGTTTCGGGCAGTACTTGACCCGACCCAGATCGATCAAGATTTGCACGCTGGTAGTCTTATCGCGTCATCCGGGGTGCAGCCAGTGTATGGAAGAGTCGTCACGGCGACCTCTGTGGCGGCAGGCACCGAAATTATCTACGAAACCGTGCCACTCACGCAGGTGGTGAAGCGGGCACAGTTTCAGGGAACCTACGAACCCGAAGATTTGATGGTGGGCAACGAAGAGATCTTTGCTTCCGAGCAACCTGTCCTCTCAGCGCACCCTGGGCAACCATCAGGTCCCAACCTTGCCGACGAGGTGAGTATAGATGATATCGGGGATGTCGCTTTTCCCATAGGCGGAACCTTTGGCAAGCGCAAGGTGTGGGAACGAGTGTTTCCGATGGTACGCATGCAAGGGAAAAGCAGCGAAGGGAACAAAGACCTGACATTTAAGCACAAGACCTCCTGTGACCTGACTCTCAAGTTGGAACTTGACTTCAAGGTTGCTGTGGAGATGGACATTGACGCCACCAGGGGGGTTGTCCAGGTTTCGGCGTCTATGTCGCCACATGCCATGGCAAAAGCAACTGTCATCTTGCAGTGCCAGGCATCCGGGGAATTTTCGTATAAGCCCGACTATACCAATGCATTCAAACAGAGCATTCCGCTGGCGCGTTTGCCGGCGTTTCCGCTCCTGGGCGTGAGCCTGGAACTCAGTATGGGACCCACTGCCGAAATGAGTGGCGAAGCCAAAGCAACATTCAAGGCAACTAAAGAGGTTTCGGTGCAGGCAGACGGTCAGTTGAGCACCAGTGCCTTACCTTCGTTCTCCCACAAAGAAAGCGGGCTTGACGCATCCGTGCAGATGGAGGCAAGCATCGAAGGAAAGTTGGAGGCCAAAGCAAGTATCAGGTCTACCATTGGCTTCCGCATTGGCCTGATTGATATGGCAAAGTTCCGCCGCTGGCTCAGAATGACCAGAGACCTCGACATCGGTGAAGCGCTCGACCTGACGGCGGGCCTGGATGTGCTCGTTGACCTGCCATACCTCAAGGTGAAGTATGAAGTTGACAAGGACATCAGCAAGTCAACGACGGACCTTCCGGGCGGTTCGACGCTGGAGGCCAATGACCCGCGCTACGGCTCTGGCACGTACGGCATTGGAGTAAAGATAACCCTAGAAGCGGGTGGCGGTATTGCCAAAGGGGCCAAATGGCTCAAGGAAAAGTTTGGCCTGAACATCAAGCAGCTTACTGAGCCTATCTTCGAGAAAGAGGCGCTCTGGTCGTATCCTGTCGGTAAGGGGACGCCGAGTAGCCCGACATCGAGTGATGACACGCAGATACCCGATGATATCTGTAGCCGAAGCAACATGCAGGGCTACGAAGATGACAATATCAAGATAGAATGTTACCAGGCGCTGGTCCCCTGCCCGACCAACAAAGTCGGGGAAACCACGGAGTACCGGCGGAGGACGACCTACAAGACGGATGCGAATGACAGCGTGGCGCGTGCCTTCTCGTTTGATGAAACGTTCGAGGCTGATAAGTCCTTGAATATCAGCTTGCTCGATGATATTCAAGGGATGGAAGTGTTCGTTACGGAGCAGGCCACGGAAGACAATAACTGCGAGAGCGAGAAGGTCTTCAAGAACGTAGGCACGGTATCGGGCAGTAAAGGGAAATGGAGGTGGACCTGGGACAATGTACCCGCCGGGCGCTACAAACTGGTCTCCTTCAGCATCCCCAGACGGCTTTCCTCCCTCCATTTTCATCTGGGGCAGGACAAGAAGGATGAGTTTACGGTGCAGGTGGGGGATAACTGTGTCAGCGAAGACCCCGAAGAGCGCGAGGCGGGCGATGAACTGGTAGACGCGGTAGATACCTGCCGCTCACGTCCCCCTATGGCGTTTCACCCACGGGCACAACCCATACCCTATCGCTACGGTGGTGGGTGGACTAGCTGGGGGCCTGGTGGTTGGGTCTGGCGCTTCGGGTGGGGGTGTGAGCCGGGCGAGTGTGAAGGAGGAGGAACTTATACTCCCTGGAGGAAGATATCATCCTGGGGCGACCCGCACAATGGTACGTTCGACGGTGCATCTTACACCAGTATTGCGCTCGGCGAGTTTTTGTATGCCTACGATGTCAATAATCGAGAGCGGTTTGAGCTTCAGGTGCGGCAGGGCACGCTGCCGGGCTTCCCCGATTGGGCCGTGTTCAACACCGCGGCAGCGATGCGGGCGGGCGGCCATGTGTTTGAGGTCCGCCTGCCGCCGGGCGAGGCCTATAGCCGGAACCTCATCTTCCTGCTGGATGGCGAAGTGGTTGATATGCCCTCCGGCCAGTATGAGTTTGGCGATGCCCTGGTTTCACTCACCAGCAGGCACGAAATAACCATCAACCTGAACGCCTATGAGACCCTGCCACCCGGTCTTTCTGAAGAGCAGAATGCGTTTAAGGTCAGAATCGGGACGGAGTCGGAAAACGTGGTGGGGGCATCGGAGAAGCTGGGGGTTGCGCTCAGAGTAAATGTCACCTGGCCGGAAGGCGTCTACCCGCCGCTGCGGGGGATGCTTGGCAAGGCAGATGGTAAAATCGGGAATGAATTCAAGGACCGTGAGGGGAGAGGTGTTGCCAGTCTCGATGACTTCTACGAGGCGTGGCGGATTACTGACCCGGCGGAGTCACTTTTTACTTACGCACCGGGTGAGGGACCCCATACCTTTAACAAGCCCCAGACAGCCCACTTCCCCGACACCGATGACCTGGCCAATCTCGACGGGCGCAACTACCTTGCCGAAGCAAGCCGGTTGCTGACCGAGAGCTGTAAGGTAGATATTGCAACTATCATGCCCACGTTCATTGAGGACCTGGCGATTGAGCTTGCGGTCGGGCGCACGCCGCAAAACCTGCTCGACAGCGGCCTGTGTTCGGACTCGCACGTTGACCAGACTGTGGTGAAACTGATTGGTTTCCACTTCGGGGGCCGGGTGACACTCAAGGGGCAGACGGAGATTGATATTCCCGGTGCCAACGTACGGATTGATGTGGTGGAACTGGAGAACCGCAATCTCTGCAATACGGCTACCGCGGCAGGGGGCGCGTATACCTGTGGTGGGAGCGACTATGCCGAAGAATACACCGGCACCATGACCTTGCGCTACGTGGTGTCGGGGATGGGGACCCCCATCACGGAAACCGTCTCGTTTGATGTGCCCCCCGAAGGCTCGCCATTTGAAGTGGAACACGATATCGAGGTCAACCCCCAGACGGTGTTGCACCTGACTGGCCTGCTCACCGGCCCCGACGGTGCGTCGCTGCCCGCTGGCAAGGTGGGCACCAGGCAGCCTGCCTTTACCAACTACACCGCCGATGAGCAGGGACGCTACAGCTTCTACCTTGCGCTCCCCGATGGCGTCCGGTCGGGTATGCTGGAATATGAGGCAGCAGATGCCGCGGTAAAAACCTATGCCACCGTTACCCGGACGTTCGAGTTGACACAGATGGGTGTGGTTGAGATTGAGCAGGATATTCAGACGGGCGCTGGCGGGGTGCCAGGGGTCCAGTTCAACCCGCCACATATCCTCATCTTCATCGGGCAGGTGCGGGATGCCCAGACCCAGGAGGGGGTCGCGGACGTGGAAGTGAACGTTGCTTCGGATGTCTTCCGCGAGGGTCCCTGCGCGACCACGACCGACAGCAAGGGGCGCTACGTCTGTGGAACGGATGTGATGACGGATTCGGCCTTCAGTGCCAGTATCAATATCAGCGGCGACTTTGAGCCACAAACCACCGAGGTGCAGGTGAGCGAGGATGAGATACCGGCTGCCTACAGCACCGCGACGAAGTCTACCAACTTCACGGTGACGCTGGAGTCCGCGGTCGAAGGTGAAGGTACGCTGGTCTTTGCATCTGAGCGCGATGGGCAGCGAGATCTCTACCTGATGAACGTGGACGGCGATGGGGAGGTAACCCGGCTGACCAATGACACTGCGGAAGAGTTCTTCCCGGCCTGGTCGCCCGATGGCGCGAAGGTTGCCTTTGTCTCCGACCGGGATAGCCCCTCCGGGTACGAGATCTATACCATCAATGCTGACGGTTCGGGAATGCAGCAGTTGACGACTATTGGGGGAGACAGTGGCAGCCCGACCTGGTCACCGGATGGCACCCGGATTGCCTTCCAGTCGGGGAATGGGGTTTCTCCTGGGAGCTACGAGATCTATGTCATGGACGCGGACGGAACGAACCAGGCCCCGATAACCAGCAATAGTGCTATGGACTATCGCCCCTCCTGGTCGCCGGATGGAACGCAGATAGCCTTCAGCCGCATGAATGAGGGCATCTATGTCATAAATAGTGATGGGACGAACGAAACCCGACGGACCAGCGGCAGCGATCTCTACCCCTCCTGGTCGCCCGATGGAAGCCAGATAGCTTTCTTCCGCACCAGCAACAAGGGGATCTATGTGATGGATGCTGATGGGAGCAACCAGCAGTTGCTTACTACGCAGACCACCAGCAACCTCTTCGGAAGCACCGTCAACTGGTCGCCCGATGGCACGCAGTTTGTATTTATGTCGGACCGCCAGGGCAACGACGAGATCTTCCTCATGGATGCTGACGGCACCAACCAGCACAACATTACCAACAACGACGCATTTGATGGGTTTGCCGATTGGGCCGCGACTATTCCCCCACCCCCCGGCCTGACGATTGAGCAGGTGGGCAGCATTGGCGGCAGTGTCTGGACGGTAGATGTTGCTGGCAACTACGCCTACATTGGCGAAGGGAAAAGCCTGGTTATTCTGGATGTGAGCAACCCGTCGCAGCCGGTGCGGCGGTCGTACCTCTCGCTGCCAGACCGGGCTAATCGTTTGCAGGTGGTAAATAACCACGTCTATCTTGCGAACGAGGAAGCGGGTTTGCAGGTGGTAGACGTGAGCGACCCCGCCAACCCAACCCTGAGAGGCAGCCTCAACACGCCAGGCTCTTCCAATGGGGTGTATGTAGTGGGGGACTATGCCTACGTCGCCGATAGCAGCGAGGAGTTGCAGGTGGTAGATGTGAGCGACTCTGCTAACCCGACCCTGGTGGGCAGTCTCGACACGCCGATGAGTGATGCGCTGGGCGTGTATGTAGAGGGGCACTACGCCTATGTTACGAATACGTGGGGCGAGCTTTGGGCCATAGATGTCAGCGACCCGGCCAACCCGACTGTGAAAAAATCCCTCCAAACAACAGACTTTTGTTTTGACGTACGAGTGCAGGGTGCCTACGCCTACGCAGCATGTCAGTGGGCAGGGTTGCAGGTGGTAGAAAGCGACCCGGCTACCCTTTCCCCTGTGGGCAGTTACGAACTGATGGGATTCCCCAGAAGCGTGCAAATCCTGGGGGACTATGCCTACGTTGCCGATGGTCGTGAGGGGTTGCAGGTGGTAGACGTGAGCATCCCTGCCCACCCGACCCTGGTGGGCAACCTTGACACGCCGGGCTATGCCAATGGGGTGTATGTGGCGGGGAACTACGCCTATGTCGCGGATAGCGCAGGGTTGCAGGTGGTAGATGTGAGCGACCCTGCTAACCCGACCCTGGTGGGCAGCCTTGACACGCCAGGTGAGGCCGAGAGTGTGTATGTAGCAGGCGATTATGCCTATGTTACCCACTACCACTGGATGGGGGAAGGGGCCGGGTTGCAAATTGTAGATGTGAGCAACCCGACCGCTCCGGTCCTTGCAGATAACTTCGATACGACGGACCGTCCCCCGGATGTGTATGTAGCAGGCAGCTATACCTATCTCGCGGTCAGTGATAGCGGGTTGCACATTCTGCGGGTTTCCGCCCCGTAGCCACAGCACCAACCCGCCCCCCGCCAGCACGAAATTGACGGGGGGCGGGTTGTCACGCAAACGACCGCGCCGCCTGCACCGCCACGCGAATCGCGTTCTCTTCGGCCTGCTGGCGGGCCTCCTGCACCACATGCTCACTCCGAGAGCGTCCCGCAACCACGGCACACACACACGCCGCCGCAAACCCATAGACCCCTCCCATCTTGAGCAGCGTGCCGCACTCCATCTCATAGTTGAGGATGCCCAGGTGCCGGTATTCCTCCGTGATGCCGCGCAGCCAGCGCAGCAGGTGCTTGTTGACCGAGGACTCAACCCGCTCCTGCCCCTCATAAAACGTGTCTACCGACGCCGTAACCCCCAGGTGCCAGGGAACGCCCAGAGATTGCGCCGCCTCCACCAGCGCAACCGTCAGGAAGGGGTTGGCCGCCGCGGGATACTCCACCGGCGCGATGTCACGGGCCGCGCCCTGCCGGCAAAGCGCCGCCTGCGTAATCACCACGCTCCCCACCTCCACCTCATCCTGAATAGCCCCGCTCGTCCCCACCCGGATAATGTGTCGGATGCCAACATCAACCAGTTCATTGACCACAATGCTCAATGATGGCGCTCCTATCCCGCTGGTGGCCGAGAGCATCCGCCGCCCATCGGGGAAGGAGACGAGATAACTGGGCAATCCGCGGTTTTCCGACAGCGTCTTTTCGCACCGCACCCCTTCGGTGGCGCGGGCTATGCGGAACGCCCGCTGCGGGTCGCCAGAGAGCAGCGCCAGGGTGGGGAATGGTTCTCCCAGGTCATCGCGGCCAAATCCCAGGTGATACTTGGGGGCTGAAGCCATATCCAGTGACCTCACACTTCTATCGCTCAATTCAGTTACGTATGGTATTCACCAAAAAACCCACCCCTTCTGCATCTTCGGGTGGGCTGTTGTAGCGGGGTACTTTTGACTTACGTTCCTATTCTAATTCCATTCTCCCTTTCTTGCAAGGCCGTCAAAAAATAGCGCCTCTTTCGTATGGCAAACTACGTAGACCTACGAATAGCCACAAACCAGCGAACCTTGCTACGATAGGAGATACGCATGCAGCACTTTTGAACACTGACCCCCGGCCCCCAAACGGAACCTGCGCAATGAATGAACGAAAGCAACAGGTTATGGCAACAACGTCAGCAATCACATCGGTCCTGATGGTAGACACCAATCAGCATTTCTTGCGTATCGCTCTGCACCTGTTCCAGGAACACTACCACGAAGAACTGACCGTCGTGGGCATCGCTCCCGGCGGCAAGGAAGCCCTGGAGCAGGCGCGAAAAACCAGGCCCCACATCGTGCTGCTGGACCTCGACCAGCACTGCCTGGAAAACCTCCAACTCATCGCCTTGCTGCGGGACATCCTGCCCGACAGCGGCATTATTGCCCTGGGGTCCCACGACCTCCGCGACTACTATCGGGCCGCGCTGGCCGCAGGAGCCAACGTCTTCGTCGCCAAGACCGACCTGAACAACCGGCTCCTGCCAGCCATCCGGGCCATTACGCACCCCTCGTCGCTCCAGAGCCGGAGCATCGGGAGGGGGCAGACCCGCTGACAGCACCCCGGTCAATAAAATAGTGAAATGAAGTGAAATGAGTGGAATGAACGAGCGGTGCCACCGGGTTCACCACCAGTCGCTTGTCACAGCTCCATCCCCTCAAAATGCTGCCCGCGGGCTTGAAGCTCCATCGGGAGCAGGCTGTGGTAGAGGAACGTATGGAGCGGGGTGACCACATTCACCGCCTTCCCCAACCGAACCACGGCCCCGTTCTGGGCTTCCAGTTCAGATGGTCGCCCCGCCATCAGGTCGCGCTGCATTGAGAACGTGCTGTGTGGCTCCATCCGGTCAATGAACGCCATCGTCCAGTCGAACACACTGTCGGACACCTTGATATCGTGCATCCAGGCCACGGCTATCATCTCCTGGATCGCCTGCTCAATCATCTGGCGTGTCTGGGGCAGGCTCCGCACCACCCCCACCGGCATGCGGGTCACTGCGCAGATGCCGCTGATGGTCGCAATGAAGATGAACTTCTCCCACATCGCCGCCGTCATATCGTCGGGAATAGACACCTTGACCCCGGCGCGGAAAAACGCCTGGTAGAGGTGTTCGACCCGCTCACTGCGGCGGTTATCCAGTTCGCCAAAAACGACATGTGGTTCGACCCCGGTGTGGCGGATAATGCCCGGCCCCTCAATGAAGCTGACAATCCAGCACAACCCGCCCAGAACCGCTTCGCTCCCGATGACTGCCGCAAGCTGAGCCGGCGCTTCGACCCCGTTTTGCAGCGGAACCACCGCCGTCTGCGGCCCGACCATCGGGCGAATGGCCTGTGCGGCATCGGGCACCTGCCACGCCTTCACCGCCACCAGGATAACGTCTGCGATGCCGACCTCGGCGGGGGTGTCGGTCGCCCGAACGGGATGAATGATATGGTCGCCCTGGATGCTCAACAGGCGCAGGCCGAGGTTCCGCATGGCCTGCAAATGTGCCCCACGGGCAATGAACGTCACATCTTCTCCGGCCTGCGCCAACCGCCCGCCGAAGTAGCCTCCCACACCGCCAGGCCCAAAGATGACTATTCGCATCGTTGCCTCCTTGCATGCCAGGCGCTTCCGGGTTTCTGAGATGGTGCGGTCACGCTCTGCCCTGCCCCAGTTTCGCCACCTCGTCGGGGGTCAACCCCGTCACCTGTGCAATGAGCAGCGGTTCCATCCCCTGCGCCAGCATTGCACGGGCAATCTCCTGAGCTTTTTGCCGCTGCCCTGTTTCCAATCCTGCCTGCATCCCCTCCTGGCGACCTGCTTCCAATCCTGCTTTTTGTCCTTCCGCGTAGCGCAGTTGCAAATGATTCTCGTAGCCCGTCTCCTCGAACATCTGCGCCCGCTCCTGCGGCGTGATACCGTCCTCCATAATCAACTGCGTGGCTCGCTCCAGGATGGGCCGCTCCAGGTTCAGCGTGGGGTGCTGCGGGTTCGTGATGCTCTCGACTGCCAGCCGCAGCCAATCCGCCACGCCCGCGGGGGTGTGCTCGTTCACATAGAACGGGTTGAGGAAGTAGAGCCGGTGCGGGTAGATAGGCAGGTGCTCCCCCGACTCGGTGACGGAGCACAGGGAGGTTGTCACGATGCTGTGTTGCAGAAACGGGTCACGGGTGCGCCGCGGCAGCCACACGATGGTGTAGACGGTGTGGCCGAAGCGATAGTCCTGGTAGCTGCGGATGAGTTCGACCTTCGCCACGTCGTGGTAATAGAGAAAGCGGTCGGCGTGGTAGTCGTAGCGCTGGCGCTGAATTTCGATGACCAGGCGGTGCTTCGGGTCCTGGACAAAGATGTCAATCTTGATATCTACCGCGCCGACCGTCGGGACGAACTGCTTTTCCAGTTCGATGTTCTCGGCGGTGATGTCGAGGTCTACCCCGATGAGGTCCTTGACGAAGGCGGTGACGATGGCGGGGTCGCGGAAGAGTTTCTTGAAGACAACACTGTTGTCGAGTGGGGCCAGGTGCATCGGAACCCTCCTTTCCGTTCAGTTGACCAATGCCTCCCCTCCGCTGGCGTTGCCGAGGCGGAGGGGGCTTTTCTCTATGAGGCCATTATAGCAGGTCTGGAGCGAAACGGAGAGTCCCGTGCAGTATGGCGTTCGTCATCCACTACCGTTCAGCCTGTTCTGGAGCAATCTTCGGGTCCTACACCGAGCGGAACCAGAGCATGCTATACTTAAGGGTGGTGAAGTCGGACCAACGAGGGACTCCCATGAGCACCGAACCCGGACCCGCAAGATTGTTAGATTCGGCCCATGCGATGGTCGAAGCGATGCTGTTGCAGCTGAAGGCGCTGGTAGATGCCGCGCAGCAGCGCAGCAACCAGCTCACGGCGGAACTGCGCCAGGCCGAGCGGGCGCTCGACGAAATCGCGATGCAGCGCCAGTTTGCCGCGGAGCGGGGGTTGCCCACTGCCGCGGCCCTGGCAAACCGCGAACAAGAGACCCGCGCCGCGTATGTCACGCTGAACCAGGAAGCCCAGGCGCACCAGCGGTCGCTCAAGCAATTTGACCAGCTCGTGCGCCAGATTGAGATGAGCAGCACGACCCTGGAGGGGAGCGGAGAAGGAGAACTGGCGGACCCCTGGATGCAGGCGCTCAAATCGCAGGTTATCCTGGGGCGAGAGGAGGAGCGGGTGCGCCTGGCCCGCGAAGTCCACGACAGCCCGGCCCAGGTCATCGCCAACACACTGATCGGGTTGGAGCAGTGCCGTTCGCTCCTGGAAGACCAGCGCCTGGAGCACCTGGGGTTGATGCTCAACCGACTGTGCGATGCTACCCGCGAAGGTCTGCGCGAGGTGCGGCACCTCATTGCGACCTGCGGCCGGGCCGCCTGGACGAACACGGGTTGGTCGGAGCGCTCAAGGACTATGTGCGGCGCTACAGCGATGCCTACAGTGCGAAGGTTTCGTTCGACGCCGACGAACTCCCCCCGCTGTCCAGAGAAGCCGAAATCGTGCTGTATCGCGTGGTGCAGGAATCGCTGCAAAATGCCCACAAGCACGCCCGCGGCGCAGCGGTTCATGTCACCCTGGCGGTGCGCCAGAACCAACTGGTGCTGAGTATCCGCGATGAGGGGCCGGGGTTCGACCCCCGCGAGGTCGCCCGACGGGCAGGTCGGGAAAGTTGGGGGCTGACCAGTATGCGCGAACGGGCCGATATGATCGGGGCACGGTATACCGTGTCGTCGCGGCCGGGGTATGGCACAGAAGTTTCGATGGTTTTGCCACTGCGGGGAGAGTAATGCCAGTGACCAAAGAGAGGGTGGTATGACCCACAAACCAATCCGTATCCTGATCGTTGATGATCATCCCCTCTTTCGCCAGGGTATCCGCTGGAGCCTGGAGACGGAACGGGATATGGAGGTGGTGGGAGAAGCTGAAAATGGACACGAAGCCATCAAGCTCACCGACCGGTACCTTCCCGATGTGGTGCTGGTGGATATCAACCTGCCGGGTCTCAATGGTCTGGAGGTAACCCGGGTCATCAAGCGCCACCACGCCCACATCAGTGTGGTGGTCGTGAGCGTCTATGAGGACGACGAGCAGCTTTTTCATGCCATGAAAGTCGGGGCATCGGCCTATTCATCCAAAGAGGTCAAGCCCGCCGACCTGGTGCGGACCATTCGGGAGGTAGCGAACGGGGCCTACCTGATCAACGAACATGTACTGGCCCGGCCCGACGTTGCCCGGCGAGTGCTCCACCAATTCCGCGAACTGGCGGTCTCTGAAGAGGATGCAGAGGGGAGCCTCTTTGCTCCCCTGACCAGCCGGGAAATCGAAATTCTTGATTGCATCGCCCGTGGCCTCTCGAACAAGGAGATAGCCAGCGAACTGAATATCAGCAGCCAGACGGTCAAGAACCACATCACCTCGATTCTCAGGAAATTGCAGGTCAATGACCGCACGATGGCGGTGATGTATGCTATCCAGAAAGGGTGGATTAAGATGGGCTATACGCCTGCTGCTCCTCTTGCCCCGCCCCCTCCGTCCTCCGACGAGTGACGCGTCACGAGTGGCAGACCCGCATCACGCATCGCTCGTCACCTATCATTCGTCGCTCGCTTTCTGGTTCTGGTTCCAGTCCTGGTTCCAGTCCTGGTTCCAGTCTTCGAGGTGGGAGCGCGTTTTGCCCGTCCAGCGGCCTTTTCTGGCTGCGGGGTGTTGCTGGCCGGTTCCTTTGCGGCTTCCGGTTGGGGTTGCTCCTGACCAATCAGCGCCAGGTCATTGACCGTATAGTCGCATTCGGGGTAGCGGCTGCACCCATAGAAGGGACGCCCAAACCTGCCACGGCGCTTCAGCAATTCCCCCTGGTGGCACTTCGGGCATGCGACCCCGGTGGGTTCGGGGAGCGGCACCGGTTTGCCATCTTTGCCAATCCGCCGGATATTCGTACACTCCGGGTAGCCCGAACAACCGAGAAACTCGCCAAATCGGCCCTTCTTCTTC
Source organism: Chloroflexaceae bacterium (assembly GCA_012032475.1). Taxonomy (GTDB): domain Bacteria; phylum Chloroflexota; class Chloroflexia; order Chloroflexales; family Chloroflexaceae; genus JAAUSY01. The sequence continues at coordinate 25,932 of JAAUSY010000019.1, forward strand.
ACCATCGGGCGGCCACACAGGTTGCAATGAACATCGCTGAATTCCGGGGTGCTCCGCTCATCCAGCACCACGTTGCCCTCTTCGTCATAGTGAAAATCGCTGGTGAAATCGCACGATTCGGCCCCGCCCTGGCGGGTATAGCGCGAACAGGCCAGAAATTCGCCGTTGCGCCCAAACTTGATGACTAGCGGTCCCTGCTGGCACCGCGGACAGGTGAGGTCGGTGGGGAGTTCTTGCCGTTTGACGTCGCGCATACTCTGGCGGGCCTGTTCGAGGGTCTGCTCAAACGGGGTGTAGAATTCGCGGAGCAGGGGAACCCACTGTTTCTCGCCCGTGGCGATATCGTCAAGCTGCTGCTCCAACCCCGATGTGAAATCGTAATCCACGATGCTGCCGAAGTGTTCGACCAGCAGGTCCGTGACAATACGCCCCAGCGCGGTAGGAACGAGTTTTTTCTCCCGCAGTTCGATGTACTTGCGGTCCTGGATGGTCGAAATAATCGGGGCATAGGTCGAGGGGCGACCGATTCCCAGGTGCTCCAGTTCTTTGACCAGGCTGGCTTCGGTGTAGCGCGGGGGTGGCTCCGTAAAGTGCTGCAACGGTATCAGCGCCAGCAGGTTCAGTACCTCACGCGGGGTCAGTGGCGGCAACCGCTTTTCTTTGTCTTCATCCTCTTCGCCCTCGTCCCACCCCTCCCGATACACCGCCAGGAAACCAGGGAACTTGAGCACGCTGCCGGTGGCGCGGAAGGTGTAGGCCGGGGGTTGGTCTGGCTGCGGGCCACCGTTGGTTCTGCTGGTTGCTGCGCCGGTCGGGAGGCCGTCATGGCCGTGATACGCGCCGATATCTACCGAGGTGCTGTCGAAGATGGCTGGTGACATCTGGCTTGCCAGGAACCGCTTCCAGATGAGTTCGTAGAGCCGCAGCGTGTCATAGTCGAGCAGGGATTCCAGCGCTTCGGGGGTGCGCAAGCTGCTCGTCGGGCGGATGGCTTCGTGGGCCTCCTGCGCTCCCTTCGTGCGGGTCTTATATACGGGCGGAGCGGGCGGGACGTAGTCCTGTCCATACCGCTGGAGAATGACCTGGCGAGCCTCTTGCTGGGCCTCGTTCGAGACGTTCACACTGTCCGTTCGCATATAGGTAATCAGGCCGGTCGTCCCCTCGTCGCCCCCAACGTCTATGCCTTCGTAGAGGTGCTGCGCGAGGGTCATGGTCTTTTTGGCGCTGAAGCCCAGTTTTCGCCCGGCCTCTTGCTGCAAGGTGCTCGTGGTGAAGGGCGGAGCCGGGTTGCGCCGTTTGTCCTTCCGCGTCACCTTCTGCACCAGGTAGCGGGCGTCTTCCAGGTCGGCAACGATGGTGCTGGCCTGTTCTTCGTTCTGAATGGCAAATTTGTCGAGTTTCTTGCCGGCCTGTTCGACCAGCACGGCCCGAAACGAATCGTTTGCACCAGGCTTCGGCGGTCGCGAAGGCTGCGGAGCCGGCTGCTTCTGAAGGTCTGCCTCAATGGTCCAGTATTCGACCGGCTTGAAAATCTCTATCTCCCGCTCTCGCTCCACCATGAGCCGGACCGCGACCGATTGTACTCGGCCAGCCGACAAGCCCCGACGGACCTTGTCCCAGAGCAGTGGGCTGAGCTTATAGCCCACCAGTCGGTCGAGCACGCGGCGGGCCTGCTGGGCATTGACCAGGTTGCTGTCTATCTGGCGCGGGTTGGTGATGGCCGACTGAACGGCGGTTCGGGTGATTTCGTGGAACACGACCCGATGCACCGATAGTCTCGACGGGACTCCGGTGGCCTGGATGATGTGCCAGGCGATGGCCTCCCCCTCCCGGTCCGGGTCGGTTGCCAGGTAGAGCGAATCGGCCTGCCTGATGGCCTTCTTCAGGTCGCTGATGACCTTCTGCTTCGTTACTTCATAGGCTGGCGCGAAATCATGCTCCAGGTCAATCGCCAGGCCACTCTTGGGAAGATCGCGCACATGGCCCATACTGGCGACCACGCGGAAATCCTTCCCCAGATATTTCTGGATGGACCTGGCTTTGGCTGGTGATTCAACAATGACGAGCTTGTGCCCCATAATGCATCTATCCTGAAATGAACACGCTTTCCCTATCTTCGTGAATATTGTCGGTTATCTCCCTGTGGCATGGGCCTGGGCCTGATACCTGCACGACCGGTGACCCCAGATACGGCGAAAGGCCTGCGATGTTTGCGCAAACGAAGACGGGGAAGGCGAAAAAACCATCACCCGTGCCTGGGGCCTCTGGTGTCGGGTACCATATGCTCCTACGAACTATACGCAGGGAGCCGCAGATTGTCAAGGCGTCTTCTGGCAAAGGTGGATGGCAATATGGACGTTGCGCCCATTCGGGCTGTCAAGCGGCAGGCAACTCAGGAGGGACTGGCTCAGCCACCGGCACGGCGGCGCGACGGGGGAATAGAAAAGATGGGCGGTGCAGGGGGAGTCGCTTGCTCCGAAGCCGCGGATGGGGATGGAAAGGTCTGGTATGGCAGCAAGCGCCTCACACCACGCGGTTTCCAGGTTCAGCGGGCTGACCGTCCAGACCTCGGTCAGGCGGGTGTGGGGGACCAGGTAGTCCAGGTGCCAGTGCGGGCGGGTCCTGGTTGGCTTCTGGTGATGGCGCAGCCGCGCCGGCACGCCCCCAGGGCCAAATGCCTTGCCGATATACAGGTAATATCCCGGCGCACAGTCGAACTTCCCCAACTTGCCTACGGGAAGCTGGCGAAGAGCCGTGGCAAGATGCAGGATGCAGAGATAGGTGCCTTTCATACTGGCAGGACCGCCGGTTGGTTCTGGTCTCGTTCCAGTTTGCTCCATTTCGGGGCATTATACCCTATTCTGCGAGGGATGGCAGGGACCGGAAGAGTGGAAAACCGCTGTTCCCCTGCCAGAGAGCAAGTTACTGACAAGTTACAGCCCTGCTTTGCATTTTATACCCCCATGTGGTATACTTTCCGGTGCCAGCGAATGAGTGAAAGGTAACGATGTTGTTTCCTGACGCAAACAGACAAAGGAGTCAGATAACCATGGTCGTCAAGATACCTGCTACTTCTGGTAAGGTGTACGTGACGTTCTCGATGCCCGCGTCTATTGGGGCCTCAACTTTCCACGTGGTTGGCGATTTTAATAACTGGAACGCGTCTGCAACCCCCTTGTATCGTAACGGAAGTGACTGGAGCGTCTCGCTCGTGCTGGATGCTGGTCGCGTTTATCACTATCGGTATCTCGTTGATGGCAGGTGGTTCAATGATTGGAGCGCTGATGATTATGCGCCCAACGAACATGGGGGGGACAATTCGGTCGTGGTGACGGCCCCCCCCTATGAATGGGAGTCTTCTGGGAGCAGGGGCGAGGTCGCCCTAGCTCACTAACGGTCCATTCAAGGCCAGGTTTTCGTGCCACCAGGCATTGGAACCACCCATCCTGCTCATCTGATCGGCATGGTCATCCGACGTCTGAGTCGGTGCTGGTGATCGTCTTTTGATATCTCTTCGGGTATGCCCCCTCGGTCGGGGTCTGTGGTGCTTCTCTGCTGTTTTCCGGGATGATGCGCTCACCTGGCAGGTCCCGCGAGAATGGGAGGGGTAGCTTTTTGTGTGGTCGTCGTCCCCGGTTTCTGGCTTGAGCCGAACGAGGGGGGCGAGAAACAATCGGGGGATAGTGTGGGCAGCGTGAGCGATGTGGGTATTGCGGTTCTTGATTTTGGCTCTCAGACGGCCCAGTTGATTGTCCGTCGGATCCGCGAACTGGGCGTCTATAGTGAGCTGTTCCCCTACGATGTCGCGGAGGCAACCATTCGGAGTTTTGCTCCGTGGGGCATCATTCTCTCTGGCGGGCCGGCCAGTGTCTACGAACCAGGTGCTCCACCGCTGCCGTCGTGGCTCCACGCAACCTCCCTGCCGGTGCTTGGCATCTGCTATGGGTTTCAGCGCATGAGCCTGGAGGGGGGGGGCAGGTTGTGCCGGCTAGCCGCCGCGAATACGGGGCCGCGACGATTTCGGTTACGGCAGGCGAAAACTCCCTGTTTGCCCGGACCCCCCGCCAACAACAGGTCTGGATGAGCCACGGAGACCATATCGAAGCGATTCCGCCGGGGTTTGTGCCTCTGGCGCAGACTGAGACTACCCCCTTTGCTGCGGGGGGAGACCCGGCCCGACGGTGGTATGGGGTGCAATTCCACCCGGAGGTGCGGCACACGTCCTATGGGCGTGAGATACTACGCAACTTTGTGCTGGCGGTGTGTGGCTGTCCAGGCACCTGGCAGCCGTCCCACTTCGTGAGCCAGGCGGTGGAACGGGTCCAATCTCAGATTGGTCAGCAGCAGGCTATCTGTGCGCTTTCTGGGGGGGTGGATTCTGCGGTGGCAGCGCTGGTAGTCCATCAGGCCATTGGCGAGCGCCTGACCTGCGTGTTCGTAGACAATGGCCTGCTGCGGCAGGGAGAAGCCGAGGAGGTGATTGCCACCTTTCGCGAACATCTGCATGTTCCGCTGGTTGCAGTGGACGCCACCGACGAGTTCCTGTCGGCGCTTGAGGGGGTGACCGACCCGGAAGACAAACGCAAGATTATTGGCGAACGGTTTGTGCGGGTCTTCGAGCGCGAGGCTCGCCGGCTGGGAGATGTCCAGTTTCTGGTGCAGGGAACGCTTTACCCGGATGTCATCGAGAGCCGCGCCCCCGACCGCGCCAGAGGAGCGACCATCAAGACCCACCACAATGTAGGGGGCCTGCCCGCCGATATGCGCCTGAAGCTCGTTGAGCCGCTGCGCTACCTGTTCAAAGACGAAGTGCGTGCCGCCGGGGTCGAACTGGGGCTGCCCGACGAATGGGTCTGGCGTCATCCCTTCCCCGGCCCTGGTCTGGCGGTGCGCATCCTCGGTGCGGTCACCCCGCAGCGGTTGGAGATCGTCCGGCAGGCGGATGCTCTTTTCATCCATGAATTGAAAACGGCTAACCTCTATCGGGCGTGTCGGCAGGCATTTGCGGTGCTGCTGCCCGTGCAGAGCGTCGGAGTGATGGGCGATGGACGTACCTACGCCGCCACCATCGCGCTCCGGGCCGTCACCACCGAAGATTATATGACCGCCGACTGGTCGCGGTTGCCCTATGAGGTGCTTGCGCGGGTCAGCACTCGAATTGTTAACGAGGTTCGGGGGGTCAATCGGGTCGTCTACGATATCTCATCCAAGCCCCCGGCTACCATCGAGTGGGAGTAGCAGGAGCAGAAAGCGTTCGGTCATGAGCATGAGCAAGCCACCCTCTTCCGCCAGTGCGCCCGCCAAGCTGATTCTCTGCGGCGAACACGCGGTGGTCTATGGGCGACCGGCCATTGCCCTGCCCCTGGCCGGGGTGCGGGCGAATGTGCAGGTAGACCAGGGACGCCCCGGCTCCGGGATAACGCTGCGGGCCACGAACCTGCACCAGGAATGGAAGGTGGATGGCGCTTCGCCCGACCCGCTGGGCGAACTGGCCCTGGCAACCCTGCACCACCTGGGCATTCCCCCGTCCGACCTGGTCATCATGATAGACTCGGCCATTCCCATTGCCGGCGGGATGGGGAGCGGGGCCGCCGTTGCCACGGCGCTGGTGCGGGCGCTTGCGGCGCACATCGGGTGTGTGTTGCCCGCAGGAGAAATTTCCGCCCTGGTCTATACGTGCGAGCAGCGCTACCACGGCACGCCCAGTGGCATAGACAACACCGTCATTGCCCACGAGCGCCCCATCTGGTTTGAGCGCCGCATGGGGAGCGGGCAACGCCGGACTGTCAACCACATTGAGCCGGTGGCAATTGCCAACCCTCTGACGCTGGTGATTGGGGATACCGGGGTGCGCAGCGAAACGCGCCTGCCCGTGGGCGAGGTCCGGCAGCGCTGGCAAGCAGACCCCACCACCTACGAAGCGTTGTTTGACCAGGTTGGTTCGCTCGTGCGGCAGGCACGGGAAGCACTGGCAATGGGCGACCACGAGTCCCTTGGCCCGCTGCTGAACGAGAACCAGCGCTTGCTGGAGACCATGGGGGTTTCTTCGCCGGAGCTTGCGCGGCTGGTCCAAGCGGCTCGTGATGCGGGGGCGTCCGGGGCCAAACTCTCCGGAGCCGGGTGGGGTGGGGTGATGCTGGCTCTGGCTGACGATGACGATATCACCAGGCGAGCCATCGTTGGCGCACTGAAACGAGCCGGAGCGGTGCAGGTCCTCGAAACGCAGATCGAAAGCTCGGTGCTGGTGTGAGGGCCGGGATGGCCGGAAGGTCCGGTGATGGGAAGCGGGAATGGCACGGGTTCTAGTTGCGATGAGCGGCGGGGTTGATAGCTCGGTCACGGCGGTGCTGCTGCGCGAAGCGGGGCACGAGGTGGTGGGGGTCACGCTGCTCCTGCGAGACGATGTCCCGCCAGAAACGGAGATGGCGGCAAGTGCGCAGGAAGTGTGTGCGCGGCTTGGGGTTCCCCACCACGTCATCCCGTGCCAGCAGTTGTTTCGCCAGGTGGTGGTAGACGACTTCATCCGGGCCTATGCCCAGGGCACCACCCCCAACCCGTGCCTGGTCTGCAACCGCGATATCAAGTTTCGCCTGCTGACTGAATATGCCCCCCGGTTTCACTGCGACACCATCGCCACCGGCCACTATGCCCGGATTGTCTCGCTCTCTGGCCCGGAGGGTGAAGGCAGGGGTCCATCCGCTGGCCTGTCCCCGCTCCCGCCACCCCCGGCTCCCCAGACGGGCTACGCTCTGCTGCGCGGGGCCGACCGCGCCAAAGACCAGTCCTATGTGCTTGCCATGCTCCAGCAACCTGACCTGGCGCGGATACGTTTTCCCCTCGGTGCTCTGACCAAGGCCACCGTGCGAGAAGTGGCCCGGCGCTATCAACTGGACGTTGCCGAGCGCCCGGAAAGCCAGGATATCTGTTTCATTCCGGACCGCGATTACCGCCGCTTTCTCGCTGCCACCGCGCCCTGGATATTCCGCCCCGGCCCGATTCGAGACCAGGAAGGGCGAGAGATTGGGCAGCACCGTGGGTTGCCAGGCTACACCGTCGGACAGCGCAAGGGGTTGGGGATTGCCAGTTCGCGCCCGCTCTTTGTGTCGGAGATTGACCCGGTGCATAATGCGCTGGTTGTCGGCCCGCTCGAAGCAACCCTGCGCCGGGAAATGCTCATCGAGCAGGTCAGCTTTGTGAGTGGGCAGTGGCCCGACGCTCCATTTCCTTGTCTGGTTCAGGTTCGTGCCCATGCCCCACCCTTCGAAGCCGTCGTCACCCCGCTCGAAGGTCGCCGGGCAACCGTCGCCTTCGCCGCTCCGCAGCGGGCCATCACCCCGGACAGGGGGCCGCCCTCTACCATCCCACGACTATGGGGATGTGGTCCTGGGGGGTGGGTGTATCGTTGGAGGGACCGCATGATGTCCCACCTGGACCCGGCCCTGGTGCTCCTCTTGCTCATCACCACCGCCTGTGCCACCGGGGCGCATGTGCTCTGGGGCGCTCCTGGTTGCAACTGCCGGTGTTCTGGTTGGCGGCAGCGGTGGGGTGCCTGCTGGCCTATGTCGCTGGTTGGTCCAGCCCGCTCAATCTCCCGATGCCCGCCGGTATCCCGGTGCTCGAAGCGGTACTTGCGGCGTGGGTGGTGATGATCATTGCCTCACGTCTGCGAGTATGATATAATTTATCTCATCGGAATCAATTCCGGGGAATGCCGAGGTTTCCCGACCATCCTGGTTCTAGAGCCAGCGTATCTATCAATCTGTTTCCTGACGCTGATGGTTCATGATGCGTCATAACGTAACGTGTCGTTGCTCCCTGGGAGTGGGTCAGGCGGTTGCTGGTTTCCCCCCAGGGGCGCGGGGGTGGTCGGTTCCCTGCCGTGTCACCCAGGTTACCATACGGGCTTTCGCGCCGAGCATAGAGAAAGGAGGGCGCGGTTTTCTCCACGACCGTGACGCTGCCAGTATGGGCAACGGGCGTGGTTCCCGCCGCGCAAATCTGGTGAAAGAAGCGAGAAACTGGATTGGGATAGGGACCGGGGTAATCCTCTTGTTGACCCTGCTCTATATTGTTGCCGCGTGGATGTTCCCGTCGTTTCGGGTCATATCCCGCGATATCGCGATTGTCGTTCTGGCGGGTTTCATGCTGGTTGCCACGCTCTTGAGTATCGTGCTGCTCGTCGCGGTGCTCTATATCGTCTATGAACTCTACCAGTTGACCCAGAAAGAAGTGCTCCCCAAAATAAACGCCACCACGGCCAGAATTGACGAAGCCCTGACGACGACGCAGGCGGCAGCCAGGAGCCTGCGCCACTCGGCGGACAATGCCACCACCACCACGGTTTTTGTTGCTGAGCACGTTGCCTCCCCCATCATCCGCGTCTCCAGTATGGTCGCCGGGGTGCGGGCCGCTGCTCGCACGCTCGCCCGTCGGGATGGGCGGAAAAAGCCCCTGCCGGGGGGCAGCGCCGAACCAGTGAAGCAGAAGAAGCGTCCGATGGAACTCGGAGGCCAGAAACCAGTCCCGGCTGAGCCACGTGAACTGCGAAGCAGCGAAGCCGCCAGAAACAGGGGTCTCCCCGTTTCAGATTTCTAGCATAGCCCCCCCGCCAGTTGGTGGGGAACAGGGGGAATGGACGGAAGGAAGCCGCAATGGCCGGTTGGGCAAAATGCAACTTGGCAAAGATAGGGAGCTTTGGTATACTCCCTGGTAGGAGGCAGGCCTATCAGGGGAGCTATCGCTAGATAGGCAAAAACATACCCGAAAGGGAACAGGAGGACTCAGGCTGCGCACCATAGCACGAGCACCTGGCAGGAATGAGGTTTGTTGGTGCCTCAACCAACCGTCCCCGGCCGTGGCTACGTCGGGACGTAAAACACGCCTGTGGACTGCGGGTAAGACCTTCACGTGAGAAGGCGGTGCAGGACGAAGCAGGAATTTCGAACATGGACAAAACGTACTTTCGAGTACCTTTGAACACCTGGAAAGTAGCAGAGTCAGGGTCAAAAGTCATGGATAAGAAGCAATTCTCATATGGCGGGCAGGCAGTTCTGGAAGGGGTGATGATGCGTGGGCAGCACCAGGCAACGGTGGCGGTCCGTGACCCGTCGGGTGAGATTGCCTATAAGCACTTTCCGCTGGATGTGCAGAAACGCGCTCGGTGGGAACGACTTCCCCTGATACGGGGGGTGGTTCTGCTGTGGGATACCCTCAACCTGGGGACCAGAGCCTTGAATTTTTCTGCCGGTGTGGTCAGTGGGGAGCAAGAAGCCTTCTCCAAAAAGACCTCTATCGGAGCGATGCTCGTTGCCCTGGCGTTTGCGGTGGGACTCTTCTTTGTAACCCCGCTGCTGCTGGCAAGCCTGAGCGGCTATCTGGGGGCCTCGCTGCTGCTGCGGGAAATCCTGGAAGGGGGCGTGCGGTTGGCGCTGGTGGTTGGCTATGTGGTGCTCGTGGGGCGCATCCCGGAGATTCAGCGCGTCTTTGGCTACCACGGCGCAGAACACAAGACCGTCAACGCCTATGAGGCCGGGTCTCCGCTGACCGTCGCCAGCGTCCGTCATTGCTCGCTCATCCACCCCCGCTGTGGAACGAGCTTTCTGGTAGTGGTGGTGGTCATCAGTTTCGGGGTTTTTCTCCTGCTTGGCGGGCTGCCGCTCTGGGTTCGGGTCCTGTCGCGGGTCGTGCTCGTCCCCCTGATTGCCGCCGGAGCCTACGAACTGCTGCGCCTGCTGGCAACCCACTACCACCGACCCTGGGTACGGGTGCTGGCCGCTCCGGCGCTCTTTTTTCAGAAACTCACCACCCGTGAACCGGATGACCTGATGATAGCAACCGCCATTGCGGCCTTGCGACCCGTGCTGGCTGCCGACGGCGTGGTGGTTCAAGAAAAACCCAGGGATGACCCGATGCTGGCCGTTTCGGCGTGATGATATATTCGCTATTCTATGGTAGACTGTAGCAGGTACCAGAGCACAGAGGTGAGATAGCATCCTGGAGGCAAGATAATGGCGCTGGTTGGAAATATTCAAGATTTTGGTTTATCTGATTTCTTATATCTGGTAGATCGAGGCTATAAAACAGGATGTTTACACCTGAAGCGAGGCAATGATGCCGCCGTGCTCTTTTTCGAAAAGGGCAAACTGGTTTTTGCGTCCCAGGGAACAGGAGGGCAAAAAGGCGATTTGCTCGTGCAACTGGGAAAGATAACGCCGCAGCAACTTGAGCAGGCCCGCCAGCTCCAGAGCCACAACGGCAACGGGATGTCGCTCTCTCAGGCGCTCGTCAGTGGCAATATCATCTCTCAGGAAGAACTTCAGCAGTCGCTTCAAACGCATATCGAAGAGGCGGTGGTCTATGGGTTGTTCGGGTGGCCCGATGGGGAATTCCGATTTGAGCATGGGCAAAAACCGGAGGCCGACACACCGGTCATGCCCGTGCCGGTGCCGGTGGAGCACCTGATTATGGAAGGCGTGCGACGGATTGACGAGTGGGGCCGTATCAAGGACCGGATACCCAGTACGGATATGATTGTCCGCTTTGTTGACCAACCCGGCGAAAAGGCCAAGGGGGTCAAGCTGGCCCCCGAAGAATGGCGCGTCTTCGCTCGTATCAACGGCAAAGATACGCTAGCTATGATTGCCCAGAAGACCAATCTCAGCGATTTCGATGTTTGCCGCGTTGTGTACGGGTTTGCCACGGCTGGCCTGGTTGAGGTCGTCAAGAAACCCACTGCCCCCCGTGGCGCAGCAGATGTTCCCAGGGTCAAACGGAGCCTGGTCTCACGGATTATCAGCCGGATTGAAAAGATGTAATGCTTTGGGCGTTCCAGCCAGGGCACATACCATAGCGGAGGATTCGGTGTGCAAACGGTAAAAATGGTCATCAGCGGGGCGGTAAATTCAGGCAAAACCGAGTTTATCAAAACCATCAGCGAAATAGAAGTCGTTTCAACCGAGCGACGGGCTTCGGATGATACCAAGTTGATTAAGAAGGAAACCACGGTGGCAATGGACTTCGGTCGTATTGCCATCAGCAAGGACCTGGTCCTGCACCTCTTCGGCACCCCAGGGCAGAAGCGGTTTGATTTCATGTGGGAAATATTGAGCGAAGGTATGCTTGGTCTGGTGATTCTGGTGGATAGCACCCGCCCGGAAACGTTCCGTGAGACCAACCGTATCATTGATTTCTTTATTTCCTACCGCGATACGCCCTATGTGGTTGCAGCCAACAAACAGGACCGCCCGAATGCCTGGTCACCGGACGAACTGCGCCTGGCGCTGCGTCAGCCGCCCCATGTTAAGGTGATACCCTGCGTCGCCATTGACCGCGAGAGTGTGAAGAACACCTTGCTTGAGCTGCTCTATGTCATCTTAGACCGCAGCGCCGAAGGGTAGCCAGAAGGGGTGGAGCGCAGAGAGTGACAACCAGGAACCCGCCCTGGGGGGAGGCGCTGTGCGCTTCTTGTCACCTTGCCGCACTCTGCTACGCAGTTGTCCAGTTCCCTTGTCACCAGGTTTTGACGTTCAATGGTCTGTCAATCAATCACATCACCCCGACCCACCGAGCGTCATGTGTTGCTGATATCGCTCGTCAATGGTTGCGGATATACCCCCTCCGGCCCCCGGCTGGTCAGCACGAGCAGCAGGGCTAGCCCGTAGATGCTCCCGACCACGAGGAAGGGAATACTCACTCCTCCCCCCACCGCTGCGTACCCTATCCAGCTTGCCAGGGTCAACCCCACCATCTGCCCCGGCGTCCGCGGCAGATACCAGAGCAGCAGGGCGTCGTAGAAGCCGCGCTGCGGCACGAGCGACATCAGCAACAGGAAGCGAGCCTGTTCATGTCGCCACCGCCACAGCGCAGCCAGCAAAACCAGGCCAATGGGGAAGACGAGCAGCGGGATATACCCACCGTAGCTGCGGGTCTGGGGGAGCCAGCGAAGCGGCCAGGAAGGGTCTATCAGCAGCGTCAACAGCACAAAAATCGCACCCATCAGCGCCCGAAACAGGGTGAAGCGCATCAGAAAGACGGGCAACCCGACGTGCGGCTTGGCAAGGGCCAGTGGCAGCAGCGCCGGAAAGTAGAGCAGCGCCAGCAGCAATGGCGACCACTGCACCACGACCAGCGCCGACCAGTAGGGAGCCGAAAGAAAAGCCAGCAACCGCCACCACTCCCCACCGCGCAGCAACCCGGCTGCCAGCAGCGTAGACGAGAGACCGATGAAGAACGGCCCGGCGATGCCATCTTTCCAGGGCAGCAGCGGAAAGACTACCAGCACCGTCGTCAGTGGATTGGAGGGGTAGATGACGCCCTTCCACGAAACGGTACACGGGCCACCATAGGGGTCTTCGCCTGCAAGCATCAGGTTGGCCGCACAGAGCGGAAACCAGATATCCCCATCGTAGGACGCGCCGGGCGGGGTGTGAACCCGCACCAGGGCACACCCCACGAAGCAGGCCAGCCCCACCAGCATCGCAATGAGCCAGCGCCGCCGTATCGGAGGCGGAGCGGGCATTGGCGGGCGTGCTGGTGGGGTTGGTGGGGTCGGTGGGGTCAGAGAAAGCTGCTCGGTCATTAACTGCTCCTTCGCTCTCGTGCTCGTCCTATGGCTTCCGCAGGGTCAGGTGGAGTTCTTTGAGCTGCTTCTCCTCGACCAGCGAGGGCGCACCGGTCATCAAATCCTCGGCCTGCTGCGTCTTGGGGAACGCCATCACCTCGCGGATGGTGCGCTCATTGGCAAGCAGCATCACCAGACGGTCCAACCCCCACGCAATCCCCCCGTGCGGTGGCGCGCCATAGGTGAATGCCTCCAGCAGATGCCCGAACTGCTCCTGCGCCACGTCGCGGCTGATGCCGAGCAAATCGAAGATGCGCTGCTGCATCTCCTGGCGATGGATTCGGATGCTACCGCCCCCAAGCTCGTAGCCGTTGAGGATGACATCGTAGGCTCTGGCCCGCACCGGCCGGGGTCGCGGTCCAGCAGCGGGATATCCTCCTCTTGCGGAGCGGTGAATGGGTGATGGACAGCATCCCACCGCTGCTCATCGTCGTTCCACTCCACCAGCGGGAAGTCAACGACCCAGGCAAACGACAGCACCTCCGGGTCTATCAATCCCAGACGCGCCGCGAATTCTCGCCGCAGCCGGTCGAGCACCGCCGCAACCACCCTGACCGTGTCGGCCACCAGCAGCAGCAGGTCGCCCGGCTGCCCCCAAGCCGCACGATGATGTGGTCCATCTCTGCGTCACTCACGAACTTCCCGAACGACGAACGCGCCGCTGCGGCTCCGGTGGGCCGCGGTTTGTCCGGGCTGTCTGGCGCGAGCGCCACCCAGGCCAACCCTTTCGCCCCCGCCGCCTTCGCCATCTCAATCAGGTCGTCCAGTTGCTTGCGGCTGTAATCTCCGCCGTGGCCGGGTACGCGCATCCCACTGACCTTTCCCCCTTGCTCCAGTGCCCCCCCGGAACACCTGAAACGCCGTACTCCGCAACGGATATCGGACACGTCAACCAGTTCCA
>JAAUSY010000116.1 GCA_012032475.1 Chloroflexaceae bacterium
GGGGGTGGGTTGTGTCTTTCACCGGGATGGTCCGAATGATCATGTTGTAGTCCGGGTCGTTCAATCCCGATACATTCGGTGGAGCACGCTGCGTATCACCTCGGCCAGGTCGGCCAGTTCGTGCGGCTCGGTGAGGAAAAGCAGCGGCGGTGTTCGTAGGGGACAATCCACATGTGGAAGGGAGAAAGGGCCGCATAGAGCAGGAAGGCGGCAAAATGCTGCCCTTCAACGACGATACGTTCCCGCCGGGCGGTCTCATCTTCCAGCATCATACACACGGCGCACTGCCGATATTCATCATAGTAGCGCTGCGTTTCTTCAATCCGGCGCTGCACATTGCTGGGGACGACCGGGAGAGCGATGATCTGGCTGTGGGGATGGAGCAATGATGCGCCGGCGCGTTCGCCATGGTTCTTGAAGTAGGTGATGTGCTGAATGCGTGGGTCTTTTGCCATTGCCCGTCCGCGGCGCTGGAATATCGCGAGCACCTCCTGGATTTCGCCAGGCGACATGAGCGCCAGAGTCTGGTTGTGGGCCGGGTGCTCAATGACCACTTCGTGGTAGCCAATTCCCGCCATACGTGGTTGCCTTCCGTCGAAGGTCTGGGTGAGGCTCCCTTGTTCCGAGAGCGCAGGAAACTTGTTGCGAACGACCCGCACCTGCCACGGTCCGCGCTCTGGGACACACACCACTTCCAGGTCGTGTTCTTCGTTCCCTGGGCAAAAGGGGCACCGCTCATCCCGGTCGGGGTGCTCTTCGGTCAAGACCCGTCGGTCCGTCTGGGCAAACTGATTGGGTCGTCTGGCTCGCTCACTGGCAATAATGACCCACTCTCTGGTTACGATATTCTGTCGAAGCTCAGCCATGGATTACCCCAGCGTAACCTGTCAGGATAGGCATGGGAGATGACGCGCTTTCATTGTATCACACATCTGCCCAGTGTATCATTGTATCATTTGCGTGATTTTTTCTGTTCAGCCGCTGGATTTTGGCGCAACCCTGGGGAGGTCGCCCGGCGGGCTTGCCAGGTTGGGCAAAGGGTGCTATAATATCTATCAGATTTGAGTTCCCGTAGCTCAGTGGATTAGAGCGTCTCCCTGCGGAGGAGAAGGTCGTGCGTTCGAGTCGCACCGGGAACGCCATCGTTGGTCCTGATGCCCCGCAGCCATGGCTGCGGGTTTTTTGTTCACATCAAGCCTTCACCCGGAGACCAACCAGACCGTGGCATGGACCCTGACCAGAACGTATCCGCGATTATGGTCCCTGGAAGCCGGCATGGTGATGGTCGTTACCGACCTGCACGGCGATTGGGACGCCTACCAGCGCTACCGTGACACCTTTGTCACGCTCCAGGCGCATGGGGAAGCTGACGGCCTCATTCTGACGGGAGACCTGATACACCGCAGTTCGCCCCCGGACCACTCCCTGGAGATGGTGATGGATGTGCTGTCGCTCCAGGCGCAGTATGGTGACACCGTCATCTACCTCTGCGGCAACCACGAATTGCCGCACATCTACCACTTTGTGCTCATCAGCGGCCACCGAGAATTCACCTCGTTGTTTGAAGCGGCGATGAACCAGAGCGGGCAGCGCTCCGCCATCGTTCCGTTGTTCTACCGCCTTCCCTTTCTCATCCGGACGCGGGCCGGGGTGAGCCTGACCCACGCGGGCGGGGCCAGGGTGATGGCGAACGAGCGCTATGCACACACGCTCTACCACTGGGACCACCAGCACTATCTGGACTGGGCGAGCGCCCAACTGGCGCGAGAAGTAGACCTGGATGCCCTGCGCCATGCCTATGCCAGAGCCTACCAGATGGATTCCTATGACGAGATGGTGCGCTCCTACCTCGCGGTGAGCGGCCCCGACGACCCCCGCTACGACGACCTGTTGCGGGGAGACCTGGTGACCGACCACCCGGACTTCAACCTGGTCTGGGATCTCCTGTTTACGCGGTGCGAACAAACCCACGAACTGGCGCTGTATGACGGAATGGTCGAACTCATGCTGCACCAGCTATCGGCAGGGTTTGCCCCGCAGCAGGTGCTGGTGGCCGGGCACATGAACACGCCGGGCGGGCACCGCGTGGTAGGAAGCCGCCACCTGCGCCTTTCGAGCGCCAAAAACGCCCAACCCCGCGAGGCCGGCCAGTATCTCCTGTTCGACGCAGCGCACCCCGTGCGCGGGATTGACGACCTCCGGCGGGGTTTGCGGAGCGTTTTCTGACCCTTCACGGAGGGGGGCTACTCGTCGAACCCACCCATCCCCCGCTCGCGCAGGCTCACATAGCGCCCCTGCCCGATGATGAGATGATCGAGCACGTCAATATCGAGCAGCCGGCCCGCCTCGACCATCTGCCGCGTCACCGCCACATCTTCGGGGGAGGGGGTCGGGTCGCCGCTTGGGTGATTATGCACCACAATAATCGCCGCACTGTTGAGCTTCAACCCCTCCTTGAACACCTCCCCGACCCGCACCAGAGAGGTGTTGAGGCTGCCAATATAGACGGTGTGCGTCTTCTGAACCCGGTTCTTCGTATCGAGGCAGAGAACCCGCAGGTGTTCCTGGTCCAGGTGGCTCATCTCCACCATCATCAACCGCGCCACATCCGCCGGCGACATGATTTGCACGCGGTCCTCGATACCAAGCGCCGCCAGCCGGCGGCCCACCTCCAGCGCCGCCTTGACTTGCGCCGTTTTGGCCTCTCCCATCCCGTGCCGCCCCTGCAACTCCTGAAAGCTCACCCGCTGGAGGCCGCGCAACCCCCCATACTCGCGAAGCAACAACTGGGCAAGCTGAACCACATTCATCCCCGCCACCCCGACGCGCAAGAGAATAGCAAGGAGTTCAGCATCCGAAAGCGCCTCCGGCCCCTGGTCGCGCAATCGCTCACGCGGGCGCTCGTGCTCGGCAAACTCGCGGATGCGCAGACGATATTCGGTCATCCTCTCGGCATTCCTCCCGACTCCTGATACGGCTCACGCTCCAGGTGGGGTATCACCACCTGGGCAATCCGGGCAATATTCCTGGCATCATCAATCCCGCGATGGTGGGTTCCTTCCAGCGGCAGGCCAAGCAGCGACAGCGCCCGCTTCATCCCACACGCCTCTCGCCCCTTTACCCTGGCAAATTCCCCCTTCAGGTCAATGTATTGCTGAAAGGAACCAGGAAAAGCCACCCCATGCCTCCGGCACTCCACCTGGAGGTGGTCCAGGTCATACCTCCCCCAGGAATACATCACAAACGGATCGGTCCCGACCCAATGGAGAAACCTGGTCCAGACCGTTTTGAAATCGTCAGCCTGGTCTACATCGCTCTGTCGAATGGTCGTGAGGGAGCGGCAAAAATCGCTCAGCAGCGGTTCTTTCACGGGGCGCACAAAGCTGGAGAATTCTCGGACCACCCGGAGCGTGGTGGCATCGAGAATGACCGCCCCGATTTCAATGATCTCCTTGCGCTCCAGGCGGGCCCGTTTTTGCCAGCACGTTGACTCCAGATCAACAATGACATAGTTCATGCAATATGTTCCACAATCTAGCAGGGTGCTTCCCTGGTATGAAAAGAATTATACCGCACTGCGGGGACAAAACCTTTCGCTGGTTGTGTTAAAATACAGCCCATGACCACCCTCCGGACCGTTTGGGACCCGGAAGAGGCAGAGGGCGCAAAGGAGAAGGATATGGTGCAAGATTACGACACCTTGATTGCCAATATCACCCGGGCCATCGAGCAGCAGCCCGACAACATCTATAACTACCACTGGCGCGGGTTGGTCCACCACACCTTTCAGAACCACGATGCCGCGCTGGCCGACTGCACCCGCGCCATCGAACTGCAACCCGACCAGGGTGACCACCACCACTGGCGCGGCCACGTCAACCACTCGCTCCAGGACTACCCCGCCGCCGTGGCCGACTTCAGCCAGGCCATCAGGCTGCAACCAGACAATGGGTATCACTATTTCTGGCGCGGACGGGTCTTCTATTCGCAGAAAGACTACTCCGCCGCGCAGCACGATTTTACCAGGACCATCGAACTGATACCCGACGATGGGCACAACTACTTCTGGCGTGGGCTGGCAAGCTACAGCCTGGGAAATCATCCGGACGCCTTTGCCGACCTGGACGAGGCCATCAGGCTGCAACCCGACAACGGGAACAACTATGCCATCCGGGCCATGTTCCATGAGGACCTGAAAAACTACCCCGCGGCCCTGGCTGATTATACCAGGGCCATTGAGTTGCAACCCGACGACAGCTACAACTATCGGTTACGAGGCCAGATTTCCTATGCGCTCCACCACTATGACGCCGCACTGGCCGATTTGAGCCGTGCCATTGAACTGATACCAGATGATGCCACGGTCTACTCGATACGAGGGATGGTGTACTACGACCTGAAAGACTACGCCGCCGCCCGCGACGACTTTTCCAGAGCCATCGAACGCACCCCCGAAGGCCCCCACGATGGCGACCACTACTATTCGCGGGGTCTGATGCACTACAAGCTCAAGAAATATAAAGCCGCAACCGCCGACTTCACCCGGGCCGTAGAACTGCAACCCCACGACCGATATAACTACTGGCAGCGGTGCAAAGCCTACTTCAAGCGGCACCGCTATGGCTCGGCGCTGATGGATTTCTTCCGCATGCTCCTGAAATAAACAGGTATTCATGACCACCACTATGGCTCGAACCATGCATGACTATAACAATAACTATCCGGATAGGAAAGACAAAAAAGACGAAAAAGACGGAAAAGACGACGGGAAAGACTACGACACCACTGTCACCGAATATACCCAGGCGATTGAACAGCACCCCAATGATGGCAATAACTACTCCTGGCGGGGGCGGGTCCACCTGGCCCACCACAACTACGCCGCCGCCCTGGAAGACCTGAACCGCGCCATCGAGTTGCAACCCGACCAGGGCTACAACTATCGCTGGCGCGGACGGGTCCGCTATGAGCTTCAGGACTACGACACCGCCCTGGAAGACCTGGACCGCGCCGTTGAGTTGCAACCCGAAACGTGCCAGAACTATCACTGGCGCGGTATCATCTTCTACGCGCTGGAAGACTACGAATCCGCCTTTACCGATTTCTCCCAGGCCATCGCCCTGGTTCCCGATGGCCCAAAGAACCACTTCTGGCGCGGGATGACCAGCTACCACCTGGGAGACTCGACCACCGCCGTAGCTGATTTTTCTCAGGCGATTGATTTGCAGCCCGACCACAGCCGCAACTACTCCATGCGGGCAATGGCCCACGCCGATCAGGAAAACTTCGCCGCGGCGATAGAAGACTATACCCGGGCCATCGCGCTCCAACCCGGCGACAGCTACCACTACTATGCCCGCGGGCAGACCTATTATACCCTCCAGCAGTATGAAGCCGCAGTGGCCGACCTGACCCAGGCGCTCAAGCGCCAACCCGGCCACCTCGACAGCTACATCGTCCGAGGGAAGGTCTATGGCGATATGAAGCACTGCGCCGAAGCCATTGCCGATTTTACGCGGGCTATCGGGCTTCAGCCCGACCGGGGCGACCTCTATCGCTTGCGCGGCCTGATGCATCTTGAGATTAAACGCTACACGGCGGCAATGGACGATTTCAACCGGGCCATTGAGCTTCAGCCCGACGAGAGCAAGAACTACTGGCGGCGGGGGCAGTTGCATGTCCGAGTCAAGCATTATCCCCCGGCGATTACCGATTTTACGCGGGCCGTCGAGCTTCAGCCCGACGATGACGACTATTACTACGCACGGGGGCAGGTGTATTTCCGCCTCAAAGACTACGCCACCGCGGAGGCCGACTTTACGCGTGCAGTAGAACTCCAACCCGACGATGGCGACAACTACTACTGGCGGGGACGCGCCCGCTTTGCGCAGTCGGAATATGCCGCAGCGCTGGAGGATTTTGCCCGTGCGGTAGAACTCCAACCCGACGATGGCATCAATTATCACTGGCGGGGGCAGGCCTACTACCACCAGCGCGACTATGCCGCGGCGCTGGATGACTTTACCCGCGCTATCGAGTTGCTCCCGGACAAGGGGGGCAACTATCACTGGCGCAGCCGGTCCCATCTTGCACTGAGAAACTACCGCGCCGCCATGACGGATTATCTCCAGTTTCTCATCAAAGGATCGCGGCGGCACGGATAACCCGGTTCTGGGGGAGCATGCAACCCATGCATGGTTCTTGCTTGCTGGCTACTCCTCGTTCACCAGCCCCAGGTAGGAGGGGGGAACGTGGTCAACCAGCCATACCCCGTTGGCCGAGCACAAAAAAACGTACCCATCCCGATGCATGGCCGCGGCATCTACAGCCAGGATGGACGGTCGCCCATGCCGGGTCCCCACCTTGCGGGCTGTGGGGATATCCCTTGAAAGGTGAACATGGTGCCGTGACATTCTGTGCAACCCCTCGCGCAGGATGGATGCTACGGCGCGGTGACCGGTGCCGTGGTAGAGCGTGGCGGGAGGAGTGAGCGGCTCCAACCCCAGGTCAATGTTGACGCTGTGCCCCTGATTGGCGCGGATGAGGGTACCGCTCGGGTCGAATGCGAAACGCTGCTTGTCGTTCAATACGACCACTTCTGCCAGTTCGTCCCGACTGATAGGAAAGTTATGATGAGCGCACGCAGCCAGCAGTTCATCCACCGCGACCCACCCACCGGGTGCGAGGGTCAACCCCAGGTGCTCCGGCTGGTGCCGCAGGTACTTGCTGAGGTATTTGCTTATCCGAATGATGCGCTGCTGGTTCATCCCTGCTCCGTACTGGGAGCCGCAAAGTGCAGCCGGGTGCCCACGCAGGTCGGCACGTAGGCATCTGGCAGGCGTTGCGCGATGGTCTGGATGGCCTTCCAGCCGGTGCAGTGGCCCGGCACGATGACATCGGGACCTATCGCTGCCAGTGCCTCCACCGTCGGGGGAATCACCGGCTCGAAGTATCCTCCCGACAGGTGGAACCCTCCAGCCACGCCGTGAATCTTCTCCGTGCCGGTCAACTTCTGTCCGTAGCGCAAGACATTGACAATCCCGGCGTGGCTGCACCCGGAGAGGACCACCAGCCCGCGGTCCTTGACGTGGACCACCACTGCCTGGTCATCCCACAGGCATTCATCCGGCTCCCAGTCGCCGTCCGTGCGAGCTATGTGGCGGGGCATCCCCTTTTCAAACTCAGTGGTACGTTCGACCTGGCCGGTGACCAGCACGGTGTGGTCAATGAGCAGCGACGGATCGCGGCGCTCCAGCACTTCGATACCCTCACGTTCGAGGTCGGCGCGGCTTGGTGGGGGCAGATGCAGCTCGCTCCCATCAGGGAACACCCCCTTGCGGTCGCGCCAGGCATCGGGGTGGAGCACCAGCGGCACCCGCTGCCTGCCGATGCGCTGCGCGATGCCCACCAACCCGCCGTGGTGGTCAGTGTGCCCGTGCGAGAGCACGATGGCCCGAATAGCGGCAGGATTGATACCCAGAACGTCCATGTTGTGGGCAACGGTGTCTTTGCCCAGTCCGGCGTCGTAGAGAATGGTCTCACTGCGACCGCCTCTGTGCGTGGTGATGAGCAGCGAATAGCCGTGCTCGGCCAGCAGCGGGGGGCTTTCGAAGGTGTCTACTCTGACGGGAGCACGGTGAGCCATTTCACTGCCTGCCATCAAGACGTCTATGGTGTTGTCAACCAGAATCGTCACATCAAGGGCGTCAACGGGAGAAAGAGCGATGGGTTCACTCATTGGGGTCTCCTTCCTTATTGCACAGGCAGGTGGGAACTTCCTGACGGCCCGGACTGCCTGAGACGATTATAACACTTTTCAGGTCGGAGGAGCCATGCCCACCCCGACAAGGACGGATTCTGGTGCTTCCTGGCTTGACATTTCTCCACGGTCTAGTAAACTATACGTGCTCATTCCGGTCATTTCCTGAGCTACCTGACCTGGCTGATCCCTGGGACGTGAACCCTGAACGGTGGAACGTACGGGGGCCAGGTATGGGAACGAAAGGGGAAGCAGATGATTCGCCATATGGTGCTCTTTCGCCGCCACCCGGACGCGTCCGACCACCAGATTGCCGCACTTCTCGCCATGCTCCGGAAGCTCCCCGAAACCATTCCGGAGATTCGGTCTTTTGAGGTGGCGAACGACGAGGTGGGGAGCGACCGCTCGGCAACGTTTGGCCTGCTGAGCCACTTTGACGATATGGCGGCGCTCCGCCGCTACCAGGAACACCCGGACCATCAGGCGGTCGTCGCCCACATCCGGGTGCTGACCGAATGGTCCAGAACGTGGGATTATACGGTTGAGACCAGTGAGAGCAGTGAGACCTGTGACGCGTGACGAATCATTCCGGATCAGAACCATGCAGCAGATATCAGGAGCATGAGGAGGTTGTCTATGGCAGAAAAAGAACGGTTATTTCAGGAATTTCCCTACCCGACGTATGAAGACTGGCGCAAGGCTGCCGAAGAATCCCTGAAGGGTGCGCCGTTTGAGAAGAAGATGCTCACCCAGACCTACGAGGGCATCACCTTGCAACCGCTGTATCGGCAGGAAGACATTGACCACCTTCCCCACCCCCGTTCTCTGCCTGGCTTCCCGCCCTACCTTCGGTCTTCCCACGAACTGGGGCACCGCCTTCAGCCGTGGGCTATCTGCCAGGAAATATCCTATGCCACCCCCGAAAAAGTAAACGCGGCGCTCCGCAACGACCTGGAGCGCGGGCAAACGGCGGTTCACCTGGTGGTTGACCGGGCCACCCGCCTGGGCAAGGATGCCAGCAGCGCCGATGCCAGCGAGGGCGGGCAGGGGGGGGTGTCGCTTTCAAGCATAGCCGACCTGGCAACCGTGTTCGAAGGGATTGACCTGGAGCAGGTGCCGGTCTTCATCCAGGCCGGGTCAAGCGCCCTGCCCATGGCCGCGTTGCTGTTCGCCCTGGTGCGCCAGCAGGGGAAGCCCACTACCGCGCTCCGCGGTGGCATCGGGATGGACCCCCTGGGCACCCTGGCTCGTGAGGGGACGCTTCCCGGTTCGCTCGATGAGGCGTATGGAGCAATGGCGCATCTGGTGGCCTGGGGCCGGACCCATGCGCCCCACCTGCGGGTCATCGCCGTTCAGGGGCACCCCTACCACGACGGGGGGGGGCAGCGCCACGCAAGAACTGGCGTTTGCCCTGGCGTCCGGCGTGGTCTACCTGCGCGAGATGCAGCGCCGGGGCGTGTCAGTGGACGACGCCGCGCTGCATCTGCAATATTCGTTCTCGCTCGGCTCCCACTTCTTCATAGAGATTGCCAAACTGCGGGCCGCCCGGATGCTCTGGGCGCGAATAGTCCGCGCTTTTGGCGGCAACGCCGAAGC
Organism: Chloroflexaceae bacterium; assembly: GCA_012032475.1. GTDB lineage: Bacteria > Chloroflexota > Chloroflexia > Chloroflexales > Chloroflexaceae > JAAUSY01. The sequence goes on from JAAUSY010000116.1 coordinate 9,356, forward strand.
CCAGAAGATGGTCATCCATGCCCGTACCTCGGCCTGGAACAAAACGGTCTATGACCCCTATGTCAATATGCTGCGGGTCACTACCGAGGCGTGTGCCGGGGTGTTCGGGGGCTGCGACAGCTTGCACGTTGCGCCCTTCGATGAACCCATCCGTTTGCCCGACGATTTTTCGCGGCGGATTGCCCGCAACACCCAGATTGTCCTGCACGAGGAATGTCACCTGGACCGCGTCATTGACCCTGCGGGCGGCTCGTGGTATGTCGAAAGCCTGACCGACCACATCGGGCGAAACGCCTGGCAGCTCTTTCAGGAGGTTGAGCGGCACGGTGGGATGGACCGGGCGCTTCGGGAGGGGTTTCCCCAAGCGCAGGTGGCCGAAACCGCCGCGAAGCGGGCAAAGAACATTGCCCAGCAGCGCGACATCTTTGTGGGCACGAATAGATACCCCAACCTCAAAGAGCCGAAGCTAGAGGCTCCGCCCGTTGACCGGGCCGCGCTCCACCAGCAGCGTTTGGGCCGGCTTGCGGCCTACGAGGCTTCGGTTGACCCGGCCCGCTACGCTACCGCGCTGGATGCGCTCAAACAGGCCGTGGGTGGGTCTCCGGCCCCTGGCAGCGTGGTCGAAGCCGCCGTCGGGGCAGCGCTGGCCGGGGCGACCCTCGGAGCACTGGCCGGGGCGCTGCGCTCCGCAAACGGGGCACGGGAGCGGAGACCTGCCCGCCATCAGCGCGATACGGGTTCACCGCGGGGCTGAACCCTTCGAAGCCCTGCGGAAGAACGCCGAGGCTTATGCCGCCCGGACCGGCTCCCCGCCGCGGGTCTTCCTGGCAAACATGGGTCCCATCCCGCAGCACAAGCCCAGAGCCGACTTTACGACCGGCTTCTTTGAGGTGGGCGGGTTTGAGGTGCTGACCAACCAGGGTTTTCCAACGCCGGAAGCTGCCGCACAAGCCGCGCTTGAGTCCGGTGCGTCCATCGTGGTCATTTGCTCAACCGACGACACCTACCCGGAGTTGGTCCCTCCCATCACGAGGCTCATCAAGGACGGTCGGCCAGAGACGGTGGTCGTGCTGGCGGGCTATCCGCAAGACCAGGTTGACACCCACCGGGCCGCGGGGGTTGATGACTTTATTCATCTCCGGGCCAATTGTTATGAAATGCTTGTGGACTTCCAGAAGAAAATAGGAGCGAGCGCATGAGTATGACACCAGATTTCACCACCATGGCCTATGACGGGGATGGGGATGGGGGTTTTCCGCAGCCTAGCTTTGCGGAGTGGCGAGCGCGGGTTGAGCAGACCACGGGGATGTTGCTGGACGACCTGGTCTGGAAAACCATGGAGCAGATTGAGGTCAAGCCGCTCTACACCAGGGAAGACAGCGAGGAGCTTGAGCACCTGGGCTATGTCGCGGGGTTGCCGCCCTTCCTGCGCGGCCCCTACCCCTCGATGTATGTGACCCGCCCCTGGACGGTGCGCCAGTATGCGGGGTTCTCCACCGCCGAAGAGAGCAACGCGTTCTACCGCCGCAACCTTGCCGCCGGCCAGAAAGGGCTTTCCATTGCCTTCGACCTGGCTACCCACCGCGGCTACGATTCCGACCACCCGCGGGTGGTCGGCGATGTGGGCAAGGCGGGGGTGGCCGTGGACTCCATCCTCGATATGGAAATCCTCTTCAACGGTATTCCGCTCGACCAGATGTCTGTCTCGATGACGATGAACGGGGCCGTCATTCCCATCATGGCGGCCTATATCGTTGCGGCAGAGGAGCAGGGTGTGGCGCAGAAGCAGTTGACCGGCACCATCCAGAACGACATCCTGAAGGAATATATGGTGCGCAATACCTATATCTACCCCCCCACCCCCTCGATGCGCATTGTGGCCGACATCTTCGCCTATACCTCGAAGCATATGCCCCGGTTCAACAGCATCAGTATTTCGGGCTACCACATGCAGGAGGCCGGGGCAACCGCCGACCTGGAACTGGGCTATACGCTGGCCGACGGCCTGGAATATGTGCGCACGGGGCTGCAAGCCGGGATGAGCATTGACCAGTTTGCGCCGCGGTTGTCGTTCTTCTGGGCTATTGGGATGAACTACTTTATGGAGATTGCCAAGATGCGCGCCGGTCGGTTGCTGTGGGCCAGGCTCATCAAGCCGTTCAACCCCCAGGACGACCGCTCGATGTCGCTACGGACCCATTCGCAGACCTCCGGCTGGAGCTTGCAGGAGCAGGACCCCTTCAACAACGTGGCTCGCACCTGCATCGAGGCGATGGCGGCGGCTCTGGGGCACACGCAATCGCTCCACACCAATGCGCTGGATGAGGCCATTGCCCTGCCCACCGACTTTTCGGCGCGGATTGCCCGCAACACGCAATTGTATTTGCAGGATGAGACGGGTATCTGTCAGGTGGTGGACCCGTGGGGCGGTTCGTACTATGTCGAGGCGCTGACCGATGCGCTGGCCCGCCGGGCCTGGGCGCACATTCAGGAGGTGGACGCGCTCGGCGGGATGACGAAGGCCATTGAGACGGGCTTGCCCAAGATGCGCATTGAGGAGGCATCGGCCCGCCGCCAGGCCCGCATTGACTCGGCCAGTGAGGCGCTCATCGGGGTCAACCGCTACCGCCTGTCGAAGGAAGAGCCACTGGATATTCTCGTGGTGGACAATACGGCTGTGCGCGAGTCGCAAATTGCTCGCCTGCAAAAGCTCCGCGAACAGCGCGACGAAGCCAGGACCGAAGCGGCGCTGCACGCCATCACCCGCGCAGCCGAGACGGGCGAAGGGAATCTGCTTGAACTCGCCATTGAGGCGACCAGGGCCCGCGCCAGTCTGGGCGAAATCTCAGACGCGATGGAAAAGGTGTTTGGTCGTCACCAGGCCGAAACGCGCACGATTTCCGGGGTCTACAGCAGCGAGTTTCGTAATGGGAACGAGGTGGCAAGCGTCCGGGCGATGACCGATGCATTTGCGCAGCGCGAGGGACGGCGTCCCCGCATGATGGTTGCCAAGATGGGGCAGGACGGGCACGACCGCGGAGCCAAGGTGATTGCCACGGCGTTCGCAGACCTGGGCTTCGACGTGGACATTGGCCCGCTGTTCCAGACCCCGGAAGAGGTTGCTCGCCAGGCTGCCGAAAACGATGTCCACATGGTCGGGGTGAGTTCGCTGGCGGCCGGGCACAAGACCCTCGTCCCGCAGTTGGCCGAGGAATTGCACAAACTCGGACGTGACGATATCATGATTGTGGTGGGAGGGGTTATCCCCGCCCAGGACTATGAGTTTCTCAAGGCTCACGGAGCCTCAGCGGTGTTTGGCCCAGGAACCGTTATCCCCGTTGCCGCCAGAAAGGTTCTGGAAGAACTGAATCAGCGGCTAGAACTGGTGTAGCTCCATGAAGATTGTGTACATTCACCACGCCGCCATGCTGGTGCTGCTCCCGATGATTATCGTCGCACCGCGCCCGGTTGATATCGTGCTGGCGGTATTGTTGTTCGTGTTCCTGAATATCTGTATGAACAGCGCGATGGATGAGGCCGAGGCGGCTTCTTCGAAGCGGGCCGCCCATCCGTCGGCTTTCTCCGCAGCCCCCGCGGCCCCCCCTGAGCACCTGGTGTTCCGCACCGACCACGATGGGAAGTTTTCGGTCCTGACGAGCAAGCGGGTGTATGAGTTTCAGGGCGGGGCCGGATGCGACCGCGAAAGTATCACGCAGAAGATGGCCCGTCTGGTTGTTGCCCATCTGGAGCGGCAGGGCGAACGGACGGTTCCGGCGACGTTCTTTGCAATCTTTGGCGCGGCCCTGGAGGAGAAGGTGCAGAGGGTACGGAGATAGGAAAGATAAATGTGCGAAGAGCGAAGAGCAAAGGCGAGATGAGCGGAAGGGGAAATGGGGCACGAAGCGAGGGGCCTTGCCTGGTGGGAAGGCCCCTCATCCGTTCTTGAACTCATCAGTTCAGTAGAAGAAGACCTTCATCCCTTACGTGGTCAGACCGCTGTTGATCTGGCTGAACACCGCGCTCACCTTCCGACCGAGCAGGGTCAGAATACCAATAACAACAATTGCAATAAGAACGAGAATGAGCGCGTATTCTACGAGACCCTGACCTTCTTCCTTCGCAAAGAAACTTCGCAGCATTGTTTGCCTCCTTCGTAAATGGTTTCTAGCTTACTGTGGGTATTATACGAGAAGGGCGACCACTTTGCAATAGCCTATTGGTACAGGGTGGTACCAGTACCACCCACCGCCCATACTTTCGCCAGTCCGTTGCCATGGGCCGTGACCAGCCGGCTCCCGTCCGGGGTGAAGCCCACCCAGGCGGCGGACGAGCCGGGCCGCAGGGTGGCAAGGGGGCGACCATCGGGGAGCGCCCACAATCGCGCCGTTTCATCTTCCGACCCGCTGGCAAGGAGCATTCCGTCCGGGCTGAAAGCCACCGAGCGGATTTCATCGGTGTGCCCTTCCAGGGTGCGCCCGGGTTCACCTGTGGCGACCTCCCAGAGCCGCACGGTGGCGTCTTTGGAGCCGCTGGCGAGGAGCGTTCCGTCCGGGCTGAAGGCCACGGGCAGCACCCAGTGGGTGTGACCCCGCAGGGTTGCCACACGCTCGCCGTGCTCAACCGACCAGAGCCGCACCGTCTGGTCGAGCGAGCCGCTCGCCAGCAGCGAACCGTCCGGGCTGAAGGCCACGCTTTCGACCCAGTTTTCGTGGCCTGCCAGGGTCATCGTCAGAGTCAGGGGTGTTGTCAGGGGCATTCCCGCTCCTGTCCATACGCGCACCGTGGCATCTTTGGAGCCGCTGGCGAGGAGCGTTCCGTCCGGGCTGAAGGCCACCGCGGCAACTTCGTCGGTGTGGCCGCGCAGGGTCGCCAATTCTTCGCCATCGGGCAGGCTCCAGAGCTTCACGGTGGTGTCGGCAGAAGCCGTTGCCAGCCGCGACCCGTCCGGGCTGAAGGCCACCCACCGCACCGCGCCGTTGTGCCCGTGCAGCGTCCGAAGCTCTGTCAGCGTCTCCATATCCCACAGCTTGACAGTCGTGTCTGCCGAGGCGGTCGCCAGGGTGGAGCCATCCGGGCTGATGGCGGCGGCCCAGAGGCCACCCGTGTGCCCGTGCAGGGTTGCCAGTTCTTGCCCGAAGGTGTAAACCTGCGTAGGGGTGGGGATGAGCGTGGGGGTCGGGGTCGGGTGGAGGAACGCATCGGTTCGCCCTGTGATGATATGATAGGCACGACCTTGGACATGCCTAACTTTGCGGCAGACCCTATATCCCCAAGCCAGGGTCAGGCAAGGCGCACGGGCGGGTAACGATGACGACATGGGCAATTTCCGGGCGGCCGATGGCCGCGGTGGAGC
>JAAUSY010000117.1 GCA_012032475.1 Chloroflexaceae bacterium
CTGAAAACAACCTGCGGGCATTGCTATCTGAGACACAATACGGAATTCTGTGACGAGCGCAGCTTCTACCAGATGACCGTCTTTCGGAGATGGTTTCGCTCCCCTTCGTTCTGCAAATTCGTCGAATGTTCTATAAGGCCACGGATTTTTTCGTTCTGGTCTGCCTGGAGAGAAACCATCTTCTTCTTGCTTTGCATGGCAACCCGCCAGCGACGGGCGAAAGGCGATTGGTGACGATCCCATTCATCTTTTATGGCCGGGGTGAGCACCATACGATGGCAGACCTTGCGTACTTCCTCTAAAAACGCTCGACACGCTTTCGAAGGACCGGTCCCCTTATCCCCTGCTGCGGATGCGACATTTGCATCAATAACGAGTTGCCTGGAAGACTTGACCGCCAAAGGTAGGTATCCTCCCTATTCATGAGCAGCAGCAGCGTCTAAATAGCGGCCCTGGGCATCCAGTTCAACATCGGCGAAGTCCTCCGGCCAATCACCAAACGCACCGGTGGCATCGAGGTCGGCGCTGGTAATGCGCGTAACCCCGTCTTCATCCCGTGTGAACCAGTGCAGTTTGACCATTTCGGGCGGGAGATGATCCGGACCTGTCCCCTCAGCGACCAGCGTTTGTATTCCGAGTAACAGGAGCGAACTGTGGGTTTCTATCACCACGCGAACGCCTCTTAATGCTGCAGCTGCGAGTATTCGGGCCAGCGCCGTCTGGGCGCGTGGGTGGAGATGGATTTCGGGTTGTTCCAGATACACGAGCTGCCCCGGTTTGGCCTCCAGGAGGGCAACCAGGACCGGGAGCATTTGTGATACCCCAAAACCCACATCAGCGATATTGACGAGATCGCGTGCTCCTCGATAGGCGGCCCGCGGAAGTCTCCCAACGAGCAATTCAACTTGCGTTTCATCCACAGACCTGGCCTGTACTTTCCAGGTCAACCCCAGCTGCTTGAGGTTCTCGCCAAGGGCCTTCAACTTGTCGTCGCTTTTCTTTTCTTGCCATTGCGCAATCACGCTGGCGGCATATGTTTCGAAGGTACCGGGAAACATCGAACCCACCGCGGCGACCGGGTACGACCTTTCCGGGTTGCCTCTCAAGCCCGGGAGGTGGATGATTTCCTGGATAAATGGGCCGAAGATAAGGCTCGGAGAAACCCGTCTATCGAAAATGAAATGAGAGGCAGACATATTCGTTCCCTCATAGCCGACATCTAAAAAGCAACGATTTCGGATGATTGCGAGTTCACGGCCCAACTTTGCCGGCGGAAAGAATGCCTCCAATTCCTCTTTCCTCTTGGACGGAATCAAGGCTTCAATCTCATCTGGCGACATCCCGGTGTGCAGGGCAATACGCTGGTCGTCTCGCTCGTAAATCATCTGTTTCACGTCTAATTTCTTGCCTCTGGCCTCCTGGCTCAATACGATGGTCAGATCCGTGGGCGAAACGGATGGTCGGGGAAGACGTGGGTCACCAATCACCGTCAACCCGATAGAAAACACCGTATCACCATTACCAGGACGTGGAAGGAATTGTTTGGTACTGGTGAACTTCACGTTCGGACCATTGAGCCACAACGCCCCAGGATCATACGGAACTTCAAGCGTCTGCTTGAGCAACAACAGGGGTTGTATCATGCTGGATTTCCCCGAACTGTTCGCCCCTGCCAGAATAGTCAATGGCCTGATGTCCATCTCCTGTTCCTGGCGAATGGACTTGAATCCCCTGATCCTGATTTTCGTGATACCACGTCTGGGCCGCGAAGATTTTGGCCCGGGTGTCGTTTCACCCACGCTTTCTCATCCTTCCTACCTGCATCCTAACAAAACGCAGGCTCGCCCCAATTCGACGGGTGAACATCAGGGGCAAGTGACAAAGGGCAGAATTTCCCCTGGAACAGATAGACAGATAGATAGACAGATAGATGGTCGCTGGTTCGAATCTGGGCGACGTAACCGGGGCATTCCCCTGGCAAATCAAAGGCATTATAGCACGGCGCATCGGCGCAATCCCTCCACATTCCATCCACACCAGATTAACAAGAGCCGTTCTGAAGCGGTGCAATGTTCTGCGTCGCACATGGGTGTTTAGGGGGCCGGCACAAAACGAAAGGAGAATGTTATAGTGGTTGACCTGAGCCGGAGAGCGGGGAAAAGAAAAAACCTCCCGAAGGGGAGGTCCCTGGGGGAGGCTTTCCCGTCAGCGCCTACACGCGGGCCCGCTCGATATAGGCCCCGGTGCGGGTGTCAATCTTGAGCAGGTCCCCTTCGTCAATGAAAGAAGGGACACTGATTTCCGCCCCGGTCTCCAGCGTGGCCGGCTTGGTCACATCCGTTGCCGTGTCGCCGCGCACCGCCGTCGTCGTTGCCGTGACCTGGAGCACCACGAAGGTCGGCAAATCCACACTCACCAACTGGCCGTCGTCGCTGCTATAAATCAGGCTGGCGTTTTCGTTCTCCTTGAGGAACCGCGCCTGGTCACCAATCATCCCTTCATCCACCATCACCTGCTCATACGTCTCGTTGTCCATAAAGACAAAGTAGTTCCCATCGCGGTAGAGATACTGCATCGTGCGGCTTTCCATCCGCACAATATCCACCGACTCCCCGGAGCGCAGCCGGTCGTCGGTGACCCCGCCCGTCTTGAGGTTCTTGAGCTTCAGGCGCACAAAGGCCCCCCCCTTGCCCCGGCTTGTAGTGTTCGCGCTCCACCACCTGGTACAACTCGCCATTGGAACGAATAACGACCCCGTTCTTCAAATCTGCTGTTGTCGAAGCCATATCCTACATCTCATCCTTTCTTTCGCATTGCGTTTCATCACGTTGTTTTTTGAACTGCTATCTCCGGAACCTATCTCCCATACCATCGCCGCTGCCATATCCAGCGAACCAGGATACGCACGTTGCGGTCCAGCCACAGAAACGTCAATCCCACCAGCATGAGTGGGACCGCAGGCCAGAGCGTAAACCGGTCGTAGTGGAAACTTGGCAGATTGGCAACCAGCCAGATACAAACCCCGCCGCAATAGCCCGCCCAACCCGCGTGGATGCCCACCAGCAACCCCAGGGTCAGCAGACCAAGCGGCAACCCGGCAGTCTGCGCGGGCACCTGTCCCATCAGCAGCGGCACCCCAAGCAGCGCTACCCCCAGAAGCACCAGGATGATGGCAAGGATACGCCGCCAGCCGGTGGGCGGCTCAAACCGCGGTTCCGACTCCGCATAGGGAACCGGCATTGGTGGCAGCAGGGCATCCAGGTTCGCGGGGAAGGGATAGGACGCCTGTTCGCCCTCATACTGTACCACCGACAACCCCCGCGCTTCGGCCCGTTGGAGCACGGCATACAGGGCCGCCAGGTGGGTGGTCAGCGTATGATGGTGATGGGAATGCCCATACGGGCGGTCGTTCGGGTCCCTGGTTGCCGGTTGCTTCCTCCACTGCTCCAGTGCCTCGCGGACTTCTCCGGGCGACAACACCTTGCCATTCAACGGCTTCAGGGCTTCCCCCACTTCCGGGAGCAGCGGGCAGTGTTCGACCGTCAGGGTCGTACAGATCAGGCTGTAGACGCGCTCTCCGCGCCGCGGGTCTACCAACAGCGCATCGCGAAGGGTCACCTGCCCCATGGCCCGCTGCATCCATTCATGCAGCAGTCTCGCCAGTTCGTCCGCTTCGGCAGCGTCCAGCACGCTCCCAAAATGCTCCTGTTCCAGCGCCTCGCGGAGTTGCTGAGGCGTCCAGAAACGCACCAACTCCGCCGCGCACAGCTCATCGTAGGCCACCAGGGTCGGCATCTCTCACCCACCAGCAAGCGCCTGTTTCCACTCCGCCAGAAGTTCGGGCAGACCATCGAAGACCGTGTCCGGTGGGTAGGGACTGGTTTCTACCTGCTCACGTCGGGTCACCCCGGTGAGCACCAGCACGCTCCGGAGACCGGCGTGGTGTGCCCCGGCCATGTCCGTTTCCAGCCGGTCACCGACCATCAAGGTCGTTTCCGGGCAGCCTCCGCATACCTCCATCGCAACCCGGAACATGGTTGGCTGTGGCTTGCCCACTACAAACGGCTCCACATCGGTTGCCGCCTGGATAAACGCCACCAGGGCCCCCGCCCCCGGCATCAACCCCTCTTCCGATGGAAAGGCGCGGTCGGTATTCGAAGCAATGAAATGCGCCCCCCGGCGTATCGCCAGACAGCCCGTCTTCAACGCCTCATAGGTTACCTGCATATCCACCCCCACCACCACCAGGTCCGGGTGCTGCTCGTCCGACACAAAGTAGCCATCGCCAAAGAGCGCCTCCCGCAGCCCATCCATGCCAATCACATAGACCGGCGTGTGGCGGGGGTAAGTTGCCCGTGCGTAGTAGCCGGTCGCCTGCGCCGATGAGATAATGTGAGAAGACGGAAGCGCTATCCCCATCTTTTCGAGCTTCTGCTCAAACTGCTGCGGGGTTCTGGACGAGTTGTTGGTAATGCAGGCGTAGCCAATCCCTTGCTGGTCGCAGAATTCCATCATTTCGCGCACCCCCGGCAGAAGCGTTTTCCCGCGGTAGACCACGCCATCCATGTCGAACAACACGGTCCGTATCGTCGAAAGATTGAGCATCATAATCGTGTCTGGTCCTTAACTTGAACTTGACGTGCTTGCCTGCCCGTTTGCCGCTGGCTGGTTGTCAGTTGCCGCCTGCCGGCTGCCGGTTCTACATCCGTTCGGGAGCCTGGATACCGAGCAGAGATAGCCCGTTCTTGAGCGCCTGTGCGGTCGCCGTCACCAGCAGAAACCGGGCCTCGCGCAGGGGCGGGGTTTCTGCTTTCAGCACCGGGCACTGCTCAAAGAAGACCCCGAACTCCCGCGCAGTCGTATAGCACCAGTCGGCAATGACGAAGGGGGTATAGCGCTCCCCGGCCTCGCGTATCACCGCGGGCAGCCGGGCCAGGTGCTTGAGTAACTGCTGCTCGGTCGGGTGAATGAGTAGCGGCGCGAGTGTGGGGTCCATGGGCAAGAGCCGCTCGACCGAAAGCGCCTGCTCAGCCTTGCGCATAATCGAGCGGCAGCGGGCATAGGAATATTGCAGGTAGGTGGCGCTGTTCCCCTCGGTCGAGAGCATGCGGTCCCAATCGAGCGTGATATTCCGCCGCGGGTCCTGGTAGAGGTCGTTGTAAATCACTGCGCCGATGCCGACCATCTCCGCGACCCGCTCCTTCTCTTCTTCCGAAAGGTCAGCCTGCTTCTGCTCAATCACCCCCCGTGCTCGTGCCACGGCTTCATCAAGCAGCGTTTCCAGGTAGACCATATTGCCGCGGCGGGTCGAAAGCGCCTGCCCCGTGGCGTCAAACACCGTGCCAAAGGCCACATGCACCAGTTCAACTTCCTGGGCATAGCCCATCGCCCGCGACAGGGCAAAGAGTTGCCGCAAATGAAGCTCCTGGGGTGCTCCAATGACGTAGATAATCTGGTCCGGGCGAAACTCGCGCATCCGAAAGGCGATGGTCGCGATATCACGCGTGAGGTAGAGCGTGCCCCCGTCGCTGCGCTGGAGCAGAAAGGTCGGCAACTTCTCGTCCAAGCCCTCTACCACCACAGCTCCCCCCTCCTCGCGTCGGGCCACGTTCATCTCCAGCGCCTGCTGTATCATCCCCGGCAGCATGGCTTCGTAGAAGCTCTCGCCATAGACATGGTCGAAGGAGACCCCCAGGCGGTCATAGTTTCGCTGGTTGACCTGGAGCGTGGTTTCCACACACCACTGCCACAGCGCCCGCGCATCCGCATTGCCCTGCTCCAACCGCAGTGACCACTGCCGCGCCTCCTCGTCCAGCGCGGGGTCGTCCTTCATCGCCTCGCTATAGCGGGTGTACATCGCTTCGAGGTGCGCCAGCGCTTCTTCGCCCTCGGTCTGGGGCTTGCCCTCCCGAACGACCGAGGCAATGATGATGCCAAACTGCTTGCCCCAGTCGCCCAGGTGGTTGTCACCGATGACGCGGTAGCCAAGCGCCCGGAAGATGTGGATGAGCGACTGGCCGATGATGGTGCTCCGGATGTGCCCGACGTGCATGCGCTTGGCAACGTTGGGGGAAGAATAGTCCACCACAATGGTCTTGCCGGCCCCGGTACTTTCCCGCCCATATCGGTCGCTGGCACAGAGAATTTCGTCCAGCACCGCCGCCGCAAGGTGCTGCGGATGCAAGGCAAAGTTCAGGAAGGGGCCGACCGCGCTCACCTCCCCGATGAGCGAATCGGGCGGGACCGCGCCTGACACCGCGGCCGCAAGCTCCTGGGCCAGGCGCGGCGCGTCCATTCCCACCTCCTTCGCCGCCCGAAAGGTAGGAAAGCACAGGTCCGCCGGGATGGAAGGCTTGGGGACCTGGACTTCGATAAGCGCCTCCGGCACCTTTCCGGAAGCGCTTATCACGCTCCGAACCTCGGCAGCAAAGCGGTCAAGCGCATAATTCATCGGCTCTGGATACCTCCTGACCAGCAAACACCATGGCACACCGGGGTTCGATTATACCATACGATAGGGTGCTCCCCATCATCGTTTCATCGTTTCAATCGTCCCATCGCGCCCCCGCTGCTCAGGGAAGGGACAAACGATGCTACGAGTCGTCGGAATTGGTGATGAACGGAATGTAGGTATATTCGACAAGCGCCACCCGGTCGGAGGCTTCCAGTTCCCCGGCGCTGGCGGTTACCACCGCCTTCCCCTTTTTCTGCCCGGCGCGTAGCTCCGTCTGGGCCATCCCATCCGCCCCGGTCGTCACGCGGGGGTTGACAATCGTCCCAAGGTCGGCGGGTTCGAGCGCAAAGACCACCTCCTGCCCCTCCATCGCAACCAGGGTTCCCTGTTGTTCGGCCTGGACATAGGCCGTGATGACTGTGGTGCTCAGGCCATCGGCGCGCAGGCGGTCATCCCACACCCCCATAGAAAGCGCCACCGGCACGTGCCGAACGGTCACATTGAGGCTGTCAGTTCCCTCGTTGGCTCTCGTCAGGCCATCGTAGACAAGCTGTGCCGTGACGGGATACTGGCCGACCTGCGTGTACGTATGCGTCGGGACCATCACCTCCAGGATACCCCCCACGGGCTGGATATCCGTTTCGACATATGGCGCGCTCCCATCGCCAAAGCTGACTTCCAGGTGTCCGCCCTTTTCCGTGCGATAGGCAAAGTTCGTGACAGTCACCTTGAAGGCAATATCTTCTCCCAGGTTCAGCGTTGGCGTATCCCTTCCGACCGGCTCCAGCACCACTTCCGGAGCCTTGACATCCACGTTCGCGGATGCCAGGTTCATCCCTGCTCCGTAGACGTAGACCCCCCCCCGCGAGAGGAATGCCACGGTCCTGACCTGGTACACCCCCGTCCGGGTGTAGGTGTGGCTCATTCGGAGCGTCTCGTCTGGCCCCCGCACCTCCGTGGTTCCGTCGCCAAAGTCCCACTGTACCCCATCATAGACGCCCTTTTCGTCAGTGCCGCCTGCCCCGGTGCGGCGCAGCAACTCCGGGTGCAGCGTCAGGGTCACGTCAATGGTGCGGTCAAGATAGACGGGGGCTTCTACCTTGAGCACCGGGTCTGGCACCTGGACGACCACCCCCGTGTCGAACGTTCCCGTCAGGATAGCTGTATCGTCTTTGTCGTACATCACTGCCACGGGGATGAACGGCGTCCCTGGCTGGCTCGTCCGGGTGTAGAAAAACGTTTCGAGGATGCGGAAATTCTCATCGGGCTGCGTGGTCTTGCGGTAGATGACCGAACCGTCCCCATAGATATCCCAGAGGATGTGGCTATAGCCGGTGGCTGCCGAGAGGGTCAGGACGGTGGTATTGCCCAGAATCGTCGGGTCGCTTGCGCCGGGGCTGAACGCCTCAAGCTCGGTCAGAACATCCAGCCGGCTCGAAAGCGGCGAGCAGGTGGCTTCGACGCCACCAGACCAGTAGCGGCACGTTCCGTTCACGACCCCCACCGAGGCTGGTATCAAGCCCTGGTCCGGTAGCTCGGACAGCCCCCTGGCCTCTATCCAGACATGCACCACCGGGCTGGATTTCTGAAAATGAAATGGGACATCGGTTTTGGTAATCACCAGCGTAAACTGGCCTTCGACGGGGTCGTCCTGATACGCAACGTCAATGCTAGAGGTGTCGGGGGTGATACCTTCTTCGACGGTTGAGGTGAGCGGGGTCACCGTTTCGACCACGTTCAGGGCTTCGTGGTCGTAGTGCACGGTGAATTGCAGCTTTTCGATGCCGCTGTTGCCCCGCGGGTTGAGCGAAATAGGCAGCAAAATCTTGCCGCCGGGCACGAGCTTCGAGCCACCGGCAAAGCCGACTTCCGGGGGGGTTTCCTGGGCCACGCGGATACGCTGGTCGGGGGTCTGGCTGGCAGCGGCAAACGCAGCGCCGCTGAGCCGCAGCAGTCCCGCGAGGACGATGCTTGCCAGGAGCAACCCCACCAGCAGCAACGACAGCGGCCGGGAGCGTGGTGATACTGGTGATAGCGATGATGATAATAATGGTATGGGACAGGACCCATTCAGTGGGTGGTCTTTCATATCTGTTCCTCCTCGAACAATCATAACCATAGCAATAACAACAATAATGAGAAGAAGTGCAGGAGCCTGGTAGTCTATTATACTGCACATTCGTCGTAAGTCTAGTGCATTATGTCTGTTCGGAAGCAACCACCACCCGCCACGGCCCGGCGCGAAAGGAGCGCCTGACGCCTGAAGTGGCTCCGCGGAAACTGGCCTTTTCATGGTCCTTCTGGTACAATAGGGAGCAGGAGTGGAGGTACAGATGCAGAGCAGGGTGTGACAAACGAAGCGCTTTTTTCCCCAACCCGGACCGCCGGAGCCGCTGGAACCATGAGCCTGAGCATGACCATGACCGCGCTTGAACCAGGGGTGTCGGTGGTTGTTCCGGTCTACAACAGTCAGGATTCGCTGGACTTGCTCATTGAGCGTTTGTCACCGGTGCTCGAGTCGCTCGCGGACGCCTACGAAGTCATCCTGGTGAACGATGGCAGCCGCGACGAGAGCTGGGCACAGATTGAGCACCTGGCGGATACCCACTCGTTTGTGCGTGGTATCAACCTGATGCGCAACTATGGGCAGCACAACGCGCTGCTCTGTGGGATTCGGCAGGCCCGCTATGACACCATCGCGACGATAGACGACGATTTGCAGCACCCCCCCGAAGAAATCCCCTCCCTGCGGGACAAGCTGGCCGAAGGGTATGACGTGGTCTATGGCACGCCCCGGCAGGAGCAGCACGGCTTCTGGCGCGATATAGCCTCGCAGGTGACCAAGCTCGCCCTGCAGAGCGCCATGGGCGCGGAGACGGCCCGCAAGGTCAGTGCGTTCCGGGTTTTTCGCACCCGCCTGCGCGATGCCTTTGCTGCCTACCGCAGTCCATTCGTTTCCATTGATATCCTGCTCACCTGGGGGACGACCCGCTTTGCGTCGCTGCCGGTCCGCCACGACCCGCGGCCCATCGGGGTTTCAAACTACACCTTCCGAAAGCTCGTCACCCACGCGCTGAATATGATGACGGGCTTCAGCACGGTGCCGCTGCAACTGGCAAGTATCGTTGGATTTAGCTTCACGCTCTTTGGCCTGGTCCTGCTAGGGTATGTTCTGGGACGGTTCTTCATCCAGGGCGGCGCGGTGCCGGGCTTTCCCTTCCTGGCCTCGGCCATTGCCATCTTCTCCGGGGTGCAGCTGTTTATGCTCGGCATCATCGGGGAATACCTGGCGCGGATGCATTTCCGCCTGATGGACCGCCCGGCATATACGATCCGCGAGCGGCGAAACGATATCAGCGATGCGTGACGTGCGATACGTAAGGAGTTACCACAAATGGACACCTTCCAGGTTCGTCTTTCGCCTATTGATGAGGAGCGTTTTGGTATCAGAACGGCACGAGCAATGATAGTGGTGCCAGAAGATATCGCACGCATGCTGGAGTTTTGTCAGTCCCATCAGGTGGTCTTCCTGATTGCCCGCTGCCCGGTTGCCAAACTCCACACGGTGCAGGCTATGGAACAGCAGGGCTTTCTCCTGATGGACACGCTGCTCTACTATGTTCGTCATCTGACGAAGTCTCCAATCCCTGAAGACCGCGCCCAATCTCTGGTGCGCCCCATTCGCCCTGGCGAGGAAGAGCAGGTACGTGAGATAGCTGCTCAATCGTTCCAGGGATACTACGGACACTACCATGCTGACCCGCGCCTGGACAGGACAAAGTGCGATGAGGCCTATGTCTCCTGGGCGGTGCGGTCAGTCACCTCCCGCGAGGTCGCTGACGAGGTGCTTGTGGCTGAGATTGACGGTCGGTTGGCCGGTTTTGCCACGCTCCGGCGAAACCATGATCAGGAGGGTGAGGGGGTCCTGTATGGCGTTGCTCCGTGGGCGCAGGGACGCGGTATCTATCGGTCGTTCATGATCCAGAGCATGGAATGGGGCAAGGCACAGGGATTTCAACGCATGCTCTATTCGACGCAGGTTACGAACGTTGCGGTGCAAAAAGTCTGGGTGCGGGTTGGTGCTGAAGTGAGCCACGCCTATTATACCTTCCACCGGTGGTTCGATGAAGCTGGAAGCTCTATTTGACATCATACGTACTCCGGTTCGGTGAAACAATGCCCAATCTAAAAATCCCCTTCAACAAGCCCTGGCTCAATGGCAAAGAACTCTACTACATCGCCACGGTGATCCAGGCCGGCCACGCCTCCGGTGACGGACAAAACAAGGAGCTAGAAAATGCTTTCCCGCGTACAAAAATCCCTCTACACATCGCTCGTCCTGTGCTCAGGGGTGCTTTTATTAGGGTGTTTCTTAGCGTCCCTTCCGGTAGTCTACAATGATGACACCTGCGTATACTTTACCTACGCCCGGAACCTGGTAGCCGGCAACTGGTTTGCCTACGATCCTCGTGGCATACCCTCGGAGGGTTTTACGAGCCTCCTTTTCCTTCTGTTACTTGTTCCGTTCGAGGCTCTCGGCATGAACACCATGTTCGCCGCAGTGTTGCTCAACATCATCGGGTTGCTGTTCATCGTCTTTGTGGCAACCATTCTGATGAAAACAGATCACCTCCTGGCTTTTCCGGATAGTGGTATCTTTGCTCTCACACTCCTGGTGTTGCTAACCATTGATGATAATGTGTTTTACATCGTCAATAGATCCCTGGAAACGCTGCTTGGGCCGGCCCTCTTGTTGCCCACCATGGTCACGCTCGTCGCTGCCAGCGATCTACGCGCCTATACCCCAGGCTTCTCCAGGGGACACTGGTTTACCATCGGATTCCTCCTGGCGTCGTTTTTTGCCTTCCTGGTGCGCCCGGAAAACATCATCTTTTCAGGTCTCTGTGGGATGCTGCTGTTGTTCCTTCATCCCCGCCGTGCGGTGCTCATCCGCTACACCGCCGGCTTCGGAGGAATCCTGGTGGCATATTACGTTTGGAAATGGAAGCTCTTCGGAGATGTCTTCCCAACGGGGTTCTACCGAAAAGTCCATGCCGATGATACCCTGTTTCCAGGTCTTTCGTACGTGCTTTCGTTTGGCCGCCATTACGCGGTGCCACTGGGGCTTTGTGGCCTGTTTCTCGTCGTTTTCTGGCGCACAGGGCGGCTTCGGCTACTGCGCCACCGCTCAATATTGCCACTTCTGATGGTCGGCATCGCAACCCCGCTATTCTTCTTGTTGACGAATCCATTGATAGGGTATAGCTGGCGCTATCTCATCAATACCACGGTGATAATGTATATATTCCTGGCATTCATGTGGGCACTCCTCTTTCGGTGGTTCGCCCGGAAATGTGCTCAGAGCAATAATCTGTTGCCTTACCTGTTGTTCGCTACCGGTATCCTCCTTGCGGCTATGGGTTACTTCTCCACAAGGAAAGTACAATTTCAAGATATAGATATTCACGCGAAAGCCACAAGGGAATTTCAAGAGCATCTCTATATACAATTCGGTTCATACTTGAGAGAAAATCTCCCTGACCATCAGCGGATCACCCTCGTATTTGGGGATGCCGGGTGCATCCCATATTCTTTTGGGAGTATATTTATTGATCCAAATGGACTGACAGAACCATACGTTGCCAGACTTTTCAAGGTAACCGATATCGAGAGAAAGACCGAGCAGTTTGTGAACTACATTCTTTCCTGGAAACCCGATATCATAGTTCTTGGGTATGGAAGTGTTTCGAATAACACCTGGGAGATATTCAAGAATCTCCATTCTCCGTTTGGCAACAACTCGCAGATTGGGGTTTTTTCAGCATACCGTCAGCATGGAATGGCATATCTGTGTTCGGTTGATTCGTATCACGACCTTCACCTGGGGGTACTACCAGATTCCCCGAATTTTTCCAGGGTCGCCCCCGTTTTGCTGAAATACTGTGAGCAACATGGCTATGTCCTGGATGAAGGTCTCGTGGTGCAAGAAGGGACAAAGACGGTCTTATTCCCCCGAATCTCCTTAGAAGAATCAGAGAACGTGCCATGATCAGGCCTGTTAATCTCCTTTACCAGCGACTTCGATGAGCTTAGTTGAGAAGATATGACGATACGTATTCCTTTCAACAAGCCCTGGCTCAATGGCAAAGAACTCTACTACATCGCCACGGTGATCCAGGCCGGCCACGCCTCCGGCGATGGCATCTACACCAGGAAGTGCCATGCGCTGCTGGAGCAAGCACTTGGCGTTCCGAAGGTGCTGCTCACTACCTCCTGCACCGATGCGCTGGAAATGGCCGCGCTGCTGCTGGATATCCAGCCCGGCAACGAGGTGATTGTCCCATCGTTCACGTTCGTTTCAACGGCCAACGCCTTTGTGCTGCGCGGGGCCCGCCCGGTCTTCGCCGACATCCGCCCCGACACGCTCAACCTGGATGAGACGCAGCTTGAGCGGCTCATCACCCCGCGCACGAAAGCTATCGTCCCCGTTCACTATGGCGGGGTGGGCTGCGAGATGGACGCCATCATGGACGTGGCCGGGCGCTCCGGCGTGGCGGTCATTGAGGACAACGCCCACGGGTTGTTCGGCACCTATCGGGGCAGATACCTGGGCACGTTTGGCTGCCTGGCAACGCAGAGCTTCCACGAGACGAAAAACTTCACCTGCGGCGAGGGGGGAGCGCTGCTCATCAACGACCCGCAGTATGTTGAACGGGCGGAGATTTTGCGCGAGAAGGGCACCAACCGCAGCCGCTTCTTCCGCGGGCAGGTAGACAAATACACCTGGGTAGACCTTGGCTCCAGCTTCCTGCCTTCGGACATTCTGGCTGCCTTCCTCTATGCGCAGCTCGAAGCACGCGAGCAGATTCAGGCGATGCGGCGGCGCGTGTGGGACTATTACGCGGTGCATCTGGCCGAATGGGCAGCCGAACGCGGCGTGCAACTGCCCACGGTGCCCGGCTGCTGCGAACAGCCCTATCACATGTTCTACCTGCTGCTGCCTTCCCATGCGCAGCGGCAGGCGTTGATTGCCCACCTGAAGGCGCACGGCATGCTCAGTGTGTTTCACTACCTCCCGCTGCACCTCTCGGACATGGGCCGGCGCTTCGGTGGGCAGGCGGGGGATTGCCCGGTGACGGAGGATGTGAGCGACCGCTTGGTGCGCCTGCCGTTCTACAACGAACTGAGCGAGGCGGAACAGGCCGAAGTCGTTGCGGCCATTCGGGGATGCAGGGATATCTGAAGGATGCAGGCGACACCCCCCATGCACGAACCACCCGCCAGTTATGACCCGGTGTTTTTCGACTCGCTCTTCGCCGTCGAAGACCATCACTTCTGGTTTCGCGCTCGTAATCACCTGATTGCGGCGGTGCTATCCCGCCTAGTCGCGGACCTTTCCCCTGGCTACCGCGTGCTCGAAGTGGGCTGCGGCACGGGGAATACGCTGCGGGTGCTGGAACAGGTTTGTTCGGACGGTCACGTGATGGGTATGGACCTGTTTCGCGAGGGGATGCCGTTTGCCCGCCAACGGGTCGCGTGCCCGCTGGTACAGGGAGATATGCAGCAGCCACCGTTCCGCGCCGGGTTCGAGGTTATCGGGCTTTTTGATGTGCTGGAGCACTTGCCCGATGATAGGCAGGTGCTCCGCGACCTCCACGCGATGCTGGCACCGGGGGGAACGCTCTTTCTGACCGTGCCAGCGTATCCATCGCTCTGGAGCTATTTTGATGAGGCATCGTGCCACTACCGCCGCTATGGGCCAGCAGAACTAGCCAGGAAGCTGGAAGACACCGGCTACCGGGTTGCCCATCTCACGCCCTATATGGCAAGCCTCTTTCCGCTGGTGTGGGTTGGTCGTCGGGTGGCTTCCCTGATGAAGCGAGACCCGGCCCCAACCCGCGAACGCACCCACGAACTGGCCCGCAACGAACTGCGCATTGTACCGCTCGTGAACGAGGTGCTGTCGTGGGTGCTGACGTGGGAAGTGCGCCTGGTGGCGCGGGGGTGGGTGCTTCCTTTCGGAGCCTCGGTGGTGGGGGTGGCGCAGAAAGCATCATGAACCCCACTCTACACCGCTGGTTTGCCCTCGCCCTCGTGCTGGTGCTCGTGCTGGCAGGCGCGTGCTCCCTGGAAACCGGAGAATCTGCCGCGGCCCCCCGCGCCATTCCCAACTAACCCTCCCTCTTCCCCACCCCCCCTTTTCCCTACCCTGCCGCCCTCTCCCATTCCCACCCCCA
>JAAUSY010000118.1 GCA_012032475.1 Chloroflexaceae bacterium
TCCTCACGCGTCGGTCGTTCGTCGGCTTCCTCAGCGTCGGCTTCGTCGGCTTCCTCAGCGTCGGCTTCGTCGGCTTCCTCGCCGTCACCCATCTGCCCTATCGGGAAGGCGGCGGGAGCCGGGCGCGGATTCCCCATATCAATGGTGAATGGGGTCAACTCTCGCTCGATCTCATCCTCGGTGGCGACAATTTCACCCGCTGCTGCGGCCTCGGGGCCAGCCAGAACGCGGGTCATCATCCCATGCTCATCCACCTTGTAGTAGGGGATAGGCCCCATCGGGCTGCGCAGATAGGGGTTTTGAATCCAGAGACGACTATCGCTCACCCGTCCGCTGTTCCAGATGGTCCTCTGACCTGCATGGATGTTGTAGAGCAGACGAGCCTGGTGATAGCGCACGTCCGGAACGAAACCCTCTCCCGTTGCCTGTTCATACGTTGGCGTTGTTGCTGCCGACGTGCATGCCGTCATAAGCAGCGCCAGAACCATCAGCGTTACCGCAAAAAACCTCGAACGCATTGTGTACTCCTCCTTCTTTAGAATCCTTCAAGGTGAGAACGGACCAGATGCTACACACATTAAGGAACCAGAACCCAGGAACGCCTCATTGCTTTTGTCTATGACCCTACGAATGTGACCGCCACCTCCTTTCCCTTCTTCGGTCCTCTACCTGACCATTGCCGGCGGTGCTGGACGAAGCACGCCTGTGCTGGTACGGCACGTTCCGTAAGATCACCTGGTAGTGTATGAGTTACCCCCAATTATAACCGAGATTAGCAAAAACGGTGTCACGAATCGAGGAATTGCGTCAAAAATTTGCATAGATAGTCATAGATAGTCATCGCGCACCTTATGGTATAATGGTCAAGCCTGTAGGGTACCATCGCCCCGGACCTGCGTGGTCGGGGCGCAAATCTGGAGCCTGTCTTTTGAAGGAGGAAAACAAAAAAATGCGTTGGCAAGTCCAGAGGCTTCTTCCGGCCAGCCTGGTCGTTATCGTTCAATCCCTGCTCATCAATATCTTGCTTGGGACCTCCGTCACCCAGTTGTATGGGGTTTCCCCGGAAACCTTTGCCCCCCTCCAGTGGTGGCGCTATGGACTCTTCACCCTGATCGGGGCGGTAGGGGCAATTGTGGTCTACGCCGTTCTGCCCCGCTACAGCAAAAAGCCTGTCGAGACGTTTCGCCTGATTGCGCTGGTGGTCTTGCTGCTCTCGTTCGTGCCGAACCTGCTGATGCTCTCGAACCCGGAGATGCCGCGGGCCGGCGTGGTGGGGCTGATGCTGATGCATGTTGCTCCCTATGCGCTGAGCGTGGTGGTGCTGCCTGTCTGGGGGAGCGAGCCGAAAGAAGTTTCGGAGGAATATGGCAAGAAGCGGCGAAAGAAGGGCAAAGGGGACCAGCTTTCGATGAAGAAAACCGCATCCGCGTAGGGTATTGGGATGTTCCGCCGGGGGATGGCTGCTTGCCCCCCGTTTCCCCGGTGCGGTTCCTCGTTTGCTCTTCGCGCTCCAGAACGGAGCACCGGAGCCGCACCGACGGGGAAGTCTCGTCGCAGCCGATGGGACTATACGGATAGGGTCGTATAGAGAAGCTGAGCCAGAGCCAGAGTTAGCGTTATCATTCATGTCTACCCCTTTTTCCTACCGTATGCCGGCTGAATGGGAGCCACACCAGGCGACCTGGCTCTCCTGGCCGCACAATCCGGAAACCTGGCCCGGTCTGCTGGACCGGGTGTTGCCCGCATATGCCCGGATGGTCGCCGTCCTGGCGCGTTCCGAAGCCGTGCATATCAATGTGAACGACGCCGCGATGGAAGCCCAGGCCCGCACGTTGCTGCGGGCCGCGGGGGCCGCGGGGGAGATTCACTTTCACCATATTCCTACAAATGATGCCTGGTGTCGCGACCACGGGGCTATCATGGTGCTGGTTTCGCCCACTCCTCCGGCACTGGTCGCAATGGACTGGGAGTATAACGCCTGGGGAGGCAAGTATCCTCCCTTCGACCTGGACAACCAGGTGCCGGCGCAAATGGCGACTGCGCTTGGGGTTGAGCGGGTTGTGGGGGGGATGGTGCTTGAGGGCGGTTCGATAGAGACCAACGGGGCGGGGGTGTTCCTGACCACCGAACCTTGTTTGCTCAACCCCAACCGTAACCCCCACCTCAGCCGCGCCAGCATCGAGCAGCAGTTGGGGGCGCGGCTCGGCGCGGAGGTAGTCATCTGGCTGCCCCAGGGGATTGCCGGTGATGATACCGACGGGCATATAGATAATCTTGCCCGCTTTGTGGCGGCAGACACGGTGGTGACCGCGGTCGAAGAAGACCCGTCCGAGGTGAACTATCTGCCGTTGCAGGCGAACCTGGCCGGTCTCCGCTCGTCGTGCGACCAGCACGGAAACCCCTTTCGTATCATCGAACTCCCCATGCCACCAGTATTGACCTGGCAGGGGCAGCGCCTCCCGGCCAGCTATGCCAATTTCTATCTTGCCAACCGGGTGGTTCTGGTGCCATTCTATCGCCATCCCAATGATGAGCGGGTCCGACAGGTGTTCCAGGAGCTTTTCCCCGACCGCGAGGTGGTGGGGATAGATGCCACCGACCTGGTCGCTGGCCTGGGGGCGTTTCACTGTCTCACGCAGCAAATCCCGGCCCTCCCGAAGCGCGACTGAGCTATTCATCGAGGGAAGGAGCCATAGATGATGATGATGATAAGGTATGGGAAGAGGGGGAGCATCTAGCATGATGCCAGGCAAAGGACCGGGGGTTTTTTACCGCGTCATCCGCCTTGCTCGCCAGACCATCGGCGTGGTATGGAAAGAGGCGTTTCAGCGCCATGTCGGGTTCTGGGAACATCGGTCTGGCACGAGGTATGTTCTGCCGCATGTGCCCCTCCCGCCGGCGCACCTTCGGGCCCGCATTGGGAGCGCCACCAGTATCGGCAGCTTTCTTTCCATCGGAAAGACAACCTGCCAGCACCTGGAGCAGGCGTTGGAACCCATCGGAACATCCCTGGGTTCCTTCCGCTCCATCCTCGATTTCGGATGCGGGTGTGGTCGCACGCTGGTGTGGCTCGCCAACTGGCCCGATGGGAGCCAGCACCAGCATGAGATTCGCGACCGGCGGGTGCGGCTCGTGGGAACGGACGTTGACACTGCGGCGATTGCCTGGTGTCGTCGCCACCTCCCCTTTGCCGAGTTTTACCCCAACCAGCCGATGCCCCCGCTCCCCTTCCCTTCCGCGACCTTCGACCTGGTCTATACCATATCGGTTTTACCCACCTGAATGAGCAACAGCAGGAGGCATGGGTGCGCGAACTGGGGCGGGTCATCCAGCCGGGGGGCATCGCCCTCATCACCGTGCTCGGATATGACGTGTGGCGACAGCTTCCCCCCCACCACCGCGCAACGATCCAGCAGCGGGGGTTTCTCTTCGTGGGGTTTGAGGTGCGCCACGACCTCTTCCCGCAGTCCTACCAGACGGCCTATCATAGCAGAGCCTATGTGGAGCGCCTTTGCTCCCCTCACTTCGATATCCTGGCCTATCTCCCCCAGGGGGTCAACCATCACCAGGACCTGGTGGTGTTGCAAAAACCCTTGAGTCCGTCGGCGCGATGAGGTATCATGATCATGGCATGCAGCAATGACGGTATCCTACCTTGAGCATCAATCTTTCGCCTGCTCCGTGTGCGGAACCGCGCTTGAGGCGGAGGTGTGGCTCATCCTCGATGTGGCCGAACACCCTGAGCAGCTTGAGGCGCTTCATCAAGGCACGCTCAACCGCACCATCTGCCCGCAGTGCGGAGCATCCAACGGGGAGCGGTGGCCGTTTCTGTTCCACGACCAGTCGCGCCGCTGTTTGCTCCTGGCGCTTCCGCCCGGAACTACCGAGGAACACCGCTGGCGTGAACAGGTGCGAGACCTGCACGCCCGCCTGATGGCGCACATCCCCCCGGAACAGCGGTGGGCCTACCAGGGCGAGGTCCAGGTGGTGCAGGGGTTGGCGGGGGTCGTCCATGCGCTGAAGAAGCAGTCCCGTTGGCAGGGTTGGCAGAACCCGCAGGCATCGGGGGGGGAGAATCACGAAAGCGGTATCATTCGCGTTCCGGCCCGAGCACCCCATTCCAGGCACTCAGCACGCGATTCGCAGCTTTCAATTGCCATTGAAACGCTCATGGGTGCTGATTCTTCTGGTGAGTTTCGTGCTATAGTAGAGCATTACCCGGTTCTGCTGGAGCCTGAAGCGGACCAGGCCCTCAAAGAACTGGCTGATAGGGTCTTTGAACAGCGAGCCTATGAGATTGCGAGATGCCTGGCCCAGGCCCGCCAGTTCCTCGCTGCGTTGCGGGCCGGTGGGTCGGCCCGCTCCAGTGAGCGACCAGGGGAGGCGGGGGGTTCCGGGTCGGAACCCCCCGATGAGACCAATATCCCGGATGATATCTATCTGGCTCTGGCTCAGACCCGGTCATTGGAGGACCTGCAACACCTCGTCCAGCAATATCCGGTCTTCCTGGAAACCCGGATGGATGGCCCTTTGGACCGGCGGATAGACCAGGCCCTGGAGGAGGGCGACGAACACCTGGCGCTGATTTTGCAGCATCGGCATGAACAGATCATTGAGCTACGAGAAAGCATACAGAATGGGTTGAACTATGATCAAACGCACGCCTCTGTACCAATCCCATAGGGACCTGGGCGCCCGTATGGTTGAGTTTGGCGGGTGGGAAATGCCCGTCCAGTACCGTGGTATCCTGGATGAACACGCGGCCGTGCGTCATGGGGCCGGGGTGTTCGATGTGAGCCACATGGGGCGCTTTATGGTCATCGGGCCAGATGCTCAGCCCTTTTTGCAATACATCGCAACCTGCGATATGTCTCGCATGGATGTCGGGGCTTCGAGCTATGCCCTCCTGTGTCACCCCCATGGAGGGATTGTTGACGATATCTTCATCTACCGTCTGCCGACCTCTTACCTGGTGGTCGTCAATGCGGCCAATCACCAGAAAGACCGCGATATGATGGTCTTCCACGCGGCCCGGTTCAATGTCAAGATAGTGGATTATTCCGATCAGCTTGCGATGCTCGCGCTGCAAGGCCCCCTGGCCGAAACCCTCCTCGCTCAGTCTGGTGAAGTCCGGGTGGACGACCTGCCGGGCCTGCCCTTCCACGGGATTACTTCGGGCCGCCTTTTTGGGGTGGATGGGTGCTATATCTCCCGCACGGGCTATACGGGGGAAGATGGGTTTGAACTCTTCTTCGATGCCAGCCGTGCCGTTCGGGTGTGGGAAGGGTTGCTGGCGCTGGGGGGGGCGGAGGTCCAACCGTGTGGCCTGGGAGCGCGTGACAGCCTGCGCTTCGAACCGTGCCTTCCCCTCTACGGCCACGAAATCTCCGACGATACGAACCCCTACGAGGCGCGGCTTGGTTGGGCCGTCAAGCTGGAGAAGGGCGATTTTGTCGGGCGGGATGCCCTCTTGCGCCTCAAGGGGGAACCGCTCCAGCGGCAACTGGTGGGCTTTGAGATGGTTGGACGCGGGGTTGCCCGCGGGGGCTACCCGGTCCATCGGGTCGGCGGGGAGCAGGTTGGTTCGGTCACTACAGGGATGCCCTCCCCCACTCTGGGGAAGCCGCTGGGGTTGGGCTATGTTCCGCCAGACCTGAGCCACGAAGGCAGCGAGCTGGATATCATCATTCGCAGCAAGCCGGTCCGCGCACGGGTGGTGGCGACGCCGTTCTACCGGCCACGGTATAAGAAGTAAGCCTCGAAGGAAGGAAAAGGATATTATGATGCCAGAGCCGACTTTTTACTCAACCCTGCGGACCGTTCCACCAGAGCTTCAGGATGCGGTATTGCAGTTGCGTCGAGCCGGAGATGCTATGGAATCGTATCTGCACCGGTTACATGCGGCAAGCACCCTCGTCCAAGAAGAAGGGACTGCTTTCCGTGAGCATCTTCATGATCTCTACGGCTTCCTGCAATCTATCCGGCAGGAGTGGCATCATCTTCACAACTTCGGTCAGGACCTTGCGGAATTGTTGGAAGACTTCCATCGGCTTCTTGCTGATTATATAAAAGACCCCGGTGCTCACGATGAGCAACAGCGCATCGTGGTGGAGCAATCCTTTGCTCGCCTGGAGGTTCTCTTGCGAAGGTCGCCTGATGAAACAACTATCCGTGGAATTGATGAAGCCCTGCGGATATGCGAACAATTATGTCATCAGGCACAAGCCATGGACCCGTTGTGGCGTGATATCCCCGCACCGGACGTTCCTGGAGGCACGCTCCCTTCATCAGATTTGGCAGATGAGCCATCGGTGGGAATGTGGAAAGACCGTGAGGATATGCAGGACAGCGTCGCCTGGGTTCGGAACCTTCGTAGAGGCGCGTCATCAGGGTGAGTTTGCATGGGTGTCATAATCTGGGAGAAAGCAACAGTCAGGAGCTATAGCTAGGTAGGCAAAACCTACCCAGAAGTGAGCAGGAGTACTCGTTATGCACGCGAGAGAAAGGAGCAGAATGCAGAAAAACGGTTTCCCAGAGGCACCAGCGGGCGAAAGCCAAGTCCCCTGGAATGCTGATGACGGGCTTCGAGAGATCCACGGTTGCGCTACCCACGCTTAAAAAAGCCCCCTGGGGCGGGTGGATGCGAGATGGGATACTCAGAAGTATCGGAGAGGCGAGAGCAACCAGATCGCCTATCCAGGCTGCCAGTCCTGAACTGGTCGTCCCCGGCCGTGGCTACGTCGGGACGTTAAAGACGCTTATGGACTGCGTGTAAGCCCCGCATTTGAGCGGGCGGTGCAGGTGGAAGTAAGAATTTCAGTACGTGTGCAAAGCGTACTTTCGGGTACTTTTGAACACGGAGAAAGTAGCAGGTTGGGTTATGAGCTTTCAAACACCATCGGAATTGCGGTATCTGAGAACCCACGAGTGGGTTCGAATGGAAGGGGATGAGGCGGTTGTGGGTATCACCGACTATGCCCAGGACTCCCTGGGCGATGTAGTCTATGTGGAGTTGCCGCAAGTGGGGGATATGTTCGGGGCAGGGGAGGTTTTTGGCGTGATCGAGTCGGTCAAGGCCTCTTCCGATCTCTTTGCGCCGGTGGGAGGCGAGGTCATTGCCATCAATGCCAAACTCGAAACCAGCCAGGAAACGGTCAACAAAGACCCCTATGGCGAAGCCTGGATGATACGCCTGAAAGTGTCGGGAGAGGAGAGCGAGTTGATTGACGCAGCTGCGTATGAGCAGTTTGTGGCTTCGCTGTAGCACCGCAGCGTGTGGGTTGGATGGTTCAGACCCGGCAACCCTCGGCAACTTCTGGAAAACGGCAAATCAGGGGTTGCAAAGCTCCCCACTCTGTGGTATCATAGCGATGTTACCTGGAGGCGGGTAGCTCAATCGGTAGAGCAGCGGTCTCCAAAAGAGCGCCGTTTCACGCAGAATGGTATCCCTCACGCAGTGAGGAGGAACCTGGAGGGTCGTTCCTGAGTCATCCAGATAGGGTGGAACCGAAAGGCGAAACCTGAACACAGCATACTGGAAAAGCGGTCGAGGTTCATCGGTAGAGTGAAGGCAGACTGCAAGACTCGTGTCCTATGGTAAAGGCTGGATTGCTTGAACCTTAGTCTCGTCCAGGAGCAACCGGACAGCTCCCACCGGCGTTCTACCAGTGTCTTTCCGGTGTGGTGATAGGCCCGTATCGGGGTTTTGGGGTATGGGCCACCTCCATTTCACCATGGGCATCCGTCCATTGGCAGATAGATGGATTGACAGGTGGTTGTTCCACCAGCAATCAGCAATTGATGGATGGCGGATGGGCTGCGAGACGAACGAGGTATCTACGGGACACTCGATACGTATCATTCTGACGGAAGACGGGATGGCCTGGGCACCGGCGCAGCGGCGCGGTGTATGGTCACGGAGTTCTCGTAGTAGTCAGAGGACGGGAAAGCCGTCTACAAGGCGAAGGGGAACAAGCAGGGAAGTCAATCAGCAAAGACGGAACTGCTGGAGAGCCGTGTGCGGTGAAAGTCGCACGCACGGTTCGGAGGGAGGCAGAGGGGATGGTTTGCGCCATTCCAATCACCTACCCTACCCGCAGGTTGCGGGTTCAAGTCCTGTCCCGCCTGCCAGTTGGAGCATTTGAGCAGGTTTCTTCCCCACCCTGGCCGGGTCCTTCTTCACCCCGGCCGGGGATTCTGGGGGAGACGGGGAACGGAGGGGTGGCAGAGCGGTTGAATGCGGCGGTCTTGAAAACCGTTAAGGGTGAAATTCCCTTCGTGGGTTCGAATCCCACCTCCTCCGCCAGTCGTGAACGTAGTTAACCAGGTTGCTCCGACGTCTCACCGATTCAACGATATCAACGCCATTTCCGCACGGGGAGGTCGCATAGTGGCCGAGTGCGGCGGTTTGCTAAACCGCTAGGGTGTTACAGCCCTCGTGGGTTCGAATCCCACCCTCCCCGCCACCGCGCTGGTATCAGTTTCAAGCCCTTTCCCATCTCCCCCGTACCCCTCTGGTAAAACGTGTCTCCCCCTTATCGTTCATTCCTTCCTTGTCACCTTGTCACCTTGTCACGGTATGTGGCAGGTTGCTTTGCGTCAGGTTTTTGCGCATATAGATCCAGTCGCGCTGATGGAAGATGAGCCGCATCAGCCACGAGCGCCGCACCCGCACCTGCCGAAAGCCCAGGTGTTCGTAGAGTAGACGCGCCCCACGGTTGGTGCTGCTCACATAGAGACCCAGGTAGCTCTTGCGCTGAGACTGCGCCCGCTCCTCGGCGTAGTTCAGCAGCTTGCGGGCAACGCCCCGCCGCCGAAACGAGGTGAGTACGGCCACATCCGTGATGAACCCTTCGTTAGGATTGATACGATGATTCAGCAGCGACAGGGCAAAGATAGACCGCGCCGCGCCCCACAGGCCAAGCACCTGGTGGAAAACCTGCTCAGTCGCCCCGGAATAGCCCGTTGCCATATCCCAGGTTCGTAGCATGGTCGTCCCTACGATGGTGCCGTGCCACTCCGCCACAAACATCCCGTGCAGCGAGGCGATACCCTGGCGCTGCCACGCAGCGGCCAGCGCCTCGGTTCCCCTGGCAATCCGCTTGTTCCCAAACGCACAACGGAACTTATCGGCAAAGGCTTCGCGGTGAACCACCAGAATGGCCCGGATATCGCTCATCGTTGCGGGACGGATACGCAACGTTGGGAGCAGCGCCACAGCGGGAGGGATGGCAACCGCAGAACTCACCGCATCCTTCATCCTTGTGACTCTCATGGTGGCTGCGAGCCATAACCTCGCGTTAGTGCGGTTGGTCAGGCGGTTCAGCCTGCTCAACCAGGCGGCGGTCCAGCCGCGCCGAAATGTCGCGGTACATATCACCGCGCATCTGAGAGGAGTGGAGCCGACGGCGGAGATCCATAATCCACAGAGCGGCCCCGATGAGCAACACCACGAGCACGAACGTAAGTTTTTTCATGAACGGGTTCCTTTTCCAGAGTGACCAGAGTGACCAGAGTGACCAGAAGAGTGACCAGAATCACGCTGCCGCCAGGCGGCATAGAGCACAATGCTCCCGGCGACGGCAACATTGAGTGAGGCAATCAGCCCGCGCATGGGGAGCGCCACCAGGAAATCACATCGTTCGCGGGTCAGGCGGGCCAGGCCGCTCCCCTCGGCCCCAACCACCAGCGCCAGAGGCATGGTCAGGTCGGCCTGGTCAAAGGGCCTGGCGCGTTCGTCCTGTTCAACCCCGACCACCCAGACCCCACCCTCCTGAAGCGTTCGGATGGCCTGGTCCAGATTTCCTACCATCGCAATGGCGAGGTGCTCGGTCGCTCCGCTGCTGGCGTTCACCACGGCGGGGGTCACCTCAACCGCTCGCCGGTGCGGCAGGATGACCCCGTGCACCCCGACGGTCTCGGCGGTACGCAGCAGCGTTCCTACATTCTGCGGGTCCTGCACATGGTCAAGCATCACCAGCAAGGCCGGCTCCGAGCGCCGGGCCGCTGCTTCCAGGCAGGTTGCCAGGTCTGCGTAGGGGTAGGGGCCGGCTTCGAGCGCAACCCCCTGGTGGCGGGTGCCCGGCAGCGCTTCATCGAGGACCCGCGGAGCCACCCGTTCGACCACCACCCGGCGCTGCTCGGCCAGCGCCAGAATGGAAGCGATAGGGCCGGCTTCTCTGGCACCGGACGAAACGACCAGCCGCCGAAAGGTGCGCCGCCCGGCCCGCAGGCTCTCCTGAACCGCGTTCCTCCCATAGAGCCAGTCGGTCATGTCTGGGGAGTTTCCCTCATCCTCAACATCCTCATAACATCCTCAGAGGCATCAGCCAGCGCCGAACCACCGCGCATCGGCCCAGCGGACCGGCTTAAATCCCCAGGGTATCCTTGAGCTTCCCCCAGAAACCTTCCTCCCGCCCGTTGTCAGCTTCCAACAGGTGCTTTTCCAGGGTGTCGCCAAGCTCCTGAAAGAGCTTCCTCTGCTTATCGGACAGCTTCTTCGGGATGACGACCCGCGCAATGACCACCTGGTCGCCGCGCCCGCTCTGGCGCAGGAAGGGCACCCCCTTGCCGCGCAGGCGGAAGACCTGCCCGGCCTGGGTTCCGGGGGGGAGCTTGAACGGCTCGTTCCCATCCACCGTCGGAATGACAAGCTCATCGCCCAGGGCAGCCTGCGCCACATTGATGGGCAGTTCCAGCATAATATCATTGCCATCGCGAACGAAGAGCGGGTGTGGCTGCACCTCCAGTGCCACGTAGAGGTTGCCAGGGGGGCCACCGTAGGGGCCGGCCTCGCCCTCACCGCTGATGCGGATTTGCGAGTTTCCATCCACACCCGCCGGAACTCTGACCTTCAGCTTGCGTGTCTGCCGCAACCGGCCTTCGCCACCGCAGGTGCGGCACGGCGTCGGTATGACAAACCCGGTGCCCCGGCACTGCTCGCACGGCGTGACCGTCACCATATTGAAGAAGGGCGACCGCTGCCGAAGCTCGCCGGTGCCGTTGCACCGCGAACACCGCACCGGCTCGGTGCCAGGCTCGGCCCCGCTCCCCCGGCACGATGAGCACGTATCGAGGCGGTGAAATTCGATTTCCTTCTCGCAGCCAAAGATAGCTTCTTCGAAGGTGAGGCTCAGGTGGTAGCGCAGGTCGGCCCCGACTTGCGGCCCGCGCGCCCGCGCCCTCCGCCAAAGCCTCCACCCACACCCCCCCCAAAGAACGTTTCGAAAATTGTGCTGAAGGCATCGCCACCGCCAAAATCGAAGGGGTCGAACCCGACTCCTCCGCTTCCGGGGACATTGTGCCCATAGCGGTCGTAGATGGCGCGTTTCTTGCTGTCCGAGAGCACTTCGTAGGCTTCATTGATTTCCTTGAACTTTTCTGCTGCGTCAGGTTCTTTGTTGACATCCGGGTGATACTGGCGGGCCAGGAGCCGGAACGCCTTTTTCAGCTCCTCTGGCGAGGCATTACGCGACACTCCCAGGACTTCATAGTAATCACGTCTGGTATCTGTTGACATATATCATCTACCCTTACCAATCGTCTCATCAGAAAATGCCACAAAACCCTTTTTCTTCTTTCGTTCTTCGATGCTCTGCTGATACCCGCGACGAGTGATGCGTAACCGGTGACGGGCTACGGCCAGAGCGGCAGAACCGCGCTCATGGTCAAAGGCTTCGCCCGTACCGGGGGTATCACATATTGCTCGGGTCCGCCCCTTCCCTTTTCCCTTTCCCTTCGGGATGTTCCCTATCGTTTGCTGGCGATGCTCCGCGGTCAGTCTTCGGCTCCGGTTCGCCATCAGTTGCCGGTGGTTCGTGGTGGTTGGCCCCGTTGGAGCGGAGCAGCCGGTAGACCTCTTGCATCGAGGCCGATAGTTCGGCGGTGCGGGACCGCATCAGGGCTGCGTCGGCCCGGTCGAGCGCCGTTCGCAGGCGGACGATGTTCTGCTCAACGTCGCTCCGCAACACCGCGTCAAGGCGGTCTCCGGCCTCGTGCAAAGCCCGTTCTGCCGCGTAGATCATCCCGTCTCCGGCGTTCTGCGCAGCCACCTGTTCTCGGCGCTGCTGGTCCGCTTCGGCGTGCTGTCTGGCGTCCTCAATCATCCGCTCGATATCCTCTCTCGAAAGGCCAGACGTCGTGGTAATCGTCATGCTCTGTTCTCGGCCGGAGGCCTTGTCTCTGGCGGATACATTCGTAATTCCATTGGTGTCAATATCGAATATCACCTCAATCTGCGGCCTCCCCCGCGGAGCCGGGGGGATACCAGTCAGGTCGAACCGACCCAGGCTCTTGTTCAGGCGCGATTCGGCGCGTTCGCCCTGAAGCACGTGGATTTCGACGCTCGACTGGTTGTCGCTGACGGTTGAAAAGACACGCTCCTTCCGGGTCGGGATGGTCGTGTTGCGCTCGATGAGCGGCACCATAACGCCTCCCAGGGTCTCAATGCCCAGGGTGAGGGGGGTGACATCGAGCAACACCAGGTCGCGCACCTCCTTGTTGAGCACCCCGGCCTGGATAGCCGCTCCCATCGCCACCACCTCGTCAGGATTGACGCTGCGGGTGGGCGCTTTGCCAAAGAACGCCTGCACGGCCTGCTGCACCGCGGGCATGCGGGTCTGCCCCCCGACCAGAATGACGGTGCCAATCTGTTCCGGACGCAGCCCGGCATCATCCAGCGCCTGACGGATGGGACCCATACTGCGTTCAATCAGGTCCGCGGTCAGTTGTTCCAGCCGGGCACGGCTGAGGTTCGTGCTCAGGTGTTTGGGGCCGTTGACATCGGCGGTGATGAATGGCAGGCTCATTTCGGTTCGGAGCACGGTGCTCAGTTCCATCTTGGCCTTTTCGGCGGCTTCTTTCAAGCGCTGCAAGGCGGTGCGGTCCTGGCGCAAATCAATCCCATGCTCGTTCTGAAAGGTATCGGCCAACCAGGTGATAATCCGCTGGTCAAAATCATCGCCGCCCAGGTGGGTATCGCCGCTGGTGGCACACACCTCAATCACCCGGTCGCCCAGTTCCAGGATAGAGATATCGAACGTCCCTCCCCCCAGGTCATACACCGCCACCAGTTCGTCGCTTCCCTTTTCCAGACCATAGGCAATGGCGCTGGCGGTCGGCTCATTGATGATACGGACCACCTCCAACCCCGCGATTTTCCCGGCGTCTTTGGTGGCCTGACGCTGGCTGTCGTTGAAATAGGCCGGAACGGTGATGACGGCCCGTTCGACCGGCTCATCCAGGTAGGCTTCGGCATCGCTCTTGAGCTTTTGCAACACCATCGCGGCAATTTCGGGCGGCGCATAGGCCCGCCCGCCCATGAGGACCTGCACGTCGCCGTTGGGCGCACTGGTCAGCACATAGGGGACCAGTGCGCGGTCGCGCTGCACATCAGGTTCGTTGAGTTTGCGCCCCATAAAGCGCTTGACGGAGAAAATGGTGTGCTCCGGGTTCATCACCGCCTGGCGGCGAGCCACCTGCCCGACCATCCGTTCGCCGGTTTTGCTCACGGCAACGACCGATGGGGTCACCCGTGCGCCTTCGGCGTTGGGGATGACCACCGGTTCGCCACCCTCGATGACGGCGACCACCGAATTGGTCGTTCCAAGGTCTATGCCAATAATTTTTGGCATACCAATCGCGCTCCTTCATCAGACCACTCAGACACCTACGCTGCTCCAGATGCTTCAGATGCCCCGGATGGGCCGGATGGGCCGGGGTCGTTCCCGACCTTCACCATCGCCGGGCGCAACACCCGGTCGCGCAGCATATACCCCTTCTGCAACACTTCCAGCACGCTGTTCTCCTGCCCCCTGGCTTCTTCGTAGGTCACGGCGTGGTGGAGATTGGGGTCGAATTCCTGCCCCTCCGCCGCAATGGGGGTGACCCCTTCGGTTTCCAGCAGCACCAGGAGTTTCTGGGTAATCATGCGCATGCCCTCCCACCAGGGCGTTGCGGCAACCTCCGCCGGCACATTCTCCGCCGCCCGTTCGATGTCGTCAAGGATGGGAAACAGCTTGAGAAGCAGGCCAGCGTTGGCGTTGCGCTTCAACTCATCGCGCTCACTTTCTGCCCGGCGCTTGTAATTCTTAAAGTCGGCAACCGAGCGGAGCCACTGGTCTTTATATTCATTCATCTGGGTTTCAGCCTGGGACAGCCGCTGTTCCAACTCAGACTCGACCTTGACCACCTCAATCACTTCGGCTGCACCGCCTTCGTGCGGCGGCTCCTGGGCAAAGCTGCCGTTGCTGGTCTGGGGGTTGGCCTGCTGGTTCCAGGTTTCGGCCTGATTCTGCTCATCACTCATCTATGTCATCCTCCTCATTACCTTCAATCAATTGAGCTGCGATGCTGCATCAAGATGTTGTCTCAAGAGAACGGGACTCGTGGCCGTAGAGTTCGTTTAAGAGGTCGCTCATCACGAAAGACAGGTAGCGGACCGTTGAGATAGAGCGGGGATACGCCATACGGGTCGGGCCAATCACGCCCAGGACTCCGGCGACCGTTCCTTCGACGCCATACCGCGAGAGGACCAGGCTATATTCGCGCATCTCCTCGATGCGGTTCTCCCCCCCCGATGATAACCTGCACCTCTTCGCTGGTCAAGGTCTGGTGGATCAGGGTTCCCAGGACCTCGCTGTTCGTCAGTATCTCAAACGACTGCCGGATGCAGGCAACGGCCCG
>JAAUSY010000119.1 GCA_012032475.1 Chloroflexaceae bacterium
GTGTCTTCGGCCTCTGCTTCGGCGTCTTCGGCCTCTGCTTCGGCGTCTTCGGCTTCTTCCTCGGCTCTTTCGTCCGTTTCGGTGTCTTCGGCCTCTGCTTCTTCCTCCGCGGCGTCTTCTTCTTCTTCGGCCTCAGAAGAAGAAACGGGGGTGGGTTTCACCTGGACATATTCGCGGCCGGTATTCGACACACAACCAACCAGGGTAAGAACGAGCACAAGAATCAACAAGCCACTCCCAACGGTCCGTGCGGAATACCCCATCGTTCTTCTCATGGCATCCTGCCTCTCTTTCCTCATGACTGAAATCCCATCCAGCAACCTGACGTTTCCCGAACCGATTCCCAGGCGCAACAATGAACCATGAACGATTAGTGGTCATGCGCTGGTTCTTCTGCTGGTTCTTCCGATGCTTCGTCGGCAGCGGGGGTTGGAACGTTCACCGCCAGTATCAGGCGATATTCCCCGGCTTCCTTATCCCAGGCAAAGCCAATACTTTGCATATACGGTTCGCCAGCACTGGTGATAGGAATAATGGTGAACGGGACCTCGCTGTCGCGGGTGTAGGTTGCCAGAAACGCCGCTGGAGAACGGTAGTTCCCGGACGATGGCACCCCCAGGGTCATCAATTTCTGGTCGTAGGTCATCAGGCTTTCTGGCGTGACGGTGAGGAGATATTCGAGTTCGCCGGTTTCGCCTTCCTGCACCACCAGCAACTCCGAAACTATCCACGGGTAGGAGCGGTACAGCGGGTCTGCAAAGGTGCGAGACAGGGTCATATCTGCTACCTGGTAGGCGATGACTTCGGGGTTTCCATCACCGCTCACGTCTCCATTGGAGACGATGGTCCAGCCGGGGCCGGTGGTTTCACGGACGCGCTCTTCGAGCGAGACGGCCGTCAGGGCTTCGGCTTCTTCTGCTGCTGCAACTGCCCCGGTCGTCGGGATGGTTTCCTCAATAACCTCAACCTCCGGAGTCGCAGCGACTTCTTCGGTGACCTCGCTGGTGGGGACTTCGGTTGCTTCTGCCGCTGCAACTGCCCCGGTCGTCGGGACGGTTTCCTCAATAACCTCAACCTCCGGAGCCATTGCCGTCTCGTCGGTGGTTTCTCCTGGGGTTTCTCCCTCCTCGGTTGCTTCAATCGCCAGGGCTTCTTCTCCCCTTTCTTCCTCGTCAGGCTCAATGAGCGGGACCATCACCCCCGCTGCGCCAGCAGGAGCGACGGTGGCCCGGGCCGGTGGTTCGGCGGTCCGGGCTGGGGGTTCGGTCTTCCTGGCAACAGCCACCATGGTCGCCCCATACTCCGTAGAGGGAGCCACCGTACCAACCACCAGAGCGACCATGATGAGCACGACCAGGCTCGACAGGACAAGAAGCGTCGGCTTTTTCCACAAACTTCCCATTGAGATGATTCCTTTCTGTGGTCAGCGCTGCCTGAAAAATTGCCCAATGGTTTCTATCATTTCCATGGTTTCCATATTATACGAACTTCTACCATATCATATCATACCTCTTTCATCTTTGAAAATGCCGCATCCCAGAGCACCGGCCCGCCTGGAACCCCCGCAAGCGCGACGACGGTCAGATACTGCCCAGGCCCCTTGACCCTGAACGCGCTTCTGCCGCTCTGGAAAGGCTTGCCATAAAGGGAGAGGCCGGGCCACGCCCCACCCCTCCCCCTCCTCACCCGTCACGTCACTGGACAGAATCAGTCCCCTGAGCCTCACGGCGCGGTTTCCGGGGTGGTGGTCGTGCCGGTCACAGCCATCGTAGCCGTAACCTGGGGAATCATAAACTCCGGCGCGGTAATCGTCGGGGCGACAATCTCCGGCGCGGTAATCGTCGGGGCGACAATCTCTGGCCCGGTGGTGGGCGGGGTTGGCGCTCCGGTCGCCGTGGCATCAGGAGCCGCCATCGGCTCCTCCTCGTCTGCTCCCCCGGCGGAGGTTGGCCGAATAATGATGGGCTGACCGGCGTCTAACGTTGCCTGAATCATCGTCCTGGCCGTCGCTTCGAGGTCCGGTGGCACATCCTGGGGCAGGACGGTTTGCTGAATGCTGGATTCGACCGTGGCCGGAACATCCGGGGATGCTTCCTGCTGGTCGTCGGTTGTTTTGCCGCAGGCTGCCAGAACGAGAGCCGAGAAGGTGATGATAAGGACGAGAAGTAGCCCGACACGCGAGAAATGAGCCATTGCTATGCTCCTCCTATTTTCTTTTTCTTGAGCTTTTGCGGATTTAACCCTTCGGGTCATCAATCACTATATACTATCACTATCATGCACGGAACGTTTCCCCATGACATGACAGGAATCGAGGATAAGCATACCAGAAGAAGCATACGCCTGCAACTCCCTTCCCCGGTCTGGCGCTTCTCTTCTCTGTTGACGGTTTCGCTTCCTGACCCTATAATCGTACCCGGATAGATTGATGGTATTGATAGTCTGGTCTGGTTCGCAGAGAGACCCGACAGGGAACCATCACATCAGGAGGAACAGGAGGGAGCAGAACGGTGGACCTTGCCGCTTCGTCGCTTGAGGCGCTCCAGGCCGCGGTGCCAGAGCCAGATTGGCCGGCTGCCGCTGCCGCACAAGCCCGGCTGGATTCGCTCACCAAGCCCCGCGGGAGCCTGGGGCAGCTTGAATCCCTGCTCGTGCGGCTGGCGGCCTGCACCGGCCTGGCCTGCCCGGCCCTGGAGCACCGGGTGGTGCTGCTGGCGGCTGCTGACCATGGGGTTGCGGCAGAGGGCGTGAGCGCTATCCCCAGGAAGTGACTGCGCAAATGGTCAGAAATTTCCTGACCGGCGGCGCGGCCATCAATGCGCTGGCGGCGGCAGCAGGCGCACGGATTGTGCTGGTTGATGCCGGGGTGGTAGGGGAGGTGCCCGCCCACCCGGCACTGCATGGCCTGGGCATACGGCGCGGGAGCGGCAACATGGCCCGCGAACCGGCCATGCAGCCCGGCGAAGCCCAGGCCGCGCTGCTGGCAGGCGCAGCCCTGGTGGATGAGGAGAAGGAGCGGCATGGTCTCGACCTGCTGGCTCTGGGTGAGATGGGCATTGCCAACACCACCCCCGCCGCGGCCATCACCAGTGCGCTCACCGGTGCTTCCCCCACCGAGACGGTGGGACGGGGCACCGGCATTGATGATGCCACACTGTCGCGCAAACGCGACGTGGTAGCGATGGCGCTGCGGCGGTTTCAGCGAACCGGTGCGATGGTACGGGACGACGATGGGAAGGCTTCTGCTGCGCCCCTGACCCTACTCTGCGAACTGGGAGGGCTGGAGATTGCCGTGCTGGCAGGGGCTATCCTGGCAGCGACTGCCCGGCGCATTCCCGTGCTGCTGGATGGCTATATCACGACCAGCGCGGCCCTCATTGCGGCGGCGATGGCTCCGCGGGTGCGCCCCTTCCTCTTTGCGGCCCATTGTTCGGCAGAGCCGGGGCATATCCTGGCGCTGGCACACCTGGGGCTTACGGGTGGCGACGGGCAGGTGGCAGGGCCGCTCCTGCAACTTGACATGCGGCTGGGCGAGGGGAGCGGGGCCGCGCTGGCGCTTCCCCTGCTGGTGAGCGCCACGCGCCTGATGCGCGAGATGGCAACCTTCGAGCAGGCGGGGGTGACGCCTATCAGTTCAGACCGGGAAGCATGAGCGGGATAGGGCATCGGCTCCGCGGGCCGCTCCGCTCGTTCCGAGAGGCAGTGTGCTTCCTGACCGTCCTGCCACTGCCGGCCCTCTCGTCGGCTTCCCCTCCCTCCCCCTCGTCGCCAGAACAAGGGTCGGAAGGCGAGATTGCCGCCTCGACCGCGTGGTTCCCGCTGGTTGGCCTGTTCATCGGGGGGTTGCTGCTGCCGGTGGGGTGGCTGGCAGGGGAGCAGTGGGGCAGCAGCGTACGAGCGGCTTTGCTCGTGGTGGCGTGGGCGGGAGTGACCGCCGGGCTGCACCTGGATGGCCTCAGCGATACCTTCGACGCAGTGATGAGCTGGCGCTCCCGCGAACGCAAGCTGGAGATTATGAAGGACAGCCGGGTCGGGGTGATGGGCGTGCTGGCGCTGGTTGCGGTGCTGCTGCTCAAGTTTGCCTGGCTCCAGGGCGCAGGCGAGGGGTGGTGGCGTGCGATGCTGCTGGCTCCCGTCTGGGGGCGATGGGCCGATATCTACGGGATTTTCTGGTTTCCTCCGGCCCGC
This sequence comes from Chloroflexaceae bacterium, assembly GCA_012032475.1. GTDB lineage: Bacteria > Chloroflexota > Chloroflexia > Chloroflexales > Chloroflexaceae > JAAUSY01. The sequence continues at coordinate 4,189 of JAAUSY010000119.1, forward strand.
GGGGGCGGACTGGGGCACACCTTCCATGCCCAGGTGCGGCGGCGCGACTTCTTTGTGGCAACGGGCGCGGCCCTGCTCCTATCTCTGGGCGTCGGGCAGGGGGGGGGAATAGTGGCCGGGGCGCTGGTGTGGGGAAGCACCCACCTGCTGGCATCCTGGTGGACCCGCGACCTGGGAGGATTGACCGGCGACACCTACGGGGCATTGTGTGAGATTGCCGAGGTGGTGGTGCTGGCAACCCTGCTGTGATGCCAGCGAACAAACCATACTGGTCTGACGGTTTCGTTTTCGTTTGATTAGGAGAGAAATAAATGAGGATGGCAGAGTTATGACACTGACACCGGCCGAAGTTGAACACGTTGCGCAACTGGCCCGTCTGAAGCTCTCGCCAGAGGAGCTTGAGCAGATGCGGGTGCAGCTTTCTTCTATCCTGGATTACATTGCCAGTTTGCAGGAAGTGTCTATTGAGGGGGTTCCACCGACGGAACAGATGAGCAACCTCTCGACCGTGATGCGCTCCGACGAGGTTCTTCCACCGCTTCCGCACAGGGAAGCGCTCGCAAACGCGCCCGACCAGCGCGACGGGATGTTCCGCGTGCGGGCTATCTTTGATGACCAGGCGGAGTAAGTTGCGTGACGAGTGATGCGTGATGCGGTGATACCAGATTCGCTTGAATACGTATGGGCAGCGGCCTGTCCCTCACCTGTCATTCACCACTCGTCGCTGGTTCTTCTGCTTCTTCCGCTCCGTCCTCCGGCGTTGGTTCTGGCGGCGCACCCCCGCACATCTCAGGAGACCACAACCCACGCTGCTGTTCGCGGGCTTCGGTCTGAGCCTCCAGCAAGATATCCTGGTAGCGAAAGGCGAGTGGCGAAGCATAGCTCCGGAAGAAGAAGCCACGCCCCTGACCAAGAAGTTCCAGGCTGACTAGCCGGCCATCGGGCAACCACACGTGGAAGAGCGACTGACCCGCCTCGTCCTGTTCGGGCAGGTTGGGGTCTGGTTCCAGCAACACAAACCCTGCTTCCACCAGTTCGCGCATGCTGGTCGTTGCTTCTGCCCCGAAGCACTCGGACGGTTCCGGCGCATTCAGACCCACCGGTGCAACGCTGAGGGGTGTGCCGGCGGCGGTGAGTTCGAGGGTGTCCCCATCGGGAACGCTCCGGACCACCGCTGCCAGCAGGCCTGCCGGCAGCAGGGGGTAGGAGCCGTCGGGGCGGAACGATGACTCTGCCGCCAGGGTTTCGCTCACCCACCCCTCCGTTCCGGGGGAGACGCGTTCGGGCACGCAATCAGCGGCGATGGTCGTCACGCGGAGGTAGACCCAACCCGGCTGCTGGTCCAGGATATCCACCTGGTCGCCGGGGCACACCTGCCCGATGGCGGTGTCGGCGGCAACCCGCGTTTCCGAACGGATATTCCCCCCATTCTGGATATATCCCCTCGGAAAGGTTTCATCTGGGGATGGTTCGTCGGTCCCTCCATTCGCCTCCCCAACCTCAACTGTTCCTGGTTCTTCAGGCAGCACCACTTCGGTTTCAGTGGGGGGAAGTTGCACGGCAATGGTCAGGGGCGCGGTGGCGGTGATGGGCGCGATACTCGTGGGGAGCGAGGTGGGCAGCAGCCGTTGCGGCGACTCTGGCGCTTCGGGGGCTGTTGGCGCGGTGGCTTCGGCTTCCCCGTTTGTGTCAGGGGCACCTGCTTGCGGAGGGTTCGTCTCTGGCGGGGCTTCCGTTTGCCCGTCTTCCCCGTTTTCCCCGGTTCCCCCGTTTTCCGATGCGGCAGAAAGAGCACCTGGAGTTTGAGCAGGGGTCGTGGGGACATCCTGCCTGGACGCTGCCATCCACTCCGGCCCCAGGAACACCCCGACCACCACCAGGACTGTTAATACACCGGCCCCCGCCAACCCGATCAACAGCCGGGGGTTCGAGAGGGTTGCCCGGAGCCGCTGGAACAGCGGTTGCGAGACGGGGATATCCGGTCGTGCGGCAACTGGCCGCGGGGGGGGCGGCGCTGGTTCGGATCGTTCTTGCCATTCTCGCGGCGCTGGTTGCTGTCGGGCCTTCTGCTTCGGCGGCTCTGACTGCTTCGGCGGCTCTGACTGCTTCGGCGGCTTCGGCCCTCTGCCTCCGGCGCGACCGCGCTTTGGCTCGACCACCGGGGTCAGGACGACCGGAGCAAAGGGCGATGCGTTGGAGCCAGAACTCGTTGGGGAAGCGGCTTCGGTAGTTTGCTCCCTCTGGGAGTGGGAGGACGGTTGGAGCACCGCGGGGGCCGCGGCTCCCACCGGCGGGAGCATTTCGAAGGCGCGGCGGGCCAGGTGGTTGCGCGGGTTGATTGCCAACACCTGCTCCAGGCAGTATTTTCGCTCAGGCTGCGACGAAAGCGCCCCCGACAGCCAGATCCACGCCTGTTCGTTGCCGGGTTCAAGGCTCACGGCCTGGGCCAGGAGGTTCCGGGCAGTGCGGGTGTCATGTTGCCGCAGGGCAAGGATAGATTGCTGAACTAACAGGTTGCCTGACTTCATACCCCAGAACTCTCGACGTGACTCTCCCTTCTCTAGTATAGCAGACATTGCCCCTGCTGTCGTCCTCAGACAACGCAGTTCCCCATATTCCCCATACGATTACGGCACGCCCACCGGGGCGCGTTCGGGTGCGATGCTCTTATGCTATGATGCACGCCAGTATTTCAGCTTGTTTGCAGGAGGACTGGTGATGCATATTCTGATAAACGGCAGTTTCTGGGGCCGCCCCACCGTTGGGAGCGGCCAATACCTGCACGGATTGCTGCGTCGGCTTGCGCTGGCTGCGCCTCACCACCACTACACGTTATTGCTCCCTGGGAGCGTCACCTCGCGGGGGCCGGTCCCCCCTCCCCCACCCGACGTCACGGTGCAGAACCTCCCGACGCCGTTCGACCGCGTGAACGATAACCTGGCAAAGCTGTGGTTCGAGCAGGTGAGTGTCCCCGACGCCGCCCACCGGCTGTGGAAGCGCCGCCGGGGGACGACAGGCGAAGAAACCGTGCTGCATGTGCCCTACTTCGCGCCGCCGCTGCGGTGTGCCGTGCCAGTGGTGACAACCATTCCCGATTTGATTCCCCTGGTGCTCCCGGAATACCGCGGGGGCCTCCACGTGCGGGCCTATATGGCGCTGGTGCGACGGACGGCCCGCCGCTCGGCGCAGACGGTGACCTTCTCGCAGCACAGCCGGAGCGATATCATTGCCCACCTGGGCATCCCCCCGCAGCGGGTCAGCGCTATTCTACTGGCGGCAGATGAGCGCTACACCACGCAGGACCGGGGCATTGCCCGTCACCAGGTTGCCGAACGCTACGGCATCGCCGGCCCGTTCATCTACTATGTCGGGGGGCTTGACGCCCGGAAGAATGTGGGGGTGCTGGTGCGGGCCCTGGCGCGGCTCAACTGCCGGAGCGCCCCCCCGCGTTGCTGGCAATCGCCGGGCGTTCCCTGGGACGAGACCGGCAACTCTTCCCCGACCTGGACGCGCTCATTGAGCAGGAAGGGGTGGGCAATCAGGTGCGCCGCATTGAGGTGCCCTACGAGGACGGGCCATTGCTCTATCAGGCATGCGCGGTTTTTGCCTTTCCGAGCCGCTACGAGGGGTTTGGCCTGCCACCGCTGGAGGCGATGGCCTGTGGGGCACCAGTGGTCGCGAGCAGCGCCAGCAGCCTCCCGGAGGTGGTGGGCGATGCAGCCCTGCTGGTTGACCCCGACGATGTGGCGGGGTGGGCGGCGGCACTCGGACGGCTGCTGCCCAACGGTGATAGGGATAGGGATGGTGATAGCACACTGGGCGAGGATTTGCGGGGCCGGGGACTCGCGCAGGCCGCACGGTTTTCGTGGCGTCGGGTGGCCGAGGAGACGCTCCAGGTCTATGCCTCTGCAAGCAGCGTCGGATGGATGATGGATGGATGACGGAAGAAAAGGAAAGGAACGGTTCTGTTCCCTCTGCGTCTGCCCGGTATGCTATACTTGGAATACGAGGAACGAAAGGGAAAGGGAAAAGGCGCGGCAATGGACAAGACGACGCTCTCAACACCGGCACAACTGCGACTCTCGCGCGAAACCATGTTGCTCCTGATGATGAAAATTCTGTCGCTCTTTGCCCTGATAGGACTGGTTTCTGGCCTATTCGCGTCCATCTCGTCCGGGCACTTCGACTGGGTGGCGCAGGGAACTGCGCTGGTCGCCTTCCTGGCGGTCATTACCCTCGCGCCGAACCTCCCTTTTCCCATCCGGGCGGGCTTGCTGCTTGGTCTGCTTTCGTTCGCGGCGGTGCTCTACCTCGTCCAGAGTGGAGTCGCTGGCACGGGGCGCATCTACCTCTTTGCCGTGGTAGTGCTGGCGGCACTGCTGCTGCACCACCGGCTTGCGCTCGCGCTGTGGGTCGTGAGTGCTGCAATCTATGGGGCCGTTTCGGGCGCATTCCTGGTGGGCATACTTCACCTGCCGCCCGACACGCTCACCCAGATGACCGAAGCGCCGTCCCTGGTGACCGGCTGGCTGATGCAGACCGGCGTGAGCGGGATGATAGGTATCGCTGTGATGGTCAGTATGTGGTGGTTCCAGCAGAGCCTTCAGGTCGCGCAAACATCCCAGGCCGCGTTGCAGCGGCTCAACGACGAGCTTGAGCAGCGGGTGGACGAGCGAACTATGGCCTTGCAGGAGGCTACGGCCCGCCTGCTCAAAGAACTCACCCGGCGTGAGCAGGCCGAACGGGACCTGCGCGAGAGCGAGCGGTTTGTCCAACAGATTGCCACCACCGTACCCAGTGTCCTGTATATCTATGACCTGTCCCTGGAGCGCAATGTCTATTGCAATCGCCAGATAGGGGAATGGCTCGGCTACACGGTCGAAGAAGTTCAGGCGATGGGGAGTGAGGTGATGCCCACCCTGCTCCACCCGGACGACCGGCCCCGTGCCATCGAGCACCGCATAGAGCAGGCGCAGACCGCCGAGGGAGCCATTTTGATCTTCGAATATCGGATGCGCCACCGCGATGGAAGCTGGCGCTGGCTCCTCAGCCGCGAAGTGGTATTTCAGCGCACCGAAGATGGTCAACCGCAGCAAATCCTGGGGGTGGCTCATGACATCACCGAGCGCAAGCAGGCCGAAGAAGCCCTGCGTGAGAGCGAAGAACTTTACCGTTCCCTGATAGAAATGTCACCGGAAGCCGTTTTTGTCCATCACGAAGGGGAATTTGTCCTGGTCAACGACGCCTGTATCCGGTTGCTTGGGGGAACATCCGCCAGTCAATTTGTCGGCATGCCAGTGCTCGACTTTGTGGCCTCCCCCAGTGCGGACAGCGTGCGTCATCGTATTGATCAGGCAAGCAAGACCAAGTTGCCCATCCCCCTGATGGAACAGCAGATTGTCCAACTCGATGGGACTATCGTTGATGTTGAGGCAACCGGCCGGTCTATCACCTTTCAGGGCAAACCGGCGGTTCAAACGGTGGCTCATGACATCACCGAGCGCAAACGGACCGAAGAAGCCCTGCGCGAGAGCGAAGCCAACCTGCGGGCCCTCATCGAGAACACCGAAGGGAGCATCTGGTCCATAGACCGCGACTACCGCCTGATTATTGCCAACTCGCGCTACCTTGCCAACCTGCAAACCTCCCTGGGATACCACATGCAGAAGGGAGACAACGTGCTGCTGCCCGACATTCTGTCCCCGGTCCGCGATGAGTGGCAGAGCTACTACGACCGCGCCCTGCGCGGCGAGGCCTTCGTGATCGAAACCCCCACGCGCTTCGTCAGGGCTTCCGGCTATATGGAATATCGGTTTGCGCCCATTCTGACAGAAGAAGGGGCAATCACCGGCGTCACCGTGTTCGGGGTGGATATCACCGAGCGCAAGCGCATGGAAGAGGCGCTGCGCCAGGCCCGCGAAGCCGCCGAAGGGGCCACCCGCGCCAGAGCCGAGTTTCTTGCCAACATGAGCCACGAGATTCGCACCCCCATGAATGCCGTTATCGGGATGACCAGCCTGCTACTGGACACGAAACTGACCGCCGAGCAGCAGGACTACGTGGAAACCATCCGCATGAGCGGCGACGCCCTGCTCACGCTCATCAACGATATTCTGGACTTTTCCAAGATTGATGCCGGGCGGCTCGACCTGGAACACGCCCCCTTCAACCTGCGCACCGGTATTGAAGAGGTACTGGAACTGCTTGCCCCGAAGGCCGACGAAAAGGGTATCGAACTGGTCTACTGGATAGACCCCTCCACCCCCGATATGCTGGTGGGGGACCTGGTGCGTCTGCGGCAAATCCTCATCAACCTGGTAGGCAACGGGGTCAAGTTCACCGAGCAGGGCGAAGTGGTCGTTACTGTTTCCTACACCCCGCCCCGCGACCCGCGACCCGTAACCCCCGACCCCCAACCCCGCCACGAAGTGCATATTGCCGTGCGCGACACCGGCATCGGCATCTCTCTGGACCGGCTCGAACGCCTCTTCCAGTCGTTCAGCCAGGCCGATAGCTCAACCACGCGCAAATATGGCGGCACCGGCCTGGGGTTGGTCATCAGCAAACGGTTGGCCGAGATGATGGGAGGGACCGTGTGGGTCGAAAGCCGTGTGGGCGTCGGCTCAACGTTCCACGTGACACTGATGGTTGAGCCAGCCGCTGCCACCGAGCCAGGGACCTTCCTCTCACCCGACCAGCCGGACTTGCAGGGCAAACGAATCCTCATCATCGGTGACAGAGCCACCTGCTGTCAGGTCCTCAGCCAGTATGCCGCCGGATGGGGCATGCAGGCGTACGTGGTTGGCACTGCGGCCGGGCTGGACTGGTTACGCCAGCAGCGCGAGCCGTATGACCTGGTGCTGCTGGATATGCCCCGGCCCATCCCCTGCGGGATGGCACTGGCCGCCCAGATCCATCAGGCGGCCCCCAGCCTGCCCATCATTGCGATGGTGACGCTCACGGCTCGTCGCAACCTGGGCGACCTTGCCACCACCGAGGTGGACGCCTTCCTGGTCAAGCCCATTCGCCCGGCCCTCCTGCACGCAACGCTGGTGGGCGTGGTGCGAGGCGAACCAGTGAGAATCTCCCGATATTTTGAACCCTACCCGCTTGACTGCCAGGCCGGTCAGCACCACCCGCTGCGTATCCTGCTGGCCGAGGACCATTTGCTCAACCAGAAAGTGGCGCTGCGATTGCTAGAGAAGATGGGCTACCGTGCGGATGTTGTGGCGAACGGATACGAAGTGCTGGAAGCGATGAACCGGCAGCCATATGATGTCATCCTGATGGATATCCAGATGCCGGAGATGGACGGGATCGAAGCCACCCGATGCATTCGGGCTGAGTACCCCACCGAGCAGCAACCGCGCATTATCGCCATGACCGCCCACGCGATGGATGGCGACCGCCAGTGGTGCCTGAATGCAGGAATGGATGACTACCTTGGCAAGCCGGTGCGGGTGGAAGAACTGGCCGCGAAGCTCAAGTGGGTGTCGGAGGGCAGAGCACGGGAGGCACGGGAAGCAGGAGTGCGGGAGCAGGGGGAGCAGGAGGAGATGTCCCCAACCGAAACGAAAACGACCACGGATGCATCAGGCTCATCTGCGCCCCCCCAGGAAGCGCTTGACCCGGTCACCTTTGCTCGCTTCCTGGCAACGATGGACGACGAAGCGGCAGGGCTTGCCCACGAACTGGTGACCATCTTCCTGGACGATACGCCCGGTAAACTGGCGATGCTCCGCCAGTCCCTCGCGGATGGAGATACGACCTTGCTCTTCCGGGTGGCGCATACTCTGAAGTCAAGCAGCGCCCAACTCGGAGCGCTGAATCTGTCGGGACGGTGCCGGGAACTGGAGATGATGGGGAGAAACGACAGCCTGGGAGGAGCAGGAAGGGGAGGAGCGGGAAGGGAAGAGAAGGAGAAGATGGAAGAACTGATCGCCAATATTATCAGGGAGTTTGCGCGGGTCGAGCAGATGCTACGGGAAAAACTGGCGCAGCTATAATGGGGCCGCGACGAGCGACGCCCAGCGTGCTGTGCCTATTCAAGAGAGGAGGAATACGCTATGACTGGGATTGGTATTCCCGAAACCCTCATTCAAGGCCGCTACCGTATCGTCCGCCAGATTGGGCAGGGCGGGATGGGGGCAGTGTATGAGGCCATTGACGAACGTCTGGCGCAGCCGGTAGCGCTGAAACAGACGCTCCTGGAAGGCGAATCGTTCGGCAAAGCCTTTGAGCGCGAGGCGAAGATTCTGGCGCGGATGCGCCACCCGGCCCTGGTGCGGGTCATTGACCATTTTGTTGATGACCACGGGCAATTTCTGGTGATGGACTTCGTCCCCGGCGAAGACCTGGGCAAGCGCCTCCAGCAGCGCGATGCCCCGTTTCCGGTGGATACCGTGCTGGACTGGGCCGACCAGGTGCTGGACGCGCTGGAATATCTCCACGGCCAGCACCCACCCATCATCCACCGCGATATCAAGCCGCAGAACTTGAAGCTGACGGAGGCGGGGCAGGTGGTGCTGCTGGATTTTGGCCTGGCAAAGGGCACCGCGGCGTTGCAATCGCGGACGACCAGCACCGGCAGCATTTTCGGCTACACCCCCCAGTATGCCCCGCTGGAGCAGGTGCAGGGCACGGGCACCACCCCGCGCAGTGACCTGTATGCCCTGGGTGCCACCGTGTACCACCTGCTGACCGCCACGCCGCCAGAAAATGCCCTGAACCGCACCACAGCGGTGATGGACGACCGGCCAGACCCCTTGCGCCCGGCGCACGAAGCCAACCCGCAGGTGCCTCCCGCGGTGAGCGAGGTTGTTCAACAAGCCATGTCACTGCAACCAGGCAAGCGCCCGGCCAGCGCGGCTGAGATGCGGGCAGCGCTCAAGACCGCGCAGTCGGCCACCGTGACCGCGGCCAGAATCGGCTACCTGCCCCAGGAAAACCAGGGGTATACCGTCACGACGGTTTCTCCGCGTGGGCAGGAAGAGCAGGAGAAACCGGAGGGTGCGCAACCGGGGGTTGAGACGGAAGCGGAAGAAGCGCCAGAGCCGGTGCTTCGTCGGCTCCCCGGAGGACCTGGCCTCCGCCGGATGGGGATTCGCTTCCTGGTGCTGGTGGCGCTCCTGCTTGTCGTGGCGCGGGCCGCGACCAACTGCGGGCGGGACGAACGGCCCACTGCGGTCGAGACTCCCACCAGGGCAGACGTGGCTGCCGAACACCCATCCCTGGTAGTCGCGGGGACCCCGGACGGCCTCCCGCCCCCCGCACCCATCGCAACCGCGGCGGGGGATGTGGGGGACGGGAGCGCTTTCTTCCCGGCGATGGCGGGGACCCCGGTCACCCGACCACCGGCGGCCATCAATCCTGCCTCGGCCACCCAGGTGGTGCCACTGGCGCAGTGGGAAGAGCGGGGACACGTGGTTAACCCCGACCTGCCCCCGGCGGTGCTGAGTGTGGCTTTTGCGCCCGATGGGCAAACGCTGGTGACGGGACTGGGCGATACAACCATCCAGGTGTGGCAGGTGCGTGATGGCACCCTGCTGCGCACGCTGGACCAGCACCAGGGCGGGGTGGGCAGTGTGGCCTTCTCGCCCGATGGTCAGACCTTTGTTTCCGGAGGCTACGACCAGACGGTGCGCGTGTGGCAGGCAAGTGATGGGGCCCTCCTGCATACGCTGGAGGGACACACCGACTGGGTGTTGAGCGTGGCCTTCTCGCCCGACGGTCAGACTATTGCTTCCGGCTCAAGCGATGAGACGGTGCGGCTGTGGCGGGCCGGCGATGGCACGCTCATCCGGACCCTTGAGGGGCAGTCGAATTCTATCAACGGTCTGACGTTCTCCCCCGACGGGCAAACGCTGGCAGCCGCCACCGAAGATAACCGCGTGCTGCTCTGGCAGGTGCGCGACGGTACCGTGCTCCACCGGCTCGAAGGGATGTCGGTTGGGGTGCTGAGTGTGGCCTTTTCGCCCGATGGAACGCTGCTGGCGTCTGGCAGTCGGGATAGTGCGGTGCGGTTGTGGCAGGTGTCCGACGGGCAATTGCTGCACACGCTCAAGGGCGATGTCGGGCAGGTTTTCAGTGTGGCCTTTTCGCCCGACGGAACGGTGCTCGCCTCCGGGGGGAGCTACCGTGCGCCGCGCCTGTGGCAGGTGCGCGATGGCGCATTGCTGCACACCCTTGAGGGGCACACCGACGAGGTCTATGGGGTGGCCTTTTCGCCCGATGGCCTGACGCTCGCGTCCGGGTCGGGCGACCAGACGGTGCGGCTGTGGGGCGTGGGGAGCGGAGCACCGGTCGCCTCGCCTGTGGCTGTCCCAGGCACCCCCGCTCCGGCCCCC
>JAAUSY010000020.1 GCA_012032475.1 Chloroflexaceae bacterium
CCCGCAGTGCAACCGCCCGCCCAGATACCCGCCACGGGTCCATCGGGCGCAGGTCATCACCGCCCGCGGCGGGGAAACATCAACGCTATCAGCAGTCGGCATTGCTCCCATTCTGATGGGGAATGCACGATTTCGCGATGGTTTTGGTAACTGTGGCTGATCCAGGAACAGGAGCACCCATGACATGAGCATGAGCGAACGGGAGGACGAAGCGCCAGAATTACCGCCCGGCCCGGAACCGCAAAGGCTGCGGCCTTCGCTCTTTGAGCGCCGGGCGGACGTTGAGGAGCCGCCAACCCCCCGCCGTTCGCTCTTTGACCGTACGACCGGTCATCGTACCCCGCCTCCGTCTCCGGCCCGGCCCCCGCTGTTTCGCCGCCAGACGGGCAGCGCCCGCCTGCCCCGCACCCTCAGCCGACGGAAGATGACCCGCCTTTTCCTGACCCGCCACCAGCTCCATCCAGGCCGGCCACTTCCCCGTCCGGTCGCTCGTCCGGTCGCTCGTCCGGTCGCCCGTCCAGGCCGCCCCCGGAAAACCGCTCTTCGACCTGACCGAGGAGGATGACCGGCCTGCCCGCCGGTCCCCGACGGCTCCGCTCCGCACCCGCACGGGGCAAAGCCACGCCCACGAGGCCGATGAAGAGGTGCTGGCCCGGCCTCCCCGGCTGCGCCCAACCCCGTCCCGTCCTCACAGCGAAGACCGCGAAGACGACGAAGAGCGCCCGTCGTTGAGACGCGACCTCTTTGATACGGAGATGGCGCTTCGCCAGGCCGAATATCTGGCGGCCTGCGATGCCAGACCCTACCCCCGGCTGCGACGGAGCCGGGAGCGTGCGCCGCACCGGCCACCGGCATGGTTCCACCACCCGCTCTTCCTGCTGCTGGTCTCGCTGGTGAGCATCGCTATCCTGGTGCGCTTCTGGCCGGCGGACCGTTCCTCACAGATGGCCCGCTGGTTGGGGCCTATCGGGCAGGTTTTGCGCTTCCCGATACCGTTCCTGAACCCTCCGCCGCGCCCCGTTGGAGACTACCACCTGCGCGGCTCCCCCAGTCTGGCAGCCGAGGATATTGACGTGATTCTGACAACCTATGGTTCACCGGCGGCAGGCACCGGCCAGGCGTGGGTAGACCTGGGCCGCGCCTATGATATTGACCCGGCCTATGCGCTGGCCTTCTTCATTCACGAGAGCACCGCCGGCACCCACCCGAACTGGGCGGGACTGAAACCCGATGGCACCACCACCCACAATATTGGCAACATCATCTGTGCGGGCTACCAGCACTGCTTCGGGCGGTTCCGCGACTATGCCTCGTGGGAGGAGGGAATTGAGGATTGGTACCGGCTGATTGATGTTGAGTATATCAAAGGGCGCGGCACCGAAACCGTGGATGAGATTATCCCTATCTACGCTCCTTCCTTTGAGAACGATGTGAACGCCTATGTGGGGATCATCAAGCGCCTGGTGGACTCGTGGCGGTCGGAAGCACTGGCCGGGCAGGGGTGGGACGGGCATAGTCTTGTTCCGACGGGCAATCCTTTGAACGACCCTCGCACTGTGATGACCCAGGGCTACGGGGTGGGCACGCACGCGCCGGCGTCGGTCTGGGGGGCCATAGACCTGGCGATTGACAGCGACCATGATGGACAGGCAGACCCGGAAGGGAGTTGGGGCGTGCCGGTGCATGCGACCCACAGCGGGGTTGTCAAAACGACCCGCAATTCCTGGCCGGCGGGCAACCATGTCTGGGTTATCAACCAGGCCTATAAGACGGGCTACGCGCACCTGCAAGATTTTGCCGTGGTAGATGGGCAAATTGTTCGGCCCGGCGAGGTCATCGGCTCGCTTGGCTCCACCGGCCAGTCTTCGGGGCCGCACCTGGACTACCAGGTATGGCACTGGCAGGATGAAGCCTGGGTCAACCAGAACCCGCTGAACTTTGGAACCCTGGACCTGGACCTGGACCGGTGAGGCCAGTGGTGAGTAACGTGTGACGCTGACGTGTGACGTGTGACGTGTGCCCCGTGACCCGTGTCTGTCGTCGTGGGAAAATCCCCTTGCTGCAACCATGCTCTGCAACCATGTCCCCCTCATCTTCGTCGTATGCAGCAAGAACGAACCAGAAGAGGCGAAACGAAGAAACGTTCGTGAGCGACGAGGAGTGATGATATGCAGACACGTCTGACACGCAGCAGGACCGAATCCATCATTGGCGGCGTTTGCGGGGGATTGGGCGAATACTTTGGCGTTGACCCGGTGATGGTGCGCTTCATTTTTGTGCTGGTCACCTTCACCAGTGGGCTTGGGCTTCCCGTCTATCTGTTGCTCTGGGTGCTCATGCCGCGACAGAGCCAGGCAACGGCTTCTCCCGCACCACAGGTGGGGGGGGCGGAGGGGCACCCCTCGCTGGAACCGGAGCAGGTGCGGGTTCCCCCGGTGGTTCCCTATGCGCAATACCCGCGGGCAGCTCCGCCAGAGGTGTGGACTGCTTCCCAGGCGATGCCTCCGTATGTGGCTCCGGCGGACCCTGGCGTGCTCCAGGCCGGTTGGCCGGAAGTTCCATCAACCGGAAAAACGATCCGGCTGGAGAAGCCTTCGCCCTTCGCCCATGACGCCGATTTTGCCCATACCGGCGGGGCAGCCAACCAGGCCGGGTATCCGATGGGGCAGGGGCAGGAGGCGGGTTCGTACGAAACCTGTACGTCCCCCTCTCATTCGCGCCCCCGCGACTGGCGCAAGCTCGGCCTTATTCTCATTGGCCTGGGGGCTTTGATTATCGTCAATCACTTCGTCAGCATGGCCTACATCTTCCCATCCCTGTTGATCATTGCAGGCATCATGTTGTTACGACGAAGCCGGCCAACGACCACCCGCTGAAGCGGGTGGAGGAAGCGCCACGACTTATGAATGCACCAACCCAAGCTCGACAGCCCGCACGGCGGCCTGGGTGCGGTCGGAAACGTTGAGCTTGGCAATGATGTGCTGAACATGCACCTTGACCGTCCCGGCACTGATAATCAGGTTTTGCGCTATCTGCCGGTTGGTCTGCCCCTGGGCCAGCAGACGGAGCACCTCAAGCTCCCGCGGGGTCAGCGGTTCGGTCAGTGCCTCTTCACGCCTCATCTCACCGGACATAGATTGGAGCAGGCGTTGGGTCAGGTCGGTATTCAAAAACGACTCGCCCTGCAACACATGCCGAATGGCCGTAAGTAATTCTCGCCGGCTGGTGTCTTTGAGCAGGTAGCCTGCGGCTCCCGCCCGGATGGCCGATATCAGGTAGTCGGAATTTTCGTGCATCGTCACAATGATGACACTGATTTCCGGGCACAGCTGCTTGACGGCCCGCGTGGTTTCCAACCCGTCCATCCCAGGCATACGCACGTCTATCAGGGCCAGGTCCGGGCGCAAGGTGCGGCAAAGCTCCAGGGCTTCGGTCCCGTCGGCGGCCTCCCCCACGACCTCCAGTCCCCGTTCTCCTTCCAGCATACTGCGAAGCCCGGCCCGGGCCAATTCGTGGTCGTCGGCTATCACCAGCCGGGCCGGGCCATCCGGTCGTTTCGATGCAAAAGGCGATACCGCATTCATCTCTCTGGCGTCTCCTTTCCTTCTTCCAACCCCACCAGGGAGGCTTCGGCAACAATCAGGGTGCCCATCCCTGGGTGGCTATCTACGGAGAGGGTTCCCCCCAGAAGCGCCATGCGTTCCTGCATGCCGAGCAACCCGATACGCTCGCCCGGTCCGCTGCCTTCCAGTTGGTACGATGGGTCAAAGCCGCACCCCCAGTCCTGCACTTCGAGGCGGATGGTGTGTTCCTGGCAGAACAACCCCAGGCGTACCCGGGTCGTTCGGGCGTGTTTACGGATGTTGTTCAGGGCTTCCTGGGCGATGCGAAAGAACGTGGTCTCGATGGACGGGGGCAACCGTTCCCACAGTGAGGCTTCTTCGTAGGTGATACTCCACCCTTCGGCCCGCAGCGTCTCCACCTCCAGGCGCAGCGCACTTGCCAGGCCAAAATCGTCCAGCACGGTCGGGCGCAGCCCGGCAATGACATGGCGGGCTTCTTTGACCACACGCTGCGACAACTCCAGCGCCCGGCTGAGCACCTGCCGGCTCCGCTCCGAGCGCGGGCGATAGAGACTGGCGAAGGTTTGCCAGTGCTGGTGCGCACTGGACGCGACCTGGGCCAGTCCGTCGTGCAGTTCATAGGCCACCCGGCGGCGCTCCTCCTCTTGCGAAACCAGCAGCTTTTCGACCAGGTCGTGAAGCCGCCGCTCGCGCTCGGCGAGTTCCTGCATCAGGCGCATATTCTCACACTCGGCCCGCTTCCGTTCGGTGATATCCCGCACAATGATCTGGGCCGTGGGCGCATCGTTCCAGAGCATATAGCCCGCGTGGACCTCGACCGGCACGGTAGTTCCGTCGGAGCATTGCAGCACGATTTCGAGGCACACCGCCTGGGAAGGGGTGGAAATCACGCGCCTCAGTCCATCCATACAATGGGCTTCGTGGTCGCACACCACGAAGGTCAGCAGGTTCTGCCCCATCACCGTTTCTCGGTTCTCCGCCCGGAGCAGGCGCACCATCGAGGGGTTCGCCAGATGGATGTTCCCGGCCGCATCCACAATCAGGATACCATCCGGGGAAAGCTCGATCAACTGCTGGAACCTGGTTCGCTCGTTCATCAGGCGGCGGTAGCGGTTGAGCCGCGTAATCGTCCGCACCCGCATGCGCAGTTCGGCCCGGTCGAAGGGCTTCGAGATGAAATCATCGGCTCCTGCTGCCAACCCCTCCAGGCGCGACTCGCGGTCATCAAGTGCGGTAATCATCATGATGGGGATTTCGGCCAGGCAGGAGTTGGCCCGCAGGTGGCGACACACCTCGAACCCATCCATGTAGGGCATCATCACATCCAGGAGGATGAGGTCCAGGTGAACTTTCGCCGCTTTCTCGATGGCGTCCGGGCCGCTGCTGGAGAAGTAGAGCTGGTAGTTTTCTGGCGATAGCAACGCCTCCAGCGTCTTGAGACCCTGGGGGGAATCATCAACGATTAAAATGGCACTGCGATATTCCATAAACTCGATTTTGTTCTATGCAACAGGCGTTGGTTCGAGATAGCGCTCAATCGTTTGCATCAACTGCTTCAAGCTCACCGGCTTGCTCATATAGTCGTTGGCCCCCGCCTCCAGACACTGTTCGCGGTCACCCGTCATTGCCAGCGCGGTCAGCGCAATGATCGGGATATCCGCCAGGTCGGGGATAGCGCGGATGTGGCGCGTTGCCTCCAACCCGTCCATCCCCGGCATCTGAATGTCCATGAGGATGAGGTCCGGGCGTTCCCGCCGAACCCGCTCGATGGCTTCAACCCCGTTGTAGGCCACGTTCACGCGGTACCCTTTGCTCTCCAGGTACTCGCTCATCATGATCAGGCTGGTTTCGTTATCTTCGGCCAGCAGAATCAGCCGTTCGGGCGGGGCCGCCTCGGCCTGATGTTCCGGGGAGGCCATGGGCAAGCGACTGGGGATGTTCCCGTCGCGTCCGGTCACGTTCGCGCTCCCGTCCCCTCCTGGTTGAAGCATCTCCGGGCTGATACGCTGGAGCATCGCCCGAAAATGCTGGCGGGTCACCGGTTTCACCAGGTAGCCGGCGGCTCCCAGTTTCAGCCCGCGGGATGGTTCATCCACCACCGAAATGATCAATACGGGGATGTGGTGGGTGCGGGCGTCGGCTTTGAGGGCCGTGAGGATATCCCAACCCGATGCATCAGGAAGGAGGATGTCCAGGATAATCAGGTCTGGCTGCATCTCCACCACCTGGTCAAGAATGTGCCGGCCATTTCGGTAGACGGTCGTTGCGATTGCCAGTTCGCCCAGGTAGCGGATAATCTGCTCCGCCGCACTGGGCGAGTCTTCGACGATGAGGGCCCAACGGATGGCGGGCAAGTGCCTGACCCCGGCGCTCCCATCCCGCGGTAGCTCATTGGTCCTGGTTGCGGCGATTGATGTGGGAGCGGGGAGCGCTGGCGTCTCGTCTGGCTTCGCTGCTTGCCAGGGCAGCGAAACCGTGAAGCGGCTCCCCTTCCCCACCTCGCTCTCGACGGCCACACTCCCCCCGTGCATCTCGGTCAGGCGGGCGACCAGCGCCAACCCCAACCCCGTGCCTTCGTGGTGGCGGTTCAGGCCGCTGTCAAGCTGCACGAAAGGCTCGAACAGGTGGGGCATTTCCTCCTGGCCTATCCCGATGCCCGTGTCCCAGACGACAAACTGCACCGACTGGTGCTCGGCCTGTCCAATGACTTCCAGCCCCACCTTTCCTCCATCCGGGGTAAACTTGACCGCATTCGAGAGCAGGTTGACCAGGATTTGCTTCAGGCGGCGTTCGTCGGCCTGGATGCGGATAACCCCGTGGTCAATCGTCTGAGACAGCCGCAATCCCTTCTTGTGCGCCTGGCTCCGGATGAGTTGCAAGCTCGTCTGGCAGATGCTTTCGACCGAAACCGGGCCAGGTTCCAGCTCGGTCTTGCCGGCCTCGATTTTCGAAAGGTCCAGGATATCGTTAATCAGCGCCAGCAGGTGGCGTCCGCTTTCCTCAATACTGTGCAGCGACGAGCGTTGTTTGTCGTTGAGCGGCCCGAAGACTTCTTCCTGCAAGACTTCGGACAGCCCCAGAATGGCGTTGAGGGGGGTCCGAAGTTCGTGGCTCATATTCGCCAGAAACTCATCTTTCAGGCGGGCGGCCCGCGCCAGTTTCGCGTTGGCAATCTTCAGGTCCCTGGTCTGCTCGTCCACCTGCCGCGCCAGTATATCCTTCTGGTGGGCAAGGGCCGCCTGCGACCGGGACAGTTCTGCGGTGCGTTCCACTACCCGCTGCTCAAGTTCGTTACGCGCCTGGCGCAGGGCTTCTTCAGCCTGCCGGCGCTTTGTCACATCGTGCAGCGACCCGACAATCTCAACCGGTTTCCCTCTGGTGTCGCGTATCAGCCGGAGGTGGTTTTCCACCCACCGGTATTCCCCGTCTCCGTGCAAAAAGCGGTATTCATGGGTGTGGTGTCCCCGCTCAAACAGCAGCGCGAGTTCGCCGAAAATCCGCGGGGCATCCTCCGGGTGAATGTGGCTGGCCCAGAACTGCGAATCCCCGGTAAGCTGGTTGGCCGTGTGACCGAATACATCAGGGACATTGGGGCTGATAAACGTTGCTCCGTAATCGCCCCCGGCCCGGCAGCTAAAGATGACCACCGGCCCGGTGCTCACCAGGTAATTCAACCGCGCTTCGCTCTTCCACAACGCTTCGTCGCGCTGCTGAAGGGCTTCGGCCATCTGGTCAATGCTGGAGGCCAGTTGTTCCAGTTCTCCGGTCGCATTCGTCACCCCGGTGCGCGTTTGTAGGTCTCCGGTAGCGAGCCGGTGGGTAGTGTGCATGAGCCTGGTGATGGGACGAACGAGAAAGGCATCGCCTCCGACCCAGGCCGCAGCAAAAGTGAGCAGCATCACCAGCGCCAGGGTCATCAGGTTGCGAACCAGTATCCTCCGCGACTCCGCAAAGGCAACCTCGGTGGGTATCCCGATCATCATGAAGACCTTGCTCCCGCTTGAGGTGTTGCGGACCGTGGTGAACGCAAACAGGCGGGAAACCCCGTCCAGCCCAACTTCCCTGGTGGTTCCTTCGTCTCCCTGCGCCAGGATACGCTGGATGATGGGCATACTTCCGACTTCTTTGCCAACCCAGGTATCCCCGTTGGGGTAGCGACCCAGGATGGTCCCTTGCTGGTCGCCCATCTCAAACGCGGTGAAGGTCGAGCCAGATGGCATATCCACACTGGTCGCCAGGTGCTCAAACCAGGCCAGGTCGAGGCTGGCAATCACCACGGCCTGGACCTGCCCTCCTGCATCCAGGCTGGGGTAGGCAAAAGCAATGATGGCTTTGCCCGTCTTTCGCCCGATGAGGTAATCACTGACGGTAAAATCGCGGGTCGCCAGCACTTGCCTGAAATAGTCTCGATCTCCGACATTGATACCGGTGTTCGGAAGACTGGTGCAAAAAGGGTCCCCATTGGGATAGACCGCCGAGATACCCGTGTATTCTGGAAACTGGGGGCGGAGGTCGGTCATGATATGGGTGCATGTCTCAACATCATGGTCGCGCACGGAAGGGAGTTGGGCCAGGGCCACCAGAAGCTGGCGGGCCTTTTGCACCTGGGTTTGCTGTTCAGCGGCGGCCAGCCGGGTGAGCCGCAAGGCTTCGTTCTGGACCTGGTTGGCGAACAGGTGTTCCTGTTCGATCCCCGTGATGAACACCAGCACCAGCGAGGGAACAATAGCCAGCAGCACCAGGGCAAACAGGCGGGTTCGGAGGCTGAAAAGCATGTTCGTCATACCAAAAGCACCCCCGTGCTTGATATCCGCGGTTGGTTCCTCGTGGCTCGTGACTCGGAGAGGCGCACCACTCCGTGCCCCTCTTCTATCATACCACCCTTCGGGTGATGGTGTTCACTCTCCTTCATCACTCGTCGCTGGTTTCGCGGGGATGGTCAATTCCATTTCGATGCCGGGCCCCGGTTCGCAATTTGCCAGGCGGTAGCTCCCGCCGATGCTCCAGACCAGCGCCGCAATCATTGCTAACCCAAGCCCCATCCCAGGCACTTCCCCGCTGAAGTCCTTTTCGGCCTGGTAATAGGGCACCCACGCGTGGCGAGTTGCTCCGGCGAAAGGGTCATTCCGTCGTCGCGGATGCGGATGCACACCGCGTCCCCATGGGAAGGGGCATGGGAAGGGGCTTGGGAGGATGAAAAGGAGATATCCACGGTGGGGGTGTGGGTGGGGTGGAACTTCCGGGCGTTTTCGAGCACCTGCCGGAAGAGTTCTTCGACGGCGTGCTGCGAGAGCGCCAGCCAGGTGGGTTCCAGGGATTCGTGCCCGGAAAGGCACACCGTCTCGACCCCGCTCTCGCGGCGAACCTGTTCGATGGTCTGTGGAATATCTGCCAGGAGATAGTCTCCGCCGGAGCAGGCCCGGTCGGACAGCTTCAGGTAGTTCCGGATCGTCTGCACATCTCTCTGGAGGCGCTGGGCACTCTGCATGGCAATGTCGGCATACTCCTTTGCCTCGGTGGGAAGCTGGAGCGAAATTTCCCCGGTCGTCAGAAGGTAGAGGCTGCTGATGAGACCGGAGAGCGGGGTAGCGAGCTTGTGCGATATTATCGAGTGAAACGACCAGATCTGGCGCTGCCGCGTCATCTGGGTCGTCACATCGCGCAGGCGGACCAGCAACCCTGTCCCCGACCCGGCGGGCAAATCGAAGGTGTCAACCTGGAGCCAGACCGCGTGGGAGGTGGAGGTTTCGGGCTTCACCAGGTAGCGCAGCGGTTGGTCAGGTCCAGCGTCCTGGTCACCCCCGGATAGTTGCTGGTTGCCAGCATCCCCAGGGTCCCCCGGCCATCGTTCCCAGGCTTCGGGGGGTTCGCAGCGATAGTGCTTGCGGGCCAGCGCCAGAAAGGTCTGGATTTCGTTTTCGCTGCTGGTCGTCGGGTCATACCACGACGGGGGGAGGCTGAGATAGAGGCAGGCTTGCCGATTGGCATACTGCACCCGGCCCTGCTCATCCACGATGACAAAGCCGCTCTCGGCCTGCTCCACGACCCATTCGAAGCGGGCGCGTTCGGCCAGCAGCCGGCGGTAGCGGTTGAGCCGGGTGATGGTCCGGACGCGGGCCCGGAGTTCGGCGCGGTGGAAGGGCTTGGAGATAAAGTCGTCGGCTCCGGCCTCAATGCCCCGAAGCCGCGATTCCTGGTCATCCAGTGCAGTGACCATCACGACCGGTACCTCTGCCAGCACCGGGTCGGCCCGCAGCCGGCGGCATACCTCGAACCCATCCATGACCGGCATCATCACATCGAGCAAAATCAGGTCGGGGGTGAGTTGGACCGCCTGCGCCAGCGCTTCCGGGCCGTTGCTGGCAAACACGAGGTGGTAGCCATGCCCAATCAGGAGCGCTTCCATCGTCTCGCGCCCGGTTGGTTCATCATCAACAATAAGAACGGTGCTGGTCGTTTGCATCGGGGTGTTCTCCTTATGACGAGCATGTTTGTTTGAATAGTTAAATGAACGTGGGGGTCATACCCACATACAAGCTATCTGATGAAACGGTTGACAGCTCGTGCTTGCTGGTCGGGCCACGACTACCGCCGGTGGCCCGCACCCAGGTGAGCTTCGATGGTGCGTATCAAGGTCTTCAGATTGACCGGTTTGCTCAGGTAGTCGTGCGCTCCGGCCTCCAGACACCGCTCGCGGTCGCCGGGCATCGCCAGGGCCGTGAGCGCGATAATCGGGAGCGTTGCCAGACCATCATGCTCGCTCGCCCGGATAGACCGTATCGCCTCCAGACCGTCCATGCCGGGCATCTGAATATCCATCAGGATGAGGTCGGGTCGTTCCCGGAGGGTCTGCTCAACGGCTTCGGCTCCGTTGCGAGCGACCACCACCTGGTAGCCCCTGGCCGACAGGTATTCGGTCAGGAGGGTGAGCGTTGATTCGTTGTCTTCGGCCAGCAAGACCCGTGCCGAGGATAGGGGGATGGAAGCAGAAGCGGGGGAGCAGGGGACAGAATGGTCAAGTTCCTCTGCGGGGGATTCCGTCTGGCCGGCCTGGCGGAGTGGCAGCGAGACGGTGAAGCGGCTCCCCGCGCCGGGTTGGCTCTCGACGGCAACGCTCCCCCCTTGCAGCTCGGTCAGGCGAGACACCAGCGCCAACCCCAGGCCGGTCCCCTCGTGGAGACGGGCCAGGCCGCTGTCTATCTGGACGAACGGCTTGAACAGTTCTCCCAGGTGCTCCGGGGCAATGCCGATACCGGTGTCCCAGACGGTGAAACGCACGACGGCATCGTCCTCGTTCTCCCCTTCGGTCACCACCTCCAGGCCGATTTCCCCTTGCTCCGGGGTGAACTTGACCGCATTGTTCAGGAGGTTGATCAGGATTTGCTTCAGGCGGCGTTCGTCGGCCTGTATCCTGGTCAGGGACGTGTCCAGGTTGAACGTGACGCGGACCTGCTTATGCATGGCCTGCTGCTTGATGAACTGCAAACTGGCCTGGCAGACCAGGTCAATCGGGACCGGGCCAATCTGGAGGTCCATCTTGCCGGCCTCTATCTTCGAGAGGTCGAGAATATCGTTAATCAGCGCCAGCAGGTGGCGGCCACTCCCCCCGATAGTTCGCAGAGACTTGAGGTGCCGCTCGTTGAGCGGGCCATAGACCCCTTCTTCCAGCGACTCAGTCAACCCCAGGATGGCGTTCAAGGGGGTGCGGAGTTCGTGGCTCATATTCGCCAGAAACTCATCTTTGGTGCGGACGGCCCGCGCCAGTTCGGCGTTGGCAATGCTCAATTCGGCGGTGCGTTCAGCAACACGCTGTGCCAGCAAGCCCCGCTCCTGGCGCAAAGCATCTTCAGCCCATTTGCGGCTCAGAAACTGGCTCACCTGCGTTCCGATATCGGCCATCATGTCGGAAAGAGCTGCGCTTTCGGGGTGACGGTCGTAGCTGAAGAAGCACAGCACCCCCTTGGCCTCGGCCCCGATGCCCACGGTGAACGCCAGCGATTCATGCAACCCGGCCTGTCCGGCCTCGGCCGACCGGAAGAAAAACGGGTTGGCCGCGATTTCGCTTATCCAGACGGCCTGACCCTCTGCCCATACCCGTCCTGGCAACCCTTCGCCTGGCACAAACGTCAGCGTCAGGAGCATCTGGACAAAGGGGCAGCTTTCCAGTCCGGGAATACTCCAGAAGTGGGAACAGTGGAGCAGGTTAGCGGATGGGTCGAACTGCCACAGTTCGCCAACCTGCCATTCAAGCCCCTGGCAGATGACCCGCAGCAGCCGGGGGATGGCCTCGTCAATGGTGTCGGATTCGGTCAGAATACGGGTGACCGCCAGCTGGGTGGCCTGGCGAGCTTCGGCCCACCGGTGCCTGGTCATGTCGGTCACCGAGCCAATTTCCCGCACGGCGTTCCCTTGCTCGTCGCGTGCGATGTAGCAGCGAACATCCAGGATCGCATACGTCCCATCGGAGTGGCGAAAGCGGTAGGCATCTGCCCACACGTGCTCCCGGCTTGCCAGGGCCGCCTGAAAACTCGCCAGCACGGCTTCGCGCTCTCTGGGGTGCAATCGTCGGAGCCACCAGTCCCCTTCGAAGGGGTTTTTCCCGACATCAACGGAAAACAACTGCCGGTAGGCATCGTTCCACCAGACCCGATTCGCCCGGATATCCCAATCGTAGATGGCTTCGCGTGTGGCGAGCGCCACCAGGCGAAACCGCTCTTCGCTTTCGCGCAATGCCTGCTGGGCCTGCTGGTGCTCGGTAATCTCCTCTTGCAACGACTGGTTGGCGCGGGCCAGTTCGGCGGTGCGAGCTTCGACCCGCTGCTCCAATTCGTCGTGGGCTTGCTGGAGCGCCTTTTCGGCCTGTTCCCGCCGGGTCAACTCCTGCAAGGCATGGGCCGCCGCTTGCTGGAGCATCCGCGTTCGTTCATCCACCCGCCGCTCCAGTTCTTCGCGGGCGCGGTTCCGCTCGGTGATGTCTCGAATGAACCAGCAGAGGTAGTCCCGATGGGGCAGGGAAACCCAGGTTACGGTCACTTCGACCGGGCAGGTGCTGCCATCTTCGCGGGGTTGATAGGTCTCGTAGGTCGTTGAACCCTGTTCGCGGAGGGTGTCCCAGTGGGTATCCCACTGTTCCCTGGTCAGGTTCGGGTCCAGGTCCCACACGGTCATCTCCAGCAGGCGTTCGCGTGGGAACCCGGTCAGGCGGCACATGGCATCATTCACATACCAGTGGTTGCCATCCCGGTCATACCAGGCAACCCCATCGGCCGAACGGTCCAGAGAAAACTGGGCCAGTTGCAGGGTTTCTTCGGCCTGTTTGCGTTTCGCTGCTTCGGCGAACAGGTCTTTGACCGACTGGAACAATTCCTGGGTACGATCCCGAACGCGCTGCTCCAATTCATCGTGGGATTTCCGCAAGGCTTCTGCGGCGTGGACGCGCTCCGTGACATCACGCGAAACACCTTCAATCGCCACCGGGGTGCCTTCTTCGTCCAGCACGATCCACTGGCGCAGTTCGAGCCACACATCGCGCCCATTCTTGTGGAAGTAGCGAATGACGGTCGGCTCCTGAGACGGTTTGGGCGAGAGGGTCAGATCGCACACCAGGGTATGGTAGTCGGAGTGGGTAATGCGCAGGGCGAAGTAGGGGTCGGCATAGAACGCTTCCGGGGGGTAGCCCAGAAGCGTGGTCACCGCCGAGTTGATGTATTCGTAGCCCGGTGTGGGACCGAGCCGGTAGCGGAAGATGATGTCGGGGGCGTGTTCGGCCAGCAACCGATAGCGTTCTTCGCTCTTCTGGCGGGCAAGCTCAGCCTGCATGCGCTCGGTGACATCCAGGTTCACTTCGCCAATGTAGGCAATGTTTCCGTCTCCGTTGCACAGTGGGACGTAGGTGGTCTCCGACCACACCACGCGGTCGTCGCCCCGCCCGTCAAGGCACGTCTGGGCGGTGTTGTAGGCGGTTGGCGGCATACGGGCCGTTTCGCCCTGCAAGCTGCGTTGGAATTGTTCCAGATAGCCTTTCTGAGAAGATTCCGGGTCCTCGTTGATGTTGAAAACCCCAACCACTGAGGTCCGCGGGGTGTTGATGAACACTTCGTTCTGGTCGTTCATGGCAACGGCCAGACCATCCGAACGAAAGATAACCACTGGCATGGGGGCTTGCTCGAAGAAGAGCTGATAAATCTTCAATTCCCGGACCGTCTGCTCCAACTCGGTCACGCGTTGCTGCAATGCCTGGACCTCGTTGTGTAATGCTTCGTAGCTCGTCATATTGCCTCTCACCCGTCGAGCCTTCTTTCAATCAATCATTCAATCATTCAATCAGTTCACGCTTTTCATGCCATCCTTTCCTGGGTGCCCTGGAATCTTCCGCTTTCACCGCTAAATCTGCGAGAATAAGGTCGTTCTGACACGGTTCGAAGGGCAAAAAACCCCTCCCCCTTGAAAACCGGTGGGGCTAGACGGGGACCGGACCCTGGCGCTTGCGCTGATCGGCCTTATCAGGCTGATATCAAGCTCACCTGGTTCCCGGTGCGCTGCTCCCTGGAGGATCAAACAACTGCCAGATGCTTTGCAGTTACAGAAACCTATCTGGCAATCGCGTGGTCGTTTCCATACTATGGATGATACCGCGTGTTTTCCTTTGTATCTTACGCTATTCCAACACGCTTGCGGAAGAGGCTTCGAAAGGAGATTTCAGGGAGAAAACGGGATTTTCTACCAGGGGGAATGGGCTTATGGCTCCGGGGGGTCTTCCCAGTTCTCGTTCGGGTTGACGAGTTTGTAGCCCACCCCGTGCTCATGCACCAGGTGGCGCTTGTCCAGTTTCCGTCGCAAGTTGCGCACATGCGAACTGAGCAACCGTTGGGCCTCGACGCTGTTGAGTTCGAGGTGGTGCGTATGCCGGACAATGTCGCAGTAGGTCGCTGGTTGGCCCGGCGTGACGGCGAGGAATCGCAGCAAGGAGAATTCGATGGGGGTGATGGGCACTGGCTGCCCATGAAAGCGGACACTCTGGCGCGTTGCTCCGATGATGAGGGAGCCGATAGTCTGGGGCGGGGAGGGTTCTGGCTCAGGAACGAGGTTTGCGGAGTCAGTGTTGCGAAGGGGTTCGGGTGGGTCAGTGAAGGCGACTGCCAGGGTTTCGACGGCCCGGCGCACCCGCTGTTCGGCGTGGTATTGATGCAATGCGGCGGCAATGCATCGGAGCAACTGTTCGTCGGAGCAGGGTTTGAGCAGATAGTCGAATGCCCCTTCTCGCAGTGCTGCGATGCAGGTTTCGAGCGTTCCGTGGCCGGTCAGGAGGATGACCGCCGGACGAGGAACCAGTTGACGGGCGGTGTAGAGCACTTCAATCCCATCAACGTTCCCCATGACAATGTCGGTCAGGATGATGTCAAACGGTTCTTGCTTGAGCAACTCCAGGGCAATTTCGCCATTTGGTGCCTGGGTGACGTGGTAGCCGGTACTGGCAAGTAGATGAGCAAGCATGTTCCGGGTTTTGTCATGGTCTTCCACGAGCAAAATACGCGGTTTCATCCTGGTCAATCCTCGTTCCTGCCATTCCCCATGCGGTTTCTGGCGTACCTTTCCTATCCACGACAAACGGCGAGCGGCGAGCGACTGGTGACCGGTCGTTCTCATCATTCTCGATAATACGATCCTCCATCACGCGCCGCTGGTATCAGTATACCAGGGTACCCACATGGATACCCAAAAATTCATGCTATTGTGCCAGGTTGAGCAGGGCAGAGAAGGGAACAATATTGTACCAGAAGTTAAGATTTCTGGTGCAGGGAGGAGTGACGGTCCGGGAGGGGGGGATGCTCCCCCATCCTTGACGTTCTTTTCATTCCGCGACGTCGCCGCTTCCAGGGACTCGACGTGGACGGATGCCCTCGAATCTGGTATCATACGGGCAGGGTCCGGTCCAGGGAGGTTCAGGATAGAGAACTCATGTTGATATGATAACTCGACGGTTCCCCATCTCTATGCAGCTCTTGTTCCTGCTGCTGCTTCTGCTCAGTCTCAATGGATGTGCGGGAACCAGCGGGAGTCAGGAACAAAGCTCCCCCGCCCTGCGCAGCACCACCCAGACCGCGGCGGCGGAGCCGGCCACGGGGCAAACCACAACCACCTCCCCGGTGGTGCAGACGGCTGTTCTTCCCGCTCCCTCCCCGGTGCCCTCCCCCTCCCTCCCTCCCGCAGTGCCTACACTGCTCCCAACCCCGACCCCATGGGCGACGACCGGGCCAGGAACCGTGCTCAGCAGCGGGCAGGCATGGCACCGCGATGGCTGGTCGCTCACCGTTTCGGGTTTCACCTACCAGACTTTCCATACGGTCACCTTTGCGCTGCATAACGGGACCGGTCGACCGGTCATTTTGCCGTCCTTCAGCACCGAAACATTCAGCATCGTTGCCGACACGGGTGAGACGTTTGCGCCGTGCAGCATCAAAGGGAGCGGGTGGTATAATGCCTGGTGGTCAACGGTGGGGCAAACGGAGATGGACCCCGGCGAAACGCTGGAGTGGGAATGGGAATTTCACCCCTATGACCCGGAGCACCGCGCCTGCAATTCCTATTCGCGCCACACCGCGGCGTTTTCTTCCGCAGCCCGCCACCTGACGCTGACGGTCGAAGACCTGGCAGGAGTGGTGAGCCATGCTCGCTGGCAGGCGGACATTCCCCGCCCCTAGAAAACCTGGTAACTGGTGATACGTGATGCGTGACGCCTGACGTTTGATGAGAGATGAGTGACGAGTGATGAAATCTATTCCCAAAAACTACCTGAACCTCGGTGAATTCATCGCCTTCCTGGAGCGGCGTGGCGAACTGTGCCGCATTCGTGCGCCGGTTTCGTCCCACCTGGAAATCACCGAAATCACCGACCGCGTGAGCAAGAGTCGCGACGCCAACTATGCCCTGTTGTTCGAGCAGGTCCGCGGCTACGATATCCCCGTGCTCATCAACTCCATGGGGTCGGCCCGTCGGATGGCCTGGGCGCTTGGGGTAGAAGACCTGGAGCACCTGCGCCATCGGATGAGCAGCCTGGTGCGCCCGGAAGTCCCCCACGGCTTTCTCGAAGCCGTGAGCAAGCTCAACGAACTATCGGAGGTGGTGCGCTACCGCCCGAAGATGGTAGAGCGTGCCCCCTGCCAGGAGGTCGTGCTCACGGGGGCAGAAGTCAACCTGAATCGCCTGCCCATCCTCACCTGCTGGCCCGGCGACGGCGGCCCCTATATCACCCTCCCGATGGTCATCAGCCGCGACCCGCAGCGTGGTTCCCGCAATGTGGGGATGTATCGTCTGCAAGTGTATGACCAGAAAACCGTGGGAATGCACTGGCAAATCCACAAGGGCGGGGCCGAGCACCAGCGGCTCGCCCTGGAACAGAACCAGCGGCGCATCGAGGTCGCGGTGGCAATCGGGTGCGACCCGGCCTGTATGTATGCCGGGAGCGCTCCCCTCCCACCGGGCATAGATGAAATCATGTTCGCCGGGTGGCTGCGGCGCGAACGGGTCGAAATGGTCAAATGCCAGACGATAGACCTGGAGGTGCCGGCCCACGCCGAAATCGTGCTGGAAGGGTGGGTGGACCCGGCGGAGCAGCGGGTAGAGGGTCCCTTTGGCGACCACACGGGTTTCTATTCGCTGGCCGACCGCTACCCGGTGATGCACGTCGAGGCAATGACCATGCGCCGGCGGCCCGTCTATGCTACCACCATTGTTGGGAAGCCCCCCCAGGAAGATGCCTGGCTCGGAAAGGCGACCGAACGATTGTTCCTGCCGCTCATTCAGCTCGTTGTGCCCGAAGTGGTGGACTACAGCATGCCCCCGCCCGGCACCTTCCACAATCTGGTCGTTGTCAGCATCACGAAGCGCTACCCCGGCCAGGCCCGCAAGGTGATGTATGCGCTGTGGGGGCTGATGCTGCTTTCGCTCTCGAAATACCTCTGGGTGGTTGATGCAGACGTGAACGTCCACGATATGGACGAGGTGCTGTTTCATGTGACCAGCAACACCGACCCCCGCCGCGACGTGGTGTTTGCGGAGGGGCCGCTCGACGCGCTGGACCACGCCGCCGACCATTTTGCCTACGGCAGCAAGATGGGCATTGACGCTACTCGCAAGGACCCGGTGCTTGACCACTTTCCCCGCGAGTGGCCCCAGGATATTCAGATGGCGCGGGATATTGTGGACCTGGTGACGCAGCGCTGGAAGGAGTATAAGATTTCGCCCTGACCCTGAGACTGAGGTCGGGAGCCGTCGGTGCAGGGTGCGGGCGCGGGTGCTGGGAGCGCCGGAGACAATCCGCGTAGATCGTTTCTATCTGGCCGGCGGCGGCATCCCACGAAAAGATGG
The DNA here is from genome assembly GCA_012032475.1 of Chloroflexaceae bacterium. Lineage (GTDB taxonomy): Bacteria > Chloroflexota > Chloroflexia > Chloroflexales > Chloroflexaceae > JAAUSY01. The sequence continues at coordinate 17,952 of JAAUSY010000020.1, forward strand.
AGACGGCGCGGGCGCGGGCCGCTGCGCCAAGCTGCGCTGTGAGGGAACGGTCTTCCAGCGCCAGCGCCAGTTTGCCGGCCAGGTCCTCCGCGCTGCCCATCCGGGCATAGAGACCCGCTTCGCCAAGAAGCTCGTAGCTCACCGGCGTGTCGAAGGTGACCACGGGCAGCCCCATCGCCATGTAGTTGCTGATTTTTCCGCTCCCCTCGGTCTGGCTCATCTTGGGCGCAACCGCCACATCGCCCAGGGCCAGGTAGCTGTGGGCATCTTTGTAGAGAATGCGCCCCGGCAGCGTCACATGGTCGGCAATGCCAAGCGACTCGGCATAGGCGTGGTAGCTCGCCGGGTCGGGGTAGCCCATAATCAGGAAATGGACATCGGGGATACGCGGCACCAGTTGCTGCGCCGCCTGGAGCAGCACGTGCGTTCCCTGGTAGGGAGCCAGCAACCCCAGGTAGATGACGATGCGCCGGTCTGCTGGAATGCCAAGCTGCGCCCGCAGTTCGTGGCGCTGGGCTTCCCAGGCGGGCGAACCATCGAAGGGACGGAAGCGATTCGTATCAACGCTGTCTATCACCGTGTGCAACCGCTGCGGGTCCACGGCTTCTTCCCGTCGCAGCAGCCCGGCGGCGTTGTGCGTGGAGGTTATCACCGCGTCGGCCCACCGGTTGATACGGTGTTCGAGAAAGACCAGTCCCTTGAAGAGCGGGTTGGTTTGCTTGATAAAGTGGTGGTCGAGCATCTCGCGGGTCATGCTCCCCTGGTAGTCAAGCACCAGCGGTACCCGCAGCAGCCATTTGAGCGCCACCCCCATCAATCCTGCCTCGTGCGTGTGGGCATGAATAATCGTCGGTCGGATTTCTAGGGCAACCCGCAGGCTCCGCCACGAAAGCCCCACATCCAGGTAGAGCTTGTGCCGCGACGAGCCGACCATCGCTCGCTTGAGCCAGGGCACATCCCACGAGCGGCGAATATCCAGGCCGGGGAGAGTATCGCCGTTGTGGTAGGTCGTCAACACCACGCGGTGCCCCCGTCGCTGGAGGGCGCGGATTTCTTCCAGAATGCGCACATGGCACCCGTAGTCGGAAAAGAAACTGGTCGAGGCTATCATGAGAATGGTTTGTGGCATAGACAATCGCTCATCCCTCATCACTGGTCACATATCTCATCGGTACGAACGGTTTTCGTCCACCAGGCTCAGCATACTCTGACGCAACCGCCGGAGCCGGTAGTCCATATCTTCGGGGCGGATATACAGGTCTTCGCGCAGGTTTCCCACCTGCATGCGGAACTCGCTGATGGGGCCTTTGTCCTGCTCGCTGCTCTGCTCGTAGGCAAGGTCAAGCGATATCCCCACCGTCACCAGCACCCGTTCGGTTTCCTCCAGGTCGTTCACCCGCAACGAAGCCTCGGCGTCGGCGAGTTGAAGCGCGGCGCGAACCAGGTAGTAGGCGCTCCAGAGGCGGCGCAACTCAGCTCGCAGGTCCAGCACCGCCACGACCATGGCTGCTTCTGTGACCGGGGTGTTGCTAGTTTCGGCAGGCAATAGGGAAGCTACCCGAAGGAAAGCGGGTTGCTCGCGGATAGGAGCCACAACCGGAGCGGGGGCAGGCGCAGCCCCTGCACTCCAGGAAGGTCCCGCACTGGCGCGGGCCGAGTGGGGCCACGAACAAAGACAGAGACGGAGGATATGTGCCGTAGAAAACCCTTCGTCCCTGGGGCAACCGGGTTGTTCCCACCTATCTGGCCGGGGGATGACCGTCTGGACGAGCAAGGTCAGGAAAACCGTGATGAGCGAGGTCAGCACAAACGGGAAGGTTGCGCGTAACCGCACCCGCCAGAAAGAGGAAGTGCCTGGCGCAGGCAGGCACGGTGCTGGCGAACCTGGGGGTGACTCAGGCACCGGCAGAGCAGGCCGTTTTTGCCGCGGCTCAGGCAAGTTCTCTACCGTCCTCCGACTAGATTTCGCTCGCCAGAAGAATAGCCTGAGCAATTTCTTTCATCGGCTTGCGGGTGTTCATCGAAAGTTGTTGGATTTTGCGGAAAGCCTCAGCTTCTTTGAGTCCCTGCGTGTCCATCAGGATTCCCTTGGCTCGCTCCACCACCTTGCGCGTGTCCAGCGTTTCTTTCAGGTCCGAAATCTCACTTTCCATCTCCAGAAATTCCTGATACCGCGCCAGGGCAATTTCGATGGCCGGGAGCAACTCGGCGTCGCGGAATGGTTTGACAATGTAGTTGACCACCCCGGCCTCTTTGGCCCGCTCCACCAGGTCGCGGTCGGAGAAGGCGGTAATCAGCAGCACGGGGGCAATCTTCTCCTGGGTCAAAATCCTGGCCGCCTGGATACCATCCAGTTTGGGCATCTTGATGTCCATCAAGACCAGGTCGGGTCGCAGTTCCCGCGCCAGGTTGATGACGCTGATTCCGTCGCCTGCCTCGCCGATGACGAGGTAGTCTAACCCGATGAGGGTTTCTTTCAAGTGCATGCGGATGATCGACTCATCATCCGCAATAATCAGGCGCACCTGTTGTGATGTTTTGGTCTTTCCTGCTTCTGCCATAGCTCTGCCTTGTGAGTACAACCCATGTATTTCTCCATAGCCCCCGAAGTATAGCACGTCGCACGATGGCGGTCAACTCCAGGGCGACGGCAAGGTTACCCCGCTCTCCTCGGCACCGTTGGGCACCGTGGTAGGGGAGCTTCGGCGTTGGCCTGGGGCAGGGGGAGAACCCCCACCGCCCCAGGCCAGACGTAGGGTGCTTCAGGACAGAGGAGCCTGGGCTTCTCCACCACCCTCGTCACGGCCATTGCCATTCCCATTCCCATTCCCCGATGCGTCAAGGGGAACTTGAGCCAGGAAGGCTTCCAGCGAGGGGGAGAGCCATGCGGCTTCCACCAGCAGTTCTAGTTGGTCGGCGCTGAGGTTCTCCAGGTGGCTGAGCAACGACGGGGAGGTTGCGCCAAAGCGCCGGTGGAGCGCCCGTTGGATGGTGTACTGATATACCTCCTGGCGTCCCTCCTGGCGTCCCTCCTGGCGTCCCTCCTGGCGTCCCTCCTGGCGTCCCTGTTCCAGACCTTTCAGGATACCTTCCTGGAGGATTTCTTGATACCACGGCGATTGTTGTAAGACCACCATATCCCACCTCATAATCTGCTGGATAACCCGACTTTCCAGGGCAAAGCGGGCAAAGAAGGCCAGCAATGTTTCTAATTCCTGGAGTGTTTCATCCCGGCGCAGTTCACGCACGGCCTGGCGCACCATTGCCTCAGTACCGCCCCCCCGCAGGAGCGGGACAAAGGGCAGCAATGGGGGAATCGGCACGCGAAAGACCAGGTTCACATCCACTTCCCACAGGTTGATGACCCGAAACTCTCGTCGCACGGATTGACCGAACAGCGTGTGCGCGTAGCTGTTGGCAATAGCGACGCCTGGTCCGGGCGGCAGCAAATTGACCACCACCGCATAGGCAGGCAAGCGATATTTCTCCTCTGCCAGCGCGGAGTAGGCATGGGTCCGCCAGGCAATCCACGGGTCGCAGCGGAGTTGGATGTCGTTGACTACCAGGAAGTCGCCCTCCTGGGGGCTGTGGGCGCGGATGATGGCGTCAGTGGCGCGGCTCAGCCATTGAAACTCCGTGGCGACGAGGACATCTTTTGCTCGTACGTCAGTTCGTTCAGTCACCCATTGGACCCAGGTGTCGGGGGCCAGGCCAATCAGTCGTTTGCTGCCGGTGTCGGCAGGTTTTGCCATCGCAACCAATCCCTTCTTTGCTCGCCTGGTGACGGGCGCTTCTCATCCGTACGTACGTATGATAGCACGTTTTTCCTGCTGGCACAAGAACCATGCCATCAGGTGCAGGGCGATAGCAGGGTCGCCCGGTTCCCGAAGCTCGGTCGTAGCCCCGGTTATCAGCCATACGGGTGACGGTTTGGTTGGGGCCGATGTTTCCGCAGATAGTGCAACAGCAGCGTTGAGACTGGCGGGGTGGTCACCACTGCTGCCAGCAGGCGATACCTGCGGTCCGGATGGCATATCACCTTGCCCTGCTCCAATGCCTGAAGCGACCTGTCAACCACCTTGTGGGCTGACATCCATGCCCATGAAGGGATATGCGAGCGGTCAAGCGACTGGAACTCCGGGGAATCATGAAATTCTGTGACAGTAAAACCAGGACACAGTGCCTGTACCTGCACCCCGGTGCCTATCAGTTCGGTAGACAACGCCAGGGAGAAGGTATTCAGGTAGTTTTTGGTTGCGGAGTAGGTGACCATCTCCGGGCCGGGGATAGAGGCTGCCACCGAGGAGACATTGATGATGGCCCCGCGCTGGCGGTTTCGCATACCAGGGAGTGCCGTGTGGGTCAGGCGCACGCTGGCAACCACATGGACGTGAATCATGTCTAGTTGGCGCTGAAGGTCAATGTCGGCAAAGTAGCCGCTCGTGCCGAAACCCGCGTTGTTGACAAGCAGGCTGAGGGTGTCACACGCCGCAAGGCACTGCTCGACCCGCGTAACATCGGCGGGGTTTGCCAGGTCGGCCACCAGCACCTCAACCGTAACCCCGTGCTGCTGGCGCAGCCGGGCGGCCAGGTCGCTCAGGCGGTCTTCGCGCCGCGCCACGAGGATAAGGTCGTAGCGCTCGGTCGCCAGGCGGCGGGCAAAGGCGGCTCCGATACCGCTTGAGGCTCCGGTGATGAGGGCGGTACCGGGGCGTTCGCCAGCGACCCGGAAGGCCGGCGGCTTTCGGGGTGGTCGGAGGTATCGCCCAAGGAGCAGTCCACCCACAACTCCGCCAAGCAACCAAGGGAGCCGTCCCGATGTTCGTGTTTTTTCCGTCAGCGCTACCGGATATCTGTTCGTCGTGGTTGTTCGCATAGTTCCCTTCCTCGATGCTCGACACAACTCAATATAAAAATTCCTGGATATGATAGAGTGTGACCCGCGGTTTGTCCCCCGTGGCGGCCCTGATGCCCGATTTGAGCGCCTGAAGCTGTTCGGTGACCTCGGCCTCGGACAGGGGGCGAATGCCAGCTTCGCCTACCTGGTGGGAATAGGCTTCGTCACCAGAGACGATCAGGGGCGAGAGATAGACCATATCCCCTTCGTCGAGCGGCATACGGGCAACCGTTTCGAGCGAAGCCCGTACATGCTGCCGGGCAAATGGCGCTCCACCTACCCCTACCAGCAAGATAATACCCACGGCAATGCCTGCAGCTTTGATGGTGCGGACGACTTCGACCCCTTCGTCTGGCGAGCCGGGCTTGTTCAGCAAACGAAACAGGTGAGCGTCTCCCGTTTCCAGCCCGATGTAGATGCGCCGGATGTGCCCATCTCGCAGGAGCCGGTAGTCATCGGCGGTCTTCTTTTCGGCTCCGAAGATATCGAGGAAGGCGTAGATTCCATGCAGCACGTAATGGTCGTCTGGGCAAGGCGTTTCCAGGGGGAATTCCTCATGGACGATGGACAGAAGCTCCAGCAGGCGGCACTGGGGGATAATCAGGGCGTTGGCGTCGCCCAGGAAGATGGATTTTCGCAGGCCAATCCCGGAGCGAAGGAATGCCCTGACGCTTCGAGCGTGGTCGCGAAACTCCTGGGGTGGCTTGATTCGGAACACGCGGTTGCGGTAGAGCGTGCAGAAGGTGCAGCGGTTCCAGCTACACCCTTCGGTGGCCTGGAGCACGACGGAGAGGTACTGGTCGGGCGGCAGGATACCGACCGGCTGGTAGATAGAGCGGAAGGTTTCCCGCTCGGCCAGCAGGCGGTCACTGTCCCAGGCGAGGATGGTTTCCAGCCGGGGCAGGAGATCCGTGTCGGCATACTGGTGGCGGTGCTCCGGACGCTGGAGATAGTCGTAGATGCGCTGCATGTTTGCCCGGACGGTGTCGAGAAGCTCCCGTGCCTGCTCCTCGGTGAGCCGGGTGCGGGTTTTAGGGTGTTCGCCGTGGCGCTGCCGGACCTTCATCAGAATGGCGCTATCGAGGCCGCGCTTGTAGTTGGCTCCATTCAGGAAGCAACTGAAGAGTCGTCCCTCGTGATCGAAACTATAGGTCGAACGGAAGTCCTCCGAGATGAGGAACCGGTGTTCGTGCCAGTTGAACCAGGTTGGGCCAGAGCCAGGAATGGCTATCGTCCGTATCATCCCTTGTCCCTTGTCGCTCGTTGCTCGTCGCTCGTTGCTCGTCCTTCATCACCCGTGACTGGTATCATACATACCGCGCAAAAATCCGACGGTAGGCCTCGCTGTGAGCCATCAGTTCTTCGTGGGTGCCCTGGGCTGCCAGTTCTCCCCGCCGCAGCACAAGAATGCGGTCGGCCCAGCGAATCTGGGAGATGCGGTGGGTGATGAGCAGGGTGGTGCGCCCCTGGAGAATGCGCCGGATGGCATGCTGAATCTGGTCTTCGGTGGCGCTGTCAATGGCGCTGGTCGAGTCGTCCAGAATGAGGATGCGCGGGTTGGTAAGGAAGGCGCGGGCGATAGCAATGCGCTGGCGCTGGCCGCCCGAAAGCGTCACGCCGCGTTCGCCCACCACCGTATCGTAGCCATGGGGAAGCTCCTGAATGAACTCGTGGGCCTGGGCTTCGCGGGCCGCCTGCTCAATCTCCGCATGAGTCACACCGTCCGAAGCCCCGAACGCAATGTTTTCAGCAACCGTGCGCGAAAAGAGAAACACATCCTGCTCGATGGTGGAAATCTGCGAGCGGAGCGATTGCAAACTCCATTCGCGCACGTCCCGCCCGTCAATCAGCACCCGCCCCCTGCTCGCGTCGTAGATGCGATTGACCAGCCGGGTCAGCGTCGTCTTGCCCGAACCGGTCTGCCCGACAATGGCAATCGTCTCGCCCGGCAGTGCATGAAACGTCATATCCTTGAGCATGGGTTCGCCATCATACTCAAACGTCACATGGTCGAACGTGATAGCTCCCTGGACCGTCTGCGCGACTCCCCCCGCGTTTTCGTCCAGTTCGGTTCTGGTCTTGATGAGCGTCAGGATACGTTCGGCCCCGGCCCGCCCGATTTGCGCCAGCGCAAAGCTGAACAGCGAAATGAACGTGGGGAAGTTCAATATCGCCATCAGACCCATAAAGGCCACCACCTGCCCGACACTCAGCGAACCCTGGAGAAAGAGCAGCATGGCATGGCCGAACGCCAGACCATAGGTGACGCCATAGAGCAGGAGCGGGAGATAGGCCGCCTTGATTTTGCCCTCTTGAACGAACAGGTCGCGGAAGCGCCGCGCATGGTCGGTGAACTGCTGGAACTCGCGCTCTTCCTGGGCATAGGCCTTGACCACCTCGATGCCGGCAATGGCTTCCGCCAGGTGTGTGTTCATCACCCCGAACTGGGTGCGTTGCGCCAGCGTCACCGGCGTCAGGTCGCGGTTATAGGAGCGCAGGGCAATGGCAAACACGATCAGGAAGAGCAATGGCACGATGAGCAGTTCGGCGCGGAGCAGACCAATCGTCACCAGCGGGATAATCGTGCTCATGAGCGAGTCGAAAATCAGCGAGACGCCCGGATTGATCAGGAGATTGAGTTGGTGAACATCGTTGGTGGCGCGGGCCATAATATCGCCCACGTGCTGGCGGTTATGGAAGGTCTGGCTCTTTCCGAGCAGGCTGATATATAGCTCCTCGCGGGCATCCCGCTCGACGCGCTGTGCGGTGAATTCAGCCGCAAATGCGCCGCTGAGGTTGGTTACCCCCATAACCAGGTGGATACCCAGAATCAAGAGCGTCAGATTGAGGAGCTTGCCGGGGGTGGCATCGGGGGCTGCCACCAGGTCGAATGCCTGCCCGATGAGCACGGCAATCAGGCTGTAGAGGCTGTCGGTCAATATGGCTCCGAGCGCGGCAATGGCGGGCAGGTAGGGGTAGCGCAGGATGTGAGAGAGTATCCAGCGAAGCGGCGACGTCAGGTTGTAGGCGTGGGCGTCAGAGACGGTAAACTCGCTCCGCGCCGCCCCGATCTCCGGTTCAATTGGCGTAATCATAGGCAGTGGTTGTTGTCAGGAGGGCAGCCTTCTCGCGAAAGAGCACCTCCCGCTGAATATCGTAAACTTTTGAAGCGTTTCCTTCGCGGTTCTGCACATAGTGGCACACCGTGATGTACGGCTCAACCACGTGAATATTATCTTCGGGCGTGACAACCAGCAGTTGCAACCCCAGGTGCTTGAAGAGTTCCATGGCAAAGCGGGCGTTGGCCTGGTCGGTCTTGCTGAATGCCTCGTCAATCACGACCAGGCGGAACGAGGTGGCATGATGCCCCACCTGCCCCTCCGGCTCCAACCCGAAGAACTGGTAGGCGATGGCCGAGGCCAGGATGGTATAGGCGAGCTTGGCCTTCTGCCCGCCCGATTTCCCCGACGAGTCAGAATAGTGCTCCCGCTCGCTGCTGTCGCTCCGGTAGCGTTCGCTGGCCGAGAAATTCAGCCGGTTGCGTACATCGGTCACTTTGGCGGCCCACCGCGGGTCGCGGTCGAAGTGCTCAATCAGCGCTTTGATTTTCTGAAAACTGCCCTCGTGGTCGGCCTGGGTTCTGCGAGAGCGGCCAACGTCGGGCAAGCACCCCTTGAGCTGGTTCAGAAAATCCTGCATTTCGGCGTCGCGGTTGGGGGTGCTCTCCAGTTGAATGTAGGTCTGGGGGGTATAGGGTATCGTCTGGAGCGCCCGGTTCAGCATCCCGATATTGCGCTTGATTTCCTCAACCTGCTCATCCAGGTCGGCCTTGAACAGTGAAATATCCGTGATGATTTTCTCGTCCAGGAGTTCTTTGAAGCGCTGCCGGTAGCGCGGCAGGTCGTCATACTGGATGGTCTCCAGCATGCGCCGGAACTCGTCAATCGCCTCAACCGAGGCATCTACCTCGCTCGTCTCTTCGGGGTAGTCGTTCTTATAGCTGAGCATCGCCTTTTCAATGGCCCGCTGGAGGTCGTTCATCTTGCGCTGGTCTTTGTCCATACGGGCCTGGTAAAACACCTTGAGGGTCTCTTCCCGCGACCCGACCGTGTCGAGGGTGAGCGGTTCGCCCTCCAGGTCGGTTTCCAGGTCGGCTTCAATGAAGGGAACGTATTTGCGGACCTCGTCCAGGGGAAAGAGGCTCAGGCGCGTCGCACAATCGTTGCGCTGCCGCCGAAAGCCCGCTATCCGCTCTTCGACCTTCCCCACCTCGCTCTGGGCCGTGTCGCGCAACTGGCTTGCCTCCGCAATGCGGGCGCGGATGGCGGTGTGCTGTTCGCGCAGTTGCTGCAAGTGCATTGAGCTTCGGGTCAGGCGCTGCTGCTCTTCCTCCAGGGCGTGCTTCTTCTGCTCCTCAGACTTCCAGTCAATGGCGGAGAAGTCGTCGAAGTCGAGGAATTGCCGAAACTGGCGCTGCTGCCCCTCGCACCGCTTGCGCTCGTCCTTGATAGCCCTGGCGGTTTCCTCCATCACACGCAGGTCGTGCCCCAGCCGGGCCCGCTCAACCTCAATGGCCTTGATTTTGTCCAGGTTGTTCCACCCCAGGATGAAGTTCCGGCGGTCGTTGAGCGACCGGCGGTCGTCCTTCTCGTGCTGCTCGCCGCCCCGCTTCATCATCCCGCTCTGGGTGATGGCGTAGCTCTCGCGCTGGAAGCGTTCCAGGCTCTCGCAGCACACATAATCGAACTGTTTGTTCAGGGTGTGGGCAAGCCAGTCATAGAGTGGGGTGTCGGGCTTGATAGCCAGTTTGTGGATGACGCTGTCACGCCCGATGGGTCGCATCGGGGCGTTGTCCCGGCGTTCGTGGACGCGGTAGAACACCAGGCGACCGCGCAAGTTCGTCTGGTTGACATAGTGATTCACGCGGTGGTAGTGGGGTTCGGGCACGAGCAACCGCACCCCGAAGCTGAAGAGCAGCCGCTCGATGGCACCTTCCCACTCGTGCGCTTCGGGGCGCACCTGGAGCAACTCCCCGGCAAACGGCAGGTCCTCTTCGGCCATCTCCAGGTCGGTGGCTATCTGGCTGCGGATGCGCAGGTTGTCGAAGGGAATCTGGCTTTTGCGCTGCTGGAGCGACTCCAGTTCGCGTGAGAGTTCTTCGGCGTGGTCTTTGAGGTGCCTTCCCCGCACCTGGTGCTCAACCAGGTCATCGTTCAGCTTTTGCAGGTCGGCTTCGATATCGGCGATGTGCTCGCTGACCTTCAGGCGGTAGGTGTCGAAGGAGCGTTGGTCTGTACCGGCGGGGATACCGAGCAGCCGGGCCAGGTCGCAGTAGCGGGCTTCCTGCTTCTTCTTGTGAGCTATCCACTCATTCACATGGGCGATTTCCTGCTCCAACTGCTGGAGACGGTGGCCGGCTTCGTCCTTGCTGATGGCAATATCCAGCCGGGTCTGCTCCTGCCGCAGCGTCTCCAGGTCGTGGTCAATCGCCTCCAGCCGGGCGCGGAGGTGTGCCAGCCGGGCGTCATCGGTCGCGATGGCCTGCTCCAGGAGCGCCATCTTTTGCTGGGCGAAGTAGGCTGGCAGGGCATCGCGGCACCCGGCAATTTCGGCCACGCCCTGCCGCGCCTGTCGAAACTTTTCGGCAAGCTCCAGCAGCGGCACGAGGGCGGCCAGTTGTTCTTCGGCCTTCAGGATGGCGTTGTGCGAGCGGGTCAGGTTTTCGTAGTTGGCTTTGAGCTGGTCAATGCGCCCCTGCGGGTCGGTTCTTTCGAGCATGTGCTCGCGGACAAATTCATTGAGCGAGTCTATTTCCTTAATCGTGACGGTCTGGTTGAACAGATCGAGCGCCCGCTCCGAGCGCAGGCCAACGAGTTTGCGAAATTTCTTGCTATACTCCGTGAAGCTCTCGCACACGTCCACATCGGGTATGCTCTTGAGACGCTTCTTCAGTTCGGCGACGGTCGGCGTGGCGGTCACATCGAAGTGCTGCTCGATGGCAAGGTGCTCCTGGGCAACCACAAAGAACTTCTGCACCACCCCCTCGTGCATCCAGAAGACCTGCGCCAGGGTGACTTCCTGCCCGCTTTCCTGGTTGGCAAAGCCGGCCAGCAGCACGGAATAGTCTCCCTTGCCGCGCAAGAACTGCGTCCTGGAGCCGGTTTCTTCGTTGCGGAGCCTGCCATAGGCTCCCAGGACATAGGTTTTTTCCTCGCGTTCGCGCCGCCCGGAGCCAGACGCCTTGTTGTAGGCCCGCCGCTTGTTGGGGACCAGCAGCGTGAGCAGGGCATCCACCAGGGTAGATTTCCCCGACCCGTTGGCTCCTGTGAGCAGCGAGGTGCTGCCGCCGGGTTGGATGCTCCAGATTTTGCCGTGGAAGGTGCCCCAGTTCCACACTTCGAGCCGGTGGAGCCGGAAGCCGGGCTGTGGCGGGGTGGGCGCTTGCTCATGCTCGCTCATACGAACCCTCCTGGTATTGCAGAAGCGCCTGCCGGATTTCGCCCAGTTTGTCGGCATCTATCTTTGCCTTGAGGATACGGCGAACCTCATACTGGTCGCTGTCGGTGCTCTTGAGCGACTTCAGAAAGCCCAGGTCAACCACCTGGTGTATCACCGTGTCAATGTCCTTGATGAGGCGGGTTTCGTTGGTTCGCTCCGGGAGAAACGGGCGCATCATGTCTCGCAGGGCGTCCTTCGAGAGCACCAGGCGGTCGGACGCCGTTTCGCGCAGGTCGAACTGCTGAAGCTCCTCGCGCAGGAGCACGCACAGTAGCGTCACGCGGTAGCCCAGTTTGTCGCGCCGCACCAGCCGCGGCAGGGTGGCGGCCTGGTCGTCGTCCTCCCTGGGGTCGGGTTGGTGCAGGTAGGCGTAGCCCTCGTTCTCGTCAATGCGAACCTCGATGCCAATGGTCGCAAAGTATTCGCGGATGGGCACCGAGTGGTTCAGCAGCACCTTCCAGTGGTCCATATCGTCGTAGTACAGGATGCCCTGGAGCAACTTGATGAGCACCGGGGCGTAGGGTGGTATCGTCGCTGAAGTATCCATAACCATAACCATAGCCATAACCATACAAGTACCCGTTGCCTGTGCTCCCCATTACCTCCGGAAGACGACCTGGGGCAGGGTCATGCGGATGAAACGCTGCCCGTGGTCGGACATGTCGTGAAAGGTGATTTGCTCGCACTGCCCATCGTGGATGGTGTGGCGTTCTTCGCTGGCGGCGAGTGAGAAGTAGGCGATAATCTCTGGCAAGCCCTTCTGCACCGGGTAGTATGTGGTCAGTTCCGCCAGCGTGATTTCCGGCCGATTTTCCAGGATCGCCCCAATTTGCTGCTTCAGGATGGCTTCGTCAACGTAAAACTGGCTACGCAAACTGCGGATGATGTCGCCGGGGGTGGCTTCGTCCGGTCGGCTCACGTTCCAGGTATTGAACACCGCTTCGTCCGGGCGCGTCCAGAGAGGCCGCTCCATAGGCAGGCGGATATCGGGCGGGCCTTCAATCTCCACCGAGAGCGCATCATCTTCAGCGGGCAGGGTGTGCATCATCTCCAGCGCCAGTTTCTTGATATCCGCGGCGAGTTCCAGCACGCGCCGGGTTTCCTGGATATGCTGCTCGTCCAGGATACGCCGGAGCTGCTCGGCCAGGCGGTAGTTGGACTGGACAATCTTTTCCCCGGCGTCAATGAGGCGCGGCTTGATGTCCCAGAGCAAGCGTTCTTCCTGGCTCAGTGGTCCCAGGCAGGGCAGGCTATAGACCATGGTGAGCAGGTCGTGCAGTTCGTCCTGCTTCGAGGGCGACATGAGAAACTCCCAGAAGGCGTAGAAGCTGCGTCCCTGGTCGGACTGTTTGAGGGCTTCGTCCTCCTGGATAACGTGCGCTACTACGGACCCCTTCCGCACGCCCTCTTTCAGGTGCTCTTCGCGCACGGCGCGGGTGATATCCCGAAAGTTCTGCTCTACCTCTTTGAAGTCGGCAAGCAGGCGGCGGGCTTCGTGGTTCGCCTCCAGAAAGCGTTCGCTCATCTGGGTGGTGGTGAACTGCGGCACTTCCCCCGTCTGCCGAATGGTCGCAATCTCTTCCTGGATGACCGCTTGCTGCCTTTCCAGAAAGGCCAGGCGGGTCTCCACATCGCTGGTGCTTTCCCGTGCTATCTCCTCCAGCAGGTCGAAGATATGCAGAAATCGCGACTCAGCCCCGATGAACGGCCGCCGGGTGAACCCTTCCAGCCAGGCCATGGCTTTTTCGGTGCCCGGCGTGAGTTCAAACACCGGGTCGTCGCCGTAGCGCTCATAGTACTGCCGCACCACCTGGTGGTCATCGTCGCACCACGTGTCCAGGTAGGTCTTTGCCGGTTGCGGGTAGAGGTCGGGGTGGCACTGGCGGATTTCCTCCTGATACGCTTCGAGTTGTTCGGTCAGTTCTGCCGAGGGGACGGTGAGGCGGTGGGCCTGCTTGAACGCCCGGTAGAGAAAGCCGATAACGAAGGCCGCGTTTCGCATTTGCAGCAGCCGGATGGCCGGTTCGCGCTCCAGGAGATAGGCGATGGTTTCGTAATTCATACGGAGGTGACGATTCAGTGTGCCAAGACCCCCCCCATTTTATGCCATGCTCGCTCAGAAAACAAGTCCGGAATGTTCTCCTACCAGGAAAAGACTGGTCGTTCTGTCTTTTTTCGCTCGGTTGCCCTACAATGAGGCCCAACGTTTGCGAGGCGAACGCCCGGCGGCCCGTTCGTCTCAGGTGCGCCTTGCGCCGCCATTTTTCCATTCTTTCTTTTTATCTTTTGAGGAGCAAGAGAAGCAATGCGAAGAACCAAGATTATTGCGACGATTGGACCGGCCAGCAGCAGCCCGGAAACCGTCCGCCAGTTGCTGGATGCAGGCATGGATGTTGCCCGACTGAACTTTTCGCACGGAAGCCACGAATACCACGCGCAGACGATAGCCACCCTGCGCGTGGTGGCCCAGGAGCGCGGCCACCCGCTGGCGATTCTCCAGGATTTGCAGGGACCCAAGATACGCACCGGGCGGTTGGTGGAGGGGCAGCCAGTGGAATTGCAAGTGGGCAAGCCGTTTGCGATTACGACCCATGATGTGGAGGGGACGGCCGAACGAGTTGGCACCACCTACGAGCCGCTCCCGCGGGATGTGCACAAGGGCGACCGCATTTTGCTTTCCGACGGATTGATTGAACTGCGGGTAACTGGCACCGGCGATGATGAGGTACAGACCGAGGTGGCGGTCGGGGGGATACTGCGCGAGAAACAGGGCATTAACCTGCCGGGCGTGCAGGTCAGCGCTCCTTCGCTCACCGACAAGGACGCGGCCGACCTGGTGTTCGGGTTGTCGCAGGGGGTGGATTATGTGGCGCTCTCGTTTGTGCGCCGGGCCGCGGATATCTCAGATATCAAGCAGCGGATTGCCGCGACGGACAAGAACGTGCCGGTCGTTGCCAAGATTGAAAAGCCGGAAGCACTGGACGACCTGGAAGGTATCCTGAAAGTCGCGGACGCGGTGATGGTTGCCCGCGGCGACCTGGGGGTCGAAATCCCCACCGAGCAGGTGCCACCCATTCAGAAGCAGATTATCCAGGCGTGCAACCACAACGGCGTGCCGGTCATCACCGCCACACAGATGCTCGACTCGATGATACGCAACCCCCGGCCAACCCGCGCCGAGGCCAGCGATGTAGCGAACGCGATTATTGACGGGACCGACGCGGTGATGCTGAGCGGTGAGACGGCCAGTGGAGCCTACCCGGTCGAGGCGGTGCAGATGATGGCAAGGATTATCGAGGTTATCGAGAGGAGCCAGTGGAATATCAGCCGCGTTCCATCGAACATGAGCCTGGAGCCGCAGCACGACATTGCCAATGCCATCAGTTCGGCAACCCGCGCCATTGTGGAGGCTATGCCCGTGCATGCGATTGTGGCGCTCACGCTCACGGGCAACACCGCCCGGCTGATAGCCCGCCAGCGCCCGCGGGTGCCCATTCTGGCCTTCACGCCGTGGGAATCCACTTACCGTCGCCTGAACCTGGTGTGGGGCGTGACGCCGGTGATGGGGGTCTATGCCGACCGTCTGGTGAAACTGAGCCGACATGTCTATGAAATCCTGCTGGATCGGCAGTGTGCTGGGCCGGATGACCTGGTGGTGCTGGTCGGGGGGCACCCGCTTGCGACCCTCGGCTCCACCAACTTCTTAAAGATTGTCCGTGTTGGTTCGCTGGACACTTCGGCGACGGATACGACGTTCGGGTAGACAGGGAAGAAGGGGGAAGGAGGAAGGAGTGACGGACCTCCTGCATGACTGGCGTGGAGCGTGCGGGAGGTTCGTTCGGGGGTAGTTAGCCGCCGTGATATAATGGAGGGCGTGGAGGAGGGGACATTTATGACCATATCTCATCAATTTGGTGGACAATGGACTGAGGACAAACTCAACCGCCTACGAAAATACCTGAATGCCTATCTGACTATCTTCAAAAAGAACAAAAAAGCGATATGGTACCGAACGATCTATGTAGATGCCTTCGCTGGAACCGGCAACCGGAACTTCCCAGACCTTGCCGAGGCAACATCAACCCCACTCTTTCCCGATGAAACAGATGTGAAGGCCTTTCAGGAGGGAAGTGCGAGGGTTGCCCTGGAAATCGAACCATCCTTTGACCAGTATCTTTTCATTGAGCAAAACCCGGTGTATGCCCGACAACTTGAGCATTTGCGCGACCAGTTTCCCTACAAGAAACATTCCGTCACTGTTTTGCAGGGAGACGCAAACCAGTTACTCGTAGATTGGTGTATGCGCACCGATTGGCAGAAACACCGCGCTATCGTCTTTCTGGACCCCTATGGTATGCAAGTGGAGTGGAACACAATTGATGCGGTTGCGAGGACCCAGGCCGTCGATCTCTGGATTCTCTTTCCCCTCGGTCAGGCAGTCAATCGCTTACTGACCAGAAAAGCCCCACCCGAAGGAGCCTGGGCAGACCGCCTTACCAGGTTTTTGGGAACTCCCGACTGGAAAGATGCGTTCTATCAGCCGTCACCCCAGATGAGCCTGTTTGATGCAGAGGAACGAAAAGATAAGACCGCAACATTTGAGTCTATCGGGACATTTTTTCTTGACCGTCTCAGAAGCGTTTTTGCAGGGGTTGCCAAGAACCCGCTGTCGCTGTACAACTCAACGAACGTGCCTATCTATCTGCTCTGCTTTGCTTCCGCGAACCCTACCAAGGCACCACTGGCGGTCAGAATCGCGCAGGACATCCTGAAATAAGGCTGCCCCCTGAGGAAGCTCGATGCCCTATGCCATGGTTGATGAAAAAGAAAATCCATGCTATTCTATAGGAAAGAAGTTTATCGAGAAAATTCAGGAAGATGGCACAGTATTCCCCGATAGAGTGGTGTGATCACACCTTCAATCCCTGGTGGGGATGCACGCGAGTATCCCCAGGTTGCCAGCACTGCTACGCTGAAACCTGGGCCAGACGATATCGCTACGAGGTATGGGGCAAACAAACTTCCCGCCGATTGTTTGGCGAACAACACTGGCGCGAACCCCTCAAGTGGAATGAGCAGGCCCATCGTCAAGGGCGAAGGATACGGGTGTTCTGTGCGTCTATGGCAGACGTTTTTGAAGATCATCCGGATATTGTTTCAGAACGGCAGAAGCTCTGGCAATTGATTGAGGCAACCCCAATGTTGGATTGGCTCTTGCTCACCAAACGGACGGAACACATGCGTCAGATGGTTCCTCGCACCTGGTTCCCCTCCTGGCCTCGCAACGTCTGGGCCATGACGAGTGTTGAGAATCAGAAGCAAGCAGCGCGGCGTATCCCTCTTCTGCTGGATATTCCTGCTACCGTCCACGGTTTATCGGTAGAACCGCTCATTGCCTCTGTTGATCTCGTGCCCTGGCTTGCTCACATTCAATGGGTTATTGTGGGTGGTGAGAGTGGCCCAAATGCTCGCCCGATGTCCCCCGACTGGGTACGGCGTCTCCGTGATCAGTGTCAGCAGTTCGGAGTGGCGTTCTTCTTCAAACAATGGGGAAGTTACTCCCCTCTTGAACGCGGAAACAACGGGACGTACCGGGTAGAATTTCAGCACACTGGTAAAAAGTCAGCCGGGCGTCTTCTTGACGGGCGAACGTGGGATGAATTTCCTGATGTTCTGTTCGAAGGCATGTGGGAGGGAACAACGGATGAATGGGCAAAAGCAGAAAGTATCGGTAGCCTGTGAGCGATGAACGCCCAGAGGTCACAATCTACACCGATGGGGGATGTGAATCGAACCCCGGCGGGCCGGGGGGCTACGGCGTCGTGCTCATCTCCCAGCAGGGGCAGGGGAAGCGCAAAGAACTTTCCGGCGGCTTCCGTTCGACCACCAACAACCGCATGGAACTCTACGCGGCCATCAGAGGGCTGGAAGCCCTGAAGGTCCCCTGTCGGGTGACGCTCTACAGCGACTCGCAATACCTCGTGAAGGCGATGACCGAGGGGTGGGCGCAAAAGTGGAAAAAAAACAACTGGTGGCGCAACAAGAAAGAGAAAGCCGCCAACCCCGACCTGTGGGAACGGTTGCTCTCGCTCTGTCGCACGCACGAGGTGGATTTTCGGTGGGTCCGGGGGCACGCCGGCCATCCCGGTAACGAACGGTGCGACGAACTTGCCATGCTGGCGCTCCAGAAAAAAGATTTGCCCTCTGACAAAGGATACGAGCAGAGTGCTCAAGAATGAGCCGGGTTATTCCTTTTGCACGGGTGTCGAACGATGGCTAATAGAAAAACAAGAGCACCAGGGAATCGAACTTTAACCCTCTCGGAAGAAGAACGAACGCGATATCAGAGGAATCTTCTCCGCATTTCTGAGAGAATCACCCTACCAGATATCAGAAACAAAACGATAAACCAGGATATTTTTGAGGTACTGGATTATTTACCCGATTCATGGGTGGATCTCCTTTTTCTCGATCCTCCATATAATCTTGCCAAGTCTTTTCATACGGTTACATTTCGAAATCGCTCAATCGAAGCATATTGCGAATGGTTCACCTCCTGGTTTGTCCGACTCCTACCAGTTCTGAAGCCAGGGGCGTCCGTGTATATATGCTCTGATTGGAGATCTTCGGCAGCTATCTATTGGACCATAAGCCGCTATTTGATCGTCCGGAATCGTATTACCTGGGAACGAGAGAAAGGACGAGGAGCACGAGCAAACTGGAAAAACTGTTCTGAAGATATCTGGTTTTGTACGGTCTCCGAGAACTATACGTTCAATGTGGACCAGGTAAAACTCAAAAGGCGGGTTCTGGCTCCATACACTGATCAGCACAAAAACCCGAAAGACTGGATACCGGCAGCAGACGGGAATTACCGTTTAACCCATCCATCCAACCTGTGGACCGATATCACGGTTCCTTTCTGGTCTATGCCGGAGAATACGGAGCATCCGACTCAGAAGCCGGAGAAGCTCCTGGCAAAGCTCATTCTTGCCAGTTCTCAGGAAGGTGATCTTGTTTTTGATCCATTTTTAGGCTCAGGGACGACTTCGGTAGTGGCGAAGAAACTTGGGAGAAACTACGTAGGAATTGAGCTTGACCCCTTCTATTGCTGTCTGGCAGAGAAACGTTTGGCAATAGCTGAGCATAGCAGGAGCATACAGGGGTATGATCAGGGGATTTTCTGGGAGCGAAACGCTTTTCACGAACGAAAAAACGAGCAAACGACGGGAGTTGAACAATCCACCCTCTTTGCCTCCGGTCCCGATGTTGAGAGCTGTGAGAGCTATTAGATGACCAGAAGCCGGATATTTGATACTGATACCTATAAAACAATTGAAACATCTCTGAGAATATTTTTGAATACCCAACCAGATTTCCTGTCAGCACGAACAGCAAACAGTCCAAGAGCAACCGGCGATGCCATCCAGGAAATACTGAGTGAACATTTTCAATCGTTTCTTGGGGACGAATGCACCGAATATTCAGCAACCTTTGCTCGCAGAGCAATGGCAGATTTTGCTTTTCGTGACACCCATGGTTTTTATTATGTTGTTGATATTAAGACGCACCGAAGTGGTACTGCCTTTAACATGCCAAATATAACTTCGGTTGAACGGATTGCTCGATTTTATGAAGATGATAAGAACTATTTCGTTGTTTTGATGGTCAGATATGCTATTCAAGGCGTCAAAGTTGCAGTTGAAGGGATTTATTTTGTTCCCGTGGAGTTTCTTTCCTGGAGTTGCCTGACAGTCGGTGCATTAGGGTGGGGTCAGATACAAATAGCCAATGCCAATGTTATTCACATCAATGAACATTATCCACGAAAGAAGTGGATGATAGAGTTGTGTGAAATGATGCTTGGATTTTACCCCCGGCAAATAGACAAAATCGGCATGAGAATCGATTATTTCAGGCGAGTTCGCGAGTACTGGGATGCTAAAAAAGGTTAGACGGGGCATCCCGGAGCTATCACGAACGGAGTTCGCAGAGAGAGAGGAGACGGTATGAAACATCTGTCGGTACGCTGGATCGCCTGCATCCTGCTGATGCTCGGAACGGCTCTGGTTGCTGCTTGTGCGCCAGACGCAGAAGACGCTGCCCCCTCCCCAACCAGCGGGGAATACGTTTTTGGGATGCTGCTGGTTGGCCCCTCCAACGACCACGGCTGGAGCCAGGCGCACTACGAGGGAGCGAAATATGCCGAAAGCAAGATACCAGGGACGCGGTTTATCTACATAGACAAAGTGAACCCATCGGACCGCCCGAATGTGACGGTTGAGCAACTCGTTGACGACCTGGTGGCTCAAGGCGCAAAGTTCATCATCACCAACTCCGACGACTTCAAAGACGGGACCCGCGAGGCAGCGAAACTGCACCCGGACGTTATCTTCCTGCACATATCGGGGGACGACGTGCTCACGGGCAAGGCTCCCCCCAACTTGGGCAACCTGATGGGGCGTATGGTCTATGGCAAGATGATAGCCGGGTGTGCCGCAGCGCTGACCTCCGAGACGGGCCATATCTCCTACCTCGGCCCGCTGGTCAACGACGAAACGCGCCGCTTGGTGAATGCTGCCTACCTGGGCGCCCGCTACTGCGCCGAGAACCTGCGTGATGCGCCGTTCGCCGGTGGGATGCAGTTTGAGGTGGTGTGGATTGGCTTCTGGTTTCACATTCCGGGCATCACCCTCGACCCGACCCAGGTTGCCAACGACTTCATCAACAGCGGCAGCGATGTCGTGCTTTCGGGGATTGACACGACCGAAGCGCTGGTTGAGGCACAAAAAGCCACTGATGCTGGACGGAACGTCTATGCCATCCCCTATGACTACGAGGGAGCGTGCAGTCAGGGACCGGGAGTGTGCCTTGGCGTTCCCTACTTCAATTGGGGGCCGGCCTACGAGCGGCACCTCCGTGAGGCACGGACCAGTACCTGGAAGCAGGCGTGGGAATGGCTCGAACCCGGCTGGAACGACCTGAACAACCGCGACACCAGCCCGGTCGGGTTTGCCTTCGGCCCGGCTTTGAGCGAGGCAAACCGTGCGAAGCTCAATACTTTCATCCAGGGGTTGGCCGATGGCACCATCAACCTCTTTGTTGGCCCGCTCAATTTCCAGGATGGCACGGTCTATCTGGCGGAGGGCCAGCAGGCCACCGACCGGCAAATCTGGTATATGCCGCAGCTGCTGGAGGGCATAGAGGGTCAGAGTGCGGCCAACTGATGCCCGCGGCTCCGGCTTCGGCTTTGGCAACCGGTTCGTATTCCTATTCGCAGGGAGCTGTGGATATCCAGGTTCGTAACCTTACCAGGACGTTTGGCCGGGTGCGGGCAAACGATACCATCAGCCTGTCCTTCGCCGCCGGTCAGATTCACGGTGTCCTGGGGGAGAACGGGGCCGGCAAAAGCACCCTGATGAAGATTCTCGCCGGCTTCGTGCGGCGCGATTCTGGCGAGGTGCGGCTCAATGGAAAGCCCGTATCCGTGCGAAGCCCGGCCCACGCGCTGCGGGCCGGCATTGGCATGGTCTACCAGGACCCGCTGGATATCCCGGCATTCACCGTGCTGGAAAACTTCTTCTGTGCCATGCCCCGCTCGGTGGGGCCGAGCCGCGCCGCAGCTCGGCAGCGGCTCATTGAACTGGCGGAGCAGGCGGGTTTTGTGCTCAACCCCGACACCCCCACGGCCCACCTGACCGTCGGGCAGCGCCAGCAACTTGAAATAGTGCGCTTGCTGGCCTGGGGGGTCGGGGCGCTCATTCTGGATGAACCCACCACGGGCATTACCGCCTCCCAGAAAGACGCCCTCTTCACTGCCTCCGACGCCTGGCAGCCGGGGGCCGGACGATAGTGTTTGTTTCGCACAAGCTCGATGAGGTTGCCGAGTTGTGCCACACGGTCAGTGTCCTGAGC
>JAAUSY010000021.1 GCA_012032475.1 Chloroflexaceae bacterium
ACCGCGAGGGGCGTGAGGAAGGCCGCGAGGAAGGCCACCGCGAAGGGCGCGAGGAAGGCCGTGAGGAAGAACGAAGCCGCCTGGTGCACCGAACGATTCTCCTGCGCTTCGGCGCGGTGCCGCCCGACCTGGACGCGCACCTGCGCGGCCTGAGCCTGGATGAGCTTGAGGCGCTGTTTGAGGCAGCACTCACCGCACCCTCCCTGGAGGTTTTCCGGGCGCACCTGCCCGCGCAGCGAGGAAATGGAGCAGAGGGGCCGGCTTCATAGCTCACGCCTGAATGTGCTGGTGCTGGTTCTACTACTGACACGAACGGAAGGGGTTTTGAGAGATTCGTATGGTTCCACGTGCGTTGTTTCGTATCTTGCAGTGCCCAACCTGCGGGTCGCGGCAGCTCTATGTCACGGCAGCAGGCGTTCACTGCGCTGGTTGTGCGAACATCTACCCTATCTCCCAGGGCTACCTGGACATGATGCCGCGCAATGCCCAGTTCGGCTACCGTTCTAAATACGTGACTGAAGAGCAGGAGCTTGCCAGCGAACTGGATTACCGCGAACTGGCTCCTCCCCTGCTGGCAGCCGGGGTGCGCCACCGCGCCATGCAGCGGATGCTGGACCTGCAACCGGGGGATATCGTGCTGGACAACGGCTGTGGCAGTGCGAAATTTGCGGCCTGGAACGCCCACCGGGTTGCCCTGATGGTAGGGAACGACCCGGCCACGCTCTTTGCCGAAGCTGCGGTTGAGCGGGTGGCGCTGGTGAAGGCCGACTCGCGGGTGTTGCCCTTTGCGGATGATAGCCTGGATAAAGCCTTTTCCATTGATGTGCTGGAGCACTTCCCGCGGGAAGTCATAGACGCCTACCTGCGCGAAACCGCACGGGTGCTGCGGCCAGGTGGACAGATGTTCATTTTCTCGAATACCCGCGAGCGCTCCCCCATCCAGCCGGTCATTGACCTCAGCCGCCACCTGGGGCAGGCGTTGGTGCGGGCTGGTCTCTACGACTTTGAGCGCGAAGCCCGCCGCAAATCCGACCATCTCAAAGCCCTGGAAACCTGGGACGAGGTGCAGGATACGCTTGCCAGGGCCGGGTTGCGCCCGGTGCGCGTGGTATTCTGGAACAGCCTGTTCACCACCCTGGTAGAGCACGTGGTGATGAAGCTCGGTGAAGTGGTGGTCGGGGGGAACGGTTGGAGCCGCAAGCGCCAGCCGGTTTGCAACGAACAGCAGACTGCCGGCCAGACCGGAGCGCAGACCGTCGGGGATCAGAGCATCGGAGCGCGAGAAATACGCGCCCGCCAGCGGATGCGGAAGCGTCTGGAACGACGAGGCGCAACCTACTATGCGCTCCAGGCAGTCACCCTACTGATGGAACTGGACCTCTGGCTCTTTGGCTGGATGCGCTCTGGGAGCTACTTTGTTGTGGTTGAGAAAGGCGAGAAAATCGAGCAAGCCGGGCAGGCCGGTGCGGATTTCAGTGACGAGTGATATGCGTATTCTCTATGTTTCTCCCATCGGGCGCGGCGGAGTAGATTTCGGCATTCAGAACATCGCCCGCTCGGTGCGAGACAGCGGGGCACAGGCCGAACTGCTCCGGCTGCCCGAAATCTACAACTTCCTGCCCTTCCTCATACCCCGTGGCCTGCCGGAGCAGTGGTGGCGCGGATTTCATCTCGTCCAGGGACGGTCGCGGCTGGCCTTTGCGCTGCGGGCGTCGGGGTTGCCCGTGGTTACCACCGTGCATCACCTGACCACCGACCCTGACCTGCTCCCCTATAGCTCCCCGGCGCAGCGGATGTTCTACCGCCTGGTGGAGTCGCGCTATGATGGCTGGTCCATCCGCGAGGCCCGTGTGGTTGTCTGCGTGAGCCGCTTCACGCAGCGCCAGGTAGCGCAGACCTACGGACGGACCGATACGGTGCTCATCTTCGATGGCATAGACACCGAGGTGTTTGTGCCGGCGCCGGGGTTGGTCCGGCGCGACGACGGCCTGCCACCAAGCAACGCCCGCATTCGCCTGCTGTTCGTTGGGAACCGCACCCGGCGGAAGGGGTTTGACTTGCTGCCGCGCATTATGGACCGGTTGCCAGAAGACTACGTGCTCTACTATACCAGCGGGTTCCAGGGGCAGGACCTGGCCCCTCCACACCCGCGCATGTTCCCCATCGGTGCGCCCGGTCGCCGGGAACTGGTAGCGGCCTATCAGAGCTGCGATATCGTGCTCTTCCCATCGCGGCTCGAAGGCTTCGGTATCGTCCCTGCCGAGGCGCTGGCCTGTGGCCGCCCGGTCGTCACCACGCATATCAGCGCCCTGCCGGAGGTGGTAGACCACGGGCACAACGGCTTCCTCGCGCCGCGTGACGATGTGGCAAGCTACGCGGCCTATGTGCGGGCCCTGGGGGAAGATAGGGAACTGCGCCGTCGTTTCGGGGAACATGGCCGGGACAAGGTGGTGCGCACCTTTGGCTATGACCAGCTTGGCACCGGCTTTCTTGCGGTCTATCGCCAGATTCTGGCCTGCCATTGATTTGCCCTCATCGCTTGCCCACCATTGCCTGTTCGCCATTGTCTGCTCGTCGTCCCCTGCCCGTCATCCTTGTAACGAACATACGGTATAATGGCAGGGGGGCACTTCATCTGTAAGCCTGTGGTATCAATTGGTATCAACAGCCATGAGCACGGAAGCTCTGCAAGTCATCTCGATTCGTTCCGACCTGGACATCATCGCCGCTCGCATGGCAGCACGAGAAATCGCTCGGAAACTCGGTTTCAGTGCGGTTGACCAGGCACGCATAGCTACGGCTACCTCGGAGCTTTCGCGGAATATCCTCGTCCACGCCGAAGAGGGCAATGTCACCATCAGGGAGATTCACGCTCACAACAAGCGCGGCATTGAACTCATCTTTGAGGACAAAGGGCCGGGGATTGCCAATGCCAACGGGCTTGCCCAGGATGACACCGTGGCTCCTGGCAAAAGCGGCTTCGGGTTGTCCGGGTCGCGCCGCCTGATGGATCAGATGGACATCGAAACTACCATCGGTGTGGGCACCAGAATTATCTGCCAGAAATGGCTTCGCTAGACGTGTTTGAACATCTTGCACCCCTTCTGCCAGAACCACCGCGCCTCGTCGGACCCGCACCCCGCCGCCACGCCAGCGTAGACCCCGCCCGCTACCACTCCGACCCCCGCCAACCACCCGATGAGCGGCAGCAGGTCAGTCTGCCAGGCATATTCGCCATCGAGCGCCAGGAACGCCCACCACCCGGTGGCAATAGATCCCTCCCGCATCGCCCACAGCACCAGGGCCAGTGCCAGCGTTGCCAGCACCGATGCTCGCACCGACCGCCAGAAACCGCGGTCGCGCCATATCCCCGACCCCTGCCGCGCCAGCACCCGCGCCAGCACCCATGCCTCAAGGTTGTTGGCGACGCTGAAGGCCAGCGCCAGCGCCCCGACGCCGCCACCGAGATGCAGCGCCAGGATGCCCAACCCCAGGTTCAGCCCGACCTGGAGCATACCCACCAGCACTGGTATCCACGTCTGCTGGCGGGCGTAGAAGGTGCGGATGAGGATTTCAGAGAGGGAGAAGGCCGGCAGCGCTGCTGCATAGCCCGGCAGCGGCATCACGGTGTAGGCCAGCGAAACCTGGTCGAAGGCCCCGCGCTGAAAGAGCAACCGCACCAGAGGAACCGCCAGCACGATCAGCGCTATCATTGCGGGCAGTGTCAGAAAGAGAATGATGCGCACGGTGCGGCGCACGCGGTCTTCCAGTTCGTGCTGCCGGCCCTCGGAGAAGAGCCGCGCCAGGCGCGGAAAGGCAACGGTGCTCAAGCTGAGCGAGAAAATGCCATAGGGCAGCAGCATCAGTTGATAGGCGTAGTCCAACCCGGCCAACCGCTCGGCTCCCATCACCAGGCGGGCCGTCAAAGCTCCCGTCACCAGGATGCTGACCTGCGCGGCAGCCTGCCCCACCACCCGTGGCCCCATCTGCCACGCAACCGTGCGGAGTTCGGTCAGACCGCGCCCGAACGTTGGCCGCACCCGCATACCCATGGCCCACAGGCCCGGAAGCTGCACCAGCAGGTAGAACCCTGCCCCGATGATGACGCCCCACGCCAATCCCCAGATACCCCACCACGGTGCGAACAGCAGTGCCCCGCCGATGATGCCCAGGTTGTAGAGCGCCGGAGCCAGCGACGGCAGGACAAAGTGGTCCCGTGCGTTCAGGGTTGCCATTGCCAGCCCCCCCAACCCGAGCAGCAGCGGCGAGAGCAAAAAGAGCTGTACCAGGTGGGATGTCAGTTCCAGGTTCAGCGTGCGCCCGGCCAGGTCTTGCGGGCCATAGAGCAGCACGAGCGATGGAGCCGCCACCCCGACGAGGATGCTTGCCAGCACCAGCAGGGTCAGTGCCCAGGTGACGACGGCGTTGAACAGTTGCCAGGCTCGTGCGGCCCCGTCGCGGTCCCAGACCTGGATGAACACCGGGATGAAGCTGCTCCCAAGCGCCCCACCGATGATGACCATATAGAGCATGTCGGTCACTTTGAAGGCGGCCCGATAGGCTCCCAGGTCGGCGCTGGTGCCGAATTGCGCCGAGATGACGACCTCGCGGAGCAACCCCGTTGCCCGACTCAGGAGATAGCCGCTCATGACGACCAGGCTGTTGAGCCATGGGCCGCGTACCCGACGGAGATGTGACGTCAGCGAAACCAGCCAGGATAGTTGCACCGGGTAGGTCCTTCTGCTATAATGTTACGTTGTTATCCTGACCAGGAAGGCGAAGATAAGCGGAAAAGAGGTTCATTACTTTGGCAAACACCAGTTCAGCAAAAAAGCGTATTCGTTCGAATGAACACCGGCGGCTACGAAACCAGATGTACAAATCACAGGTCAAGACGCTCATCCGAAAGGCGGAGCAGACTATCCTGAGCGGCACCCCGGACGAAGAAGCCGTGCGTGCGGCTATCATCAGGCTGGATAAGGCCGCGGTGAAAGGGATTATCCACAAGAACAATGCGGCCCGCCGCAAGTCGCGGCTGATGAGAAAGTTCAACCTGTCCCTGCAAGGGGGGTAGTCAGTCGGGCGGCCATCGCTGCTTGCCGCTGTCTGCCCCTACCCGTCGCACACGTCCATGACCAGCACTTCCAGGGCCGGTTCCACCAGCACCCGCCCGGTCTTGCTAGCGTGGTCGAGTTCGAGCAGGCGGTGGTGGAAAGTCTCCAGTTCGTCGGTGCGAAACCTGAGCACTTGTTCGAGCGCTTTTCGCACGACAAAGGGCTTCTGGTGGAGGTGGGTGGCTATCTCGTCCGGGCGCATGCGGTGGGCCGCCATCTCCCTCGTCGCCAGCAGGATACGCACCTGCCGGGCCAGCATAAACAGGATATAGGTGGGAGCCTGCCGTTCGGCCAGGAGGTCCCGGAGGCTTCCCAACGCCCGTCCGCCATCGCGCTGGCTCAGATGGTCAATGAAGGCAAACAATTGGTGCTCGTGCTCATCCTGGACCAGGGTAGAGACCACTTCGGTGGTAATACGCCCGCCACGCCCGACGAAGCAAGCCAGTTTGGTCAGTTCAGTCACCAGGGAGCGGCTGTCGGTGCCAACGTATTCTACCAGGTGGTGCGCCGCGTCCCAATTGAGCCGGGCATCGAGCGCGGTCGCCTGGCTCGTGAGCCATCGGGAGAGATCTTCCCCCTGCCGCGGGACGCATTCCTGCACCTGCCCATGCTGCTTCAGGTAGGAGAAGAGCAGGTTGCGCCGGTCCACCGTCTCGCTTTCGACCAGGACCAGGTGACAGGTCGGGGGGACTTCTTCAAGGAACGCCCGAAAATCGTCGCGGGGCTTGCCGGCTTTGAGGTACTTCAGGGCGTCGGTCACGACGACCAAGCGGTGTTCGGCCAGGAAGGGGAGGATTTCGCACGCCACGCGCAGGTCGGTCAGGTTGAGCTTGCGCCCATCGAATGTGGCGCAGTTGAGGTCTGCCGTGTCTGTCGGTAGGGTGGCCCGCAGTGCTGCGACGGCTTCACTGCGAAGAAACTCATCGGGACCGTAGAAGAGGTAGAGCATAGACCACGCACGCTTTGCGCTCCGGTAAAGCTCCACCGCTGTCGTGAGATGGGTTTGTTTCGAACCTGCGAAAAGCAGGTGGGTGCCCGTCCGTGAACTCCACGGCCCGCCGTGTCCTTCACTTTAGCACGAGGCTCCCATTTGGTACTGTGTTGGCCCGAAACAAATACCACCTCACGTACAGGGCAGAGCCTACTACGATGATACCACAGGGAGCGGTATTATGCAACGGGGGGGAGTCTCTCCCGCTGTATGGCTATCCTGTGGGCTTTCGTGGCTTTTGCGGCTTTCCGGTCTCCGGATGTTTCTGGGATCTTTCGGGTCTTTGCCCGAACCGGTGGATGCGTCCCCAGCCGTAGTTCTTGCTCTCGTAGCATCTCGCGCCGTTCGCCACGGTAGGTGCGCCAGCCGACCCATACGAGCAGCGGCAGCACCAGCGGCCACCATTCTGCAAACACGGCAACGCTGCGACGGAAGTTCAGGATAACCCCGAAGAACGGCAGCAACCCCACCCGTTCGCGCACCACCTGGCGCACATCCCCCGGTACCCGGTCCAGCCATGATAGCAGTAGAAGAGACATCGTAGCCCCCTTATTTCCGTTTTTCCATTTTCTGTCTTCCGCGAATGTTCGCTAGCGATATTTCTGCACGGCCCCGGACAACATCCGGTGGATGAACGACCACCGGGTTTCGGGGTTATACACGGCTCCGTTCAGTTTAGCCCACCAGAGGTTGGCCCCCGACAGGTCGGCAGAACGCAAATCGGCTCCATACAGGTTGGCGTGGCGCAGGTCGGCCCCGCTCAGGTTGGCGCGGCACAGGCTTGTTTCGCTCAGGTTGGCGTGGCGCAAGTCGGCCTCGCGCAGGTCTGCGCCCTCCAGGTCTCTGGCGGTCAGGTCAGCGTAGGTCAGGTCGGCCCCGCGCAGGCTGATGTGCTTCAGGTCAACCCCGCGCAAATCGCGCCGGCTCAGGTTCAGGCGTCGCCCCAGAATCGGTTGCCAGACCTGGGGGGCATCACCGTCATCGGCCGCGTAGCGGTCGGTCAGGCTGCGCCAGACCCCGGCCTGTTCCAGCACCTCTGGCGCAACCCCTTCGGTCACGACCACCAGCGGCCCTTCCGCCGGGGGGAGCGTATGCATGTCGAGCACCCGCGCCAGGTTGCCCCGGAGGGTGTGGTGGTTCTGCCCGATGAACGCGTCCGATATCATGAGCGGGATGCTATCCTGAGCGCGCAGCCCCGACAACTGGTCAACCAGGCTCCTGGCAACCCGAAAGCCGGTCCCGCTCGTGTCGGGGTCGGGCAGAATAGCCTGGTCTATCAGGTTGTTGAGGTTTCCCCGCAGGGACGCCGCGGCGATGCCCCGCAGCACTGCTTCGTCGGCCGGGGCGTCGGAGCCAATGCAGGCCAGCGAAGAATGGCGCTTCTGCTGGATGTTACCGCCTTCTGTCGGGACCAGCCCGGTCACCAGCAGTGCCAGCCGGTCGCCAGAACGCTCCAGTCCCAGCGAATGGACCGTATCGTGGACCCACTCGCGTATCTTCAACCCCGCGAGGATGGCGGGGTCGCACCGTTCCTGCCCTTCGTGGGTCGCCCGGACCCAGCAGGTGTCGCACACCGGTCCGGTCCCACAGCTATAGATATAATACTCCATCATGCGCTATCTTCCTCCCAACCGTTCGTTACTCGTCACCCATCACTCGTCACCCGTCACCCATCACTCGTCACCGCCCCCACGGTGGTCGCGGCGCAACCCGCAGCGTCCGTTCGGCGTGGTAGGTGACCAACCCCGGCGGCCCACCGGGGATTTTGCGGACGCTCTTGCGGCGGGCGATGTCTACCTCGACGCGTGCTTCTGCCTGACCGCGGCTGAAGTGGGCTGCCAAGCCCGCTGCCTCTTCCAGGGTCGCTTCGGGCACCTCCCTCCCTGCCGTGCGCACAATGACATGCGCACCGGGGATGGCGCGAGCATGCAGCCATAGGTCGTCGGGCCGCCCGATGGTAAAGGTTACCTCGGCATTCTGCTCGGCGCTGCGCCCCACGTAGAGCGCAAAGCCGTCGCTTGATATCAGGCGCAGCGGTCGGATGCGGGGGGATGGTGGCAGCTTCTTCTTCTGGCGCTTGCCCGCTTGCGCCTTCTTCCGTCCTGCTGGTTGGCGGGTTGCCGCAAGATACCCCTGGGCTTCTGCCTCCCGCGCAATCTGTTCTATCTGCTCGCGCTCGTCGGCCACATCAAGCAGCGCCGACAACTGTTCTAGCCCGGCCAGGCGCGTTTCGGTGTCTCGCAGCCGCTCCGCTACGTGTACGGCTCCGCTCTTTGCCTTCTCGTAGCGACGGAAGCGCTCCTGGGCACATTCGACCGGGGTGCGGTCGGGGTCCAGCGCAATCGTGGTTCCCTCCACCTCCAGCGTCTCCTGACCGGGTGCGAGGGTGTGCAAAAAGGCGAAAATCATTTCCCCCTCCCACCGCACCTGGTCGAGGTTGCGGGTGCGTTCCTGTTCGGTCCGGAGCTGGTCAAGCTGGCGCTCCAGCCGGGCACGAGCCGCACCAAGCTGTTCCTGAACGGCCTCGCGGCGCTGGTGGTGCGCGGTCAAATCCTGGTGGGCGGCGTAGAACGTTTCCAGCGCCGCGCTCATACTGGCCTGCGGCTGTGCCCCCGCCATATGGGTGATGCGGTAGGGCGCATAGGCCTGCGGTCCTGCCGGGCCTGGCTCATTGGGGTTGGGCACCAGCGAAGGTTCCCACGGAGCCGTCCAGAGGTCGCGCAGGCAGGCTGCCAGTGCCCGCAGCGAAACCCGTTCATTGCGGCCGGGTTGGATTGCCACCACCGGGGATTGCGTCGGGACCTGCTGGGCTGCCCGGTGCACCACCTCCCGCGCAACCTGTGGAGAAACCCCTCCATAGCCCCCGACCAGCGCCCGGACCAGGTCTGGTTCTCTGGCAATCAGGTCGCTCATCTCCCCGGCGTTCGCCATCGTCGGGTCGCGCTTGTTCTGGGGCGGCGGCCCGGCATAGGCAACCTTCGGCAATATCACGCGGTGGCTCATCTGGGCATTGACCCGCCGGATGCTTTCCAGAATGATGTCCTCCTCATCCACCAGGATGATATTGCTCCATCGGCCCATGGTTTCGATCATCAGCCGAACCCGTGTCTCCAGGGGGGGGGTGGCCGGGTCCGGGGCGTCTTCCGTCTCGTGCGGGCATTCCCGTTCCAGGGAGTTGCGTAACTCGGCTTCTTTGACTATACTGACGGTGAGGATAAGGATTCGCTCCAGGGGGGGATGGTCAATGGCAACGATGCGCCCGCCAGCAAGGTATTTCCGCAGCAGCAAGAGCAGGGGCGTGGGTTGTTCTACCCCGCGGGAAAGTTTCCCGCCGACCAGGTGGACCCGCGCCAGTTGCGGGTGGACCGAAGCAAGCAACTGGTGGCGCTGCCGGTGGGCATACACCTCCAACCCGATACTCAGGGCATCGGGGAGCAACACCCGCTGAATACGCCCGCCCAGGATGGTGGTTCGTAGCTCGTCGGTTATGGCTGCCAGCGTCAATGCATCGAAGTACATCTGGAATCAATTTCAGTTATTCGCGTTCGCTCGTATCAAACCTGTCAAACGTATCAGCTTTATCAATACCAGTGCCAGTATCAGTACCAATAAGGATACCACATATCACTCATGACGAATCTCAGCATGAACCCGATTCTTGATGGAGGCCCCCCCGTACCGCTCCTGGTAGTCCTGTCTGGCCCGTCCGGGGTGGGGAAGGACTCGGTTCTGATGCGGATGCGAGAACTGGGGTTTCCCTTCCACTTCGTCGTCACCTTCAACAGCCGGCCCCAACGCCCCGGCGAAGTTGATGGCATTGATTATCACTTTGTCAGCAAGCGGGATTTTGAGGCGATGATGGACCAGGAAGAATTGCTCGAATGGGCCATGGTCTATGGGCACTACCGTGGTATCCCGAAGTCCGAGGTGCGCCGGTCCCTGGAGAGCGGGCGCGATACGATTCTGCGTATCAATGTGGATGGGGCCGCGACTATCAGGCGCATTGCGCCAGAGGCCGTGATGATTTTCATTGCGCCTGGTTCTCTGGACGAACTGCGCCACCGTCTGACGATGCGCCGGACCGACTCTCCCGAAGAGATTGAGCGGCGGTTGGCGCTGGCCCACGACGAGCTTGCCCAGGTGCCGGGGTTCGACTACGTGGTGGTCAACCACGAAGACCGGCTCGACGAAGCAGTCGGGCAGATACGGGCAATCATTGCCGCGGAAAAACAACGGGTGTTCCCGCGGCGGGTCCGCCTGTGAGACCGAAGCTATCATCAGTCTGGTGATGGGGAGGGACCCATTGTTGGGTTCACATGGGTGCGGGGTGCTGCATCCCCACTTGCTCATCACCGGCCATGAAAGGGGAACGCCAATGACCAGGCATGTATTGGGAAAGGCCCCGGAGATGAAGGGAAACGTTCATCAGAAAGACCAGCCGCGACCGTGGTGGTATCGCTACCGGGTGTTCCTGGCCGGGTTGCTCCTGGGGGTCGGGTTGTGGGTGGCGATGGCGCTGCACCTGCCCAACGATACGGGGGCGCTCGAAGTGGGGTCCCCCAGTCCGGCCAGTATCCAGGCGCGGCGCAGTGCCGAATACATCAGCGAGGTCCGGACGGCCTCGGCGCGGGCCCAGGCCGAAGCCCGGCCAGAGAATTTTGTCTATGCCGTGGATTTTGAGCTGCCGTCGAAACAGCGGACGCAACTGGACGAACTGCTGACGACCATCACCAGCGTTCATACGGACCCGACCCTGAGTGACGAAGAAGAGCTGGAAAACCTGACGGAACTATCCCAGGCCACCGGGGTGCTTTCGGACACACTGGCAGAGATGGTGATATCCCTCGATGATGAGGAATGGAACAACGTTCGGAAGAAGACCCTCAGCCTCTATGACCGGGCGATGGAGCGGTATGACTATGAACTGACGGAAGAGAGCCTGAAGCAGATTCGGGAGGTGGTGCTCCCATCGTGGACCAACTATCTCACCCAACCGCAGCGCAATCTGGTTTCGGCGTTTATTTCTACTTTTTTGCGGGTCAACCGCGTGCTGGATGAAGAAGCTACCCAGAAGCGCAAGAAAGAAGCCCGCGAGGCCGTGGAGCCAGTCCGGGTGAATATTCAGACCGGGGCGAGCATTGTGCGCGAGGGCGACTTGATTACGCCGGAAATCGTCGAGCAGGCCCGCGCCACCGGGGCGCTTCCCCGGCGCTTGAACCGGCTCTCGCTGGTCGGAGTGGGGGTGCTGAGCGGGCTGCTTTCGCTCATCTTTATGCTCTATCTGGCCTTTCTCCAGAAGGATATCATCCGGCAGCCTCGCCCACTGCTGGTGATCACCGTGGCGCTGATTGTCACGGCAATCATTGCCCGCCTGCTCCAGTCGGTGTGGCCCGACCAGGCCTACGCCTTTCCGCTGTCTACCACCATCCTGGTGCTGGCGGTGGTGTTCAACCTGCCTATTGCGCTTTCGTCGGCGATGCTCTTGAGCATTGTGGTTGGCGTGCTCGATAATGCGGCGCTCTCGATGACTGTCACAATGATGGCCGGGAGCACCGTTGCCGTCTTTGCGGTGCGCGGAGCCGACCGCTCGCTCACCTTTCTGCTGGCCGGACTGGGGATTGCGGCGATGACGACCATGACCCAAACATCCTTCTGTATGTTCAACACCGGCGGCCTGTGTGAGGATGAATGGCTGACGATGCTCATCTTCAGCGGCACGAACGGGGGGTTGTCGGCCATTCTTTCGCTGGGGTTATTCAATATCGTCGGGAATATTGCCGGGGTGGTCACCCCGCTCAAGCTGATGGAGTTGTCGCACCCGGCCCAACCCATGCTGCGGAAGATTATTCACGAAGCGCCCGGCACCTATTACCACAGCATTGCCGTGGCAAACCTTGCCGAGGCCGCAGCGGATGTGGTGGGGGCCGATGCGCTCTTGTTGCGGGTCGGTGCCTACTATCACGATATTGGCAAAACTCTGCGCCCGTTCTTCTTCACCGATAATCAGATGGGGCGCGAGAATGTCCATAATGACCTCGACCCCTATACCAGCGCGGAGATTATCATTGACCATGTGCGGGAGGGCATCAAGATGGCCCGCTCGGCCGGCCTGCCCGACCAGATTGTGGATTTCATCGCCACGCACCACGGCACCGGCCTGGTGGGGCATTTCTACCAACTGGCGCTCCGCCAGCACGACACGGTGAACCCGAAGGATTTTCGCTACCCCGGCCCGGAACCCTGGACCCGCGAACAGGGTATCTTGATGCTGGCAGATTCTGTTGAGGCCACGGTGCGGGCCAAGGTTCAGAACGGCAAGCTGGTTGCGTCGGGTGCGGCGGAAAATGGGCAGGGGCAGAAGGGTGGAAACGGTGGCAACCAGACGCTTGAGCAACTGGTCAATGGGATCATTGATGAACGGGTCCGCAGCGGTCAGCTTGATAATACGTCGCTCACGCTGCGCGACCTAGTGCGTATCCGCCAGGCGTTCATTACCAGCCTGAAGAGCATCTACCACCGCGCACGGAATACCTTCCCCAGGTGGTGAAGGCGTAGCGGGGAAAGCAGGAGGGTCAGGAAATCAAATCTGCGCTCCCAGGGCATCCGCGACCGTGAAGATGTCTTTATCGCCGCGTCCCGAAAGGTTCACCAGGATGGTCTGGTCGGGGCGCATGGTGGGAGCCTGCTTGATAGCTTCGGCAATGGCGTGGGCGCTTTCCAGCGCGGGGATGATGCCCTCAAGCTGCGAAATTTTCTGGAAGGCGTCGAGCGCTTCGGTGTCGCTGGCGCTGGTGTAGCTGGCCCGCCCGGTGTCGTGCAACCAGGCGTGTTCGGGCCCGATGCTGGCGTAGTCCAGCCCGGCGGAGATGCTGTGGGTCAGCGCAATCTGGCCGTCGCCGTCCTGGAGGACGTAGGAAAAAGTCCCCTGGAGCACGCCAACGCGGGCATCGAAGAAGCGCGCCGCGTGGTCACCCAGGCTCCGACCGCGCCCCCCGGCCTCCACACCGCACAGCGCGACCCCGGTGTCTTCCAGGAACGCATGGAAGATGCCCATGGCGTTGGAGCCGCCCCCCACGCAGGCAATCACCACGTCGGGCAGGGTACCGGTGGCCTCCTGCATCTGCTGGCGGGCTTCGCGCCCGATGATGCTCTGGAAGTCGCGCACCATCGTCGGGTAGGGGTGGGGTCCAAGGACCGACCCGAGCAGGTAGTAGCTGTCGGGGTTGGTGACCCAGTCGCGCAGTGCTTCGTTGATGGCGTCTTTCAGGGTGCGGCTTCCGCTGCTCACGTTGCGCACTTCTGCGCCGAGTATCCGCATGCGGAAGACGTTGGGGCGCTGGCGGGCCATATCTTCGTCGCCCATATAGACGACGCACGTGATGCCGAGCAGCGCACACACGGTGGCAGTAGCAACGCCGTGCTGGCGGCGCCGGTTTCGGCAATGATGCGCTGCTTGCCCATACGCTTTGCCAGCAAGCCCTGCCCCAGGGCATTGTTGATTTTGTGGGCACCGGTGTGGGCCAGGTCTTCGCGCTTGAGGTAGATACGCGCCCCGCCGCAGTATTCCGTCAGCCGCCGCGCAAAGGTGAGCGGTGTTGGCCGACCGACATAGGTTCGGTTCAGGTCGTTGAACTCTTTCCAGAAGTCCGCGTCATCACGGAGCGCGGCATAGGCTTCTTCCAGCGCGGTCACCGATGGGATCAGCGTTTCGGGCATATAGCGCCCGCCGTAGCAGCCAAACCGACCCTTCGACGGGGTTTCACGAGGTAATCGTTGGTCCTGGTCTCTCATGCTTACTCTCTCCTGCTATCATCGCCGCCAGTATACCACATTTCCACCAGCATACGGACTGATGGGCCGGTGGGCCGGCGGGCCGGTGGTGATATGCTATAATCTCTCACGATGAACGATTTCTGTGATGACGCGGCCCGACCAGTTGGCACCGGAGCCGATGCCCCGGCCCTACGGCGGTTGCTGGCGGCTATCTCTGAGCCAGCCCCACCCCCCCCGACGACCGGTCGCCCGGCTCGTGCCGCTGCGCCCCCTCAAGGGCCACATTGACCGGGTGTGGGGCGTGGCGTGGGAGCCGCACAACGGTTTGCTGGCGTCGGCATCCAGCGACGAAACGGTGCGTATCTGGCGGGTCTCCGATGGGGCTTTGCTCCAGGTGCTGGCCTACCACACGGCGTGGGTGCTGGATGTAGCCTGGTCGCCCGGCGGGGTGCTGATTGCCTCGGCATCGGGCGATGGCACCATCGGACTGTGGGAGGCCGAGCACGGGACCCTGACACGGGTGCTGGAAGGCCATACCGATGGGGTCTATCATGTGGCGTGGTCTCCCAATGGGCGGATGCTGGCGTCGGTATCGCGGGATGGCACGTTGCGGGTCTGGCGCATTCGGGATGGCTCGCTTCAGTGGAGCCGGGTCGGGCACCGCCGCGGGCTGTGGTGTGTGGCCTGGTCGCCCGATGGTCGCTCGCTGGCAACCGGAGGGTGGGGAGGGACTTTGCAGCTCTGGGAGGCGCAAGCGGGAACGCTGACCCGCACGCTTGAGGGGCACACCAACCACGTCAATGGCGTGGCCTGGGCACCGGATGGGAGACACCTGGCTTCGGCATCGAATGATGGGACCGTCCGTGTGTGGCATATACACATCGAGGATGACGAGCCGCGGCGGGTGCTGGACGAGCACCAGCACCGGGTGCGGGGCGTGGCCTGGGCACCGGATGGGGTGCATCTGGCTTCGGCGTCAGACGACACGACGATACGTATCTGGAACGCGCTGGATGGAACTTCGATCCACCGGCTCGCCTCCCACACCGGCTATGTCTACCGGGTGGCGTGGTCGCCGGATGGGCAGATGCTCGCATCGGCGTCGGATGATGCGACCCTGTGGGTTTGGCAGGTGGACTATGTGGACGATGATGAAGCCCACTGAATGGTTCCGCCCGGCGCATATCCCTGCGCTGGAAGTTCGACCGCTGCGCCTCCGTCGGCCCTGAGCCAGAGCAGGCGCGATGCCGGGTGGTCGCCCGGTGCGCTCCCTGCGGTTTCGACCTCAACAACGGCCCCGCTCCCATCCGGTGCCCAGAGCACCTGGCGAATCGGATGGTGGTCATGGCGCACGGCCACCGGGTCGCCGCTGCCATCGGAGGCCACGCGGTACATCGTGAAGGATGGCGGGGTTCCCTCTCCTGCCTGGGGAGGAAGCGGCGTGGTTGGTGCCAGAAACAGGGCAACCTGCCCATCGGGCATCGGGTGGGGGTAGGCCACTTGCATGGGGGTTCCATCGGCGCTGCCGTCAAAGACCAGTTCGGCCACTCCGGTAGCTGCATCGGCCCGCCATAGCCCCGTTGGCACAGGGACATCCTGTGTCCCTGATGGGGCATCCCCTGCGGTCGTCACCGTCATGGCGGCTGTCACTGCTACGTAGACGGTGCTGCCATCCTGGCTCCACGCGGCGCTCCCGCGGGGGGGCAGCGGGAGGGGGTGGACGGGTGGCGGTGCCTGGTGCAGGGGGGTCAGCGACCCGTCCGGCTGATAGATAGCGAGGGTACCTCCCGCCGGTGTTCCCGCGGCATGCAGCAGGAGGCGGGTTCCATCCGGGGAAAGCGCTTCTGGCCGATACCGGGTTCTGTCCGGGGCAGGGCCTGCGTCGGGTTGGAGGCAGACGGGGCACATCCCGATGTCGTAGGATTCGAAGACGCCCGGCCCGCCCGCTCCGGCGGAACATCGGGCAGCGGGGACCCCACGCGATAGGCGATGCGCTGGCCGGTGCTGTTCGGGTCAAGCTCGCGGATACTCTCGTCGTCGGCCAGGAAGAGCGGGGAACTGAGCGGCCCGTGAAACACCTCGCGCCGCTGCTGCCCGTCGGCAGCAAGGTAGACCAGGAGACGTTCCGTTCCGTTTTCGCCCGGCGTGGCCGGTTCGCCTGTCAAGGCCATCTCAACCAGGCAGGCCAGGGCACCGGTCGTGGGGGAGACCGCAAACTCGACCACCCGCCCCGGCTCGTTCGTAACGGTCACCACGGCGGTTTTCGCCATCCCACCGGTTCCATCGGTTCTATCCGTTCTCCCGGTTCCACCCATTTCGAGCCGCGCAACCTGCCCATCGGTGGTGAGGAAGAGGAGTGGGGCCGGAAGGGTGCTCACGCTCGTTTCCGTGACGGGTGGCGCGTGTTGAGCACTGAGCCGCTCCGGGGTGGTCGTCGGGGGTTCGGTTGCTCCGGTCGGGGTCAGGGGCAGTGTGACCGTCACAGATGGGGCCGTGAGGGTGGGTAGTCCGGATGTTTCGGTGGGCACTGGGAGCGTCGGTGAGTTGGGCAGGTCAGGTGAGCCGGGTGGGCTAGATGGTTCGGATGGGTCAGATGGGTCAGGGGTGCGAGTCGAAAGACTGCACGTCGTGAGAATAGTGAGCAGGCTGACCAGTATCAGGCGAAAAATATTGTTCATGGGTGCTCCTTTCCTCGTTGCTCAAACAACCGCAAACCGCCGAACCGTGAACTCACGGCCAGTTGTTTTCCATCTGGGCGGAAGGCCAGCGCCAGCACGCTCCCCCCCCCGATGTCCAGCGTATGAACCATTTCAAGCGGTTCCAGGCTCCAGAACTGCACCTGCCCGCTGGCGCTCCCCGTGACCATCAGTTGCCCGTCGGGGGCGAAGGCCACGCTGGTAAACCGCTCCTGCTCCTCGTCTGCCTCAATGCGGTGGCGTTCGGTTCCGGGGTGCTCCCCTGCAAGGTCAAGGTCCCAAAGCCGCAGGGTTCCATCGAGGCTGGTGCTTGCCAGCAATGGCCGGCCCGGATGGGCTGCCACGCTGGTGATGGTGTTCTCGTGCCCGTGCAGCGTATACTGGAGCAGGCCGCTGGTTACGTCCCAGACGGCCAGGACCGCACCCTCCGATGGCGCGTCGGGTTCTGCGGTGGTGCGGCTGGCCTGGTCATAGCTGACGATCAGGCGCGTGCTGCTGTGGTCAAAGGCCAGCGCTGAGATGTTCCCGCCCGGCCCCTCCAGAACGTGCCCCTGCCGATCATGCCGGATATCCCACACCGTTACCGTCTGGTCGCTACCGCCAGCGGCGACCAGGCTGCGGTCCGGGCTGATGGCAACCTGAAGCGCCTGACCTCCCAGGTCGCGCAGGATGGGGACACTCGTTCGGGTCTCAAGGTCGAACCGCACCACGCTGCCGGGGTCGCTGCTGGTGGCAATCACGAGTTCGGTACGGCTCAGGAAGGCCAGCGATTGGGAGGTGCGAGACGCGTTTGCCAGGCTGACCTGGTGGTCGCGGGCGAGCATGTGCAGGCGCAGGGTGCCGTTCGCGCCTCCCGTTGCCAGAACGCTCCCATCGGGTGAATAGTCCAGAGCAACCAGGGGACCCTGGGCAATGGGCAAGCGTTCTTCTACGGTGCCCCGCTCGGCGTCCCACACCAGCACGGTGCCGCTGACATCGCTGCTGGTGACCAGCAACGTGCCACCGGGGTGCCAGGAAAGCCCCACTACCGGCAGTCCCCGGTGGTCGAGCACGCCCCGGAGGGTGCCCCGCTCGGCGTCCCACAGCCGGACCGTCCCATCCTGACTGGCGCTTGCCAGGGTCGTTTCGCCGGGGTCGGGGTTAAAGGCAACTCCCTGGATGGTGACCAGGGCGGTGTGGCCGGTGAGCGTCTGGAGCAGGCGACCGTCCGGGAGCGCCAGCACCCGCACGACGGCGTCGGTAGCCCCGACTGCCAGGCGCGACCCGTCGGGGCTGAACGCTATCCCCGTTGTCCAGACAGGCTTCCCGCCGGGCGCATCGGGGGTGATGGCAAAGAACACCGCTGGGTCGTCGGTGCTGCCCGACGCCGGGGTGCCCGTCCGAACCTCCCAGAGCCGCACGGTTCCATCGCGGGAAGTTGAGGCCAGCAGGCTCCCATCGGGGCTGAATGCCACGCCGCTGACCATATCCGTATGCCCGGTCAGGGTGTGGATAGTCCCACCCTGCTGCACATCCCACACCCGAATGGTCCGGTCGGTGCTGGCAGAAGCCAGCAGGCTGCCATCGGGGGAGAATGCCAGGCTGCGTATCCACCCGGTGTGCCCTTCGAGCCGCCAGAGGGAGCGCCCGGTCTGCACATCCCACACCAGCAGGGAGGTTTCGTCCATTGCGCCAGACGCCAGCAGCGTGGGCATGCCCTGGTCGAGCACGGGCGAGAAGGCCAGCGCATTGACCGCTCCGGTGTGTCCTTTCAGGGTCGAAAGGATGACCTGGTTCAGGGGGTCGTAGAGGAGCAGGTCATTCCCCATCGCGATGGCGATGAGATGACCATCTGGCGCGTATTGGGCGACCCCCACTTTGCCCTCGGTCATCTGGCGAACCTCGGTGATATTCCCGACGGTGGCGGTATTGAGGGAAAAGGGTTGGGAGGCGACCAGCGGAGTCGGGGTCGAGGTCGGGAGGCTGATGCTCCTGCCAGGCTGTGGGGTTTCACGGGCCGGAGCAGGGGTGGTTTCTTCTGCGCCTGGTTTCAGCACGACGACCAGAAAAACCCCGACGATGAGTACCCCCAGAAGGAGTATTGCCAGGAAGGTCACGACGAGCAGAAGACACAGGTTCAGCCTGGCCTGTTGCGGTGTTTTTTTGATGGGCATATGAGTTCAAAATGGTTCAGAAGGCTCCATCGGCGTGCGCCACTTCTCACCTGGTGCTGGCACGACCCAGGTGTGCCAGTCATCATCAATGATACCACGTTCTCGCGTCGAATGCATCGCACGGGCACACGGGCAGGCGCGGTCGGGGGGCAGGAGATGCGCGGCTGCCTGGAGCACCCGGAGCACCTGGGTCAGGAGCGGGGGGGGCGCTGCCGAGGGACTGCCCCCCTGGACGTAGCCAAGCAGCGCATAGCAGAGTTCCAGTTCGCGGGACAGGAAGCTCGTTGGCACCCCCCGGCTGCCGATGGCATCGGCTCCCCAGAGGGTACCGGCCTGGCGAAGGGCGGATTCGGGGGCGGATTCGGGTTCAACGACCACAGCTCCATAGGTGCCGCGGACAAAGATGCGGGGACGCTCGGCAAGAGGCACCTCGGCGACGACCTGATGCCCCGCCGCTATCAGCGCGTCCCGCACCACCGGGCAGAAGGGGGGGTGTTGCGGAAGAAAGCCGTATCCCTTCCCGACAAAGAAGGTCATATCGCGTCCGTGGGTCAGGTCAACCAGGTGGTCGGGCACCAGGAGGTCCCCCGGTTCCAGCAGCCAGTTGACAGCCCGCAGGGGCAGCACCTCGACCACCCGCTCATACCCCATCTCTTTTGCTCCGTAGATGAGCGCTCGTGGGGGAGCCGGTGCCAGCCAGGTTATCCTATCGTTCCCATGGTGCTCACCGCCCTCACCGCCCTCACGGTGCTCACCGCTCTGGTAGTATTGGACCGGTCCATAGGGTGTTGCCAGCGATGCGCCGGGGGAGGCGGAGGGGAAAAGCCCCGGTGGAGCCAGCACCACGAACGGCGAAGCGGGGTTGTTGAGACGACCAGGCAAGGTATGCCCTCCATGGTTCCAAGGTGTGCGAAAACGCGTTGCATCGTTCGCTATTCTACCATGCTTCTGGTGTTCGGTCAGGTATGGGCGAATCCGTTCACTCTGGGTGCGGTGCAACAGAGCCGCACTGGCTCATCACCGGTCACCTGTCACCTATCGCTCGTCGCTGGCATCAGTGGAACTGGTCGCCCCTTGCCGGAAAAGAACGTAAGTGCTATACTACTTCTATCCTGGTTGCGCCGATCAGGTTGCGCCGATTGACAGCGTTCCAGGGGTGTAGTAGAGTACGTCTAGAAACGAGTGATAGGGAGAGCAAGGTATGAGCATGTCGCCGGAAAAAGAAAAGGCCCTGACCGCCGCCATTGCCCAGATTGACCGCAAATTTGGCAAAGGTTCGATTATGCGGATGGGAGAGGCCAGCACGCGCCTGGCAATAGATTCCATCCCCACTGGCTCCATCGGCCTGGATATCGCCCTTGGCATTGGCGGGGTGCCGCGGGGCCGGGTGGTAGAAATCTATGGCCCGGAGAGCAGCGGAAAGACGACCCTGGCGCAGCATATTATTGCCCAGGCCCAGAAAATGGGGGGGGATTGCTGCCTTCATTGATGCTGAACACGCCTTCGACCCGGTCTACGGGACCCTGTGTGGGGTCAATATTGATGACCTGCTCATCTCGCAGCCAGACACCGGCGAACAGGCGCTTGAAATTTGTGATATGCTGGTTCGTTCCAACGCCGTGGATGTGGTCGTGATTGACTCGGTCGCGGCACTGGTGCCCCGCGCCGAAATCGAAGGCGAGATGGGCGATTCGCTGCCTGGTGCACAGGCCCGGCTGATGAGCCAGGCCCTGCGCAAGATGTCCGGCCCCATCAGCAAGAGCCGCGCCGTGGTCATCTTTCTGAACCAGCTGCGTATGAAAATCGGGGTTTTCTTTGGTTCGCCAGAGACGACCACGGGTGGTCAGGCGCTCAAGTTCTTTGCCTCGGTTCGGATGGACATTCGGCGGATTGAAACGTATAAACAGGGAGACGAACCCATCGGGCTTCGGTCACGCGTTAAAGTCGTCAAGAACAAGGTGGCTCCGCCCTTTTACCAGGCCGAATTCGATATTATGGCGAACGAAGGTATCTCCTACGAGGGCGATATCCTCGATGTCGGCTTGAAGATGAACATTCTTCGCAAGAGCGGGGCGTGGTTCTACCTTGGCGAAGACCGCCTGGGGCAGGGGCGGGAGAATGTCAAGCGCTTCTTGAAGGAGAACCCGGCGCTCACCAGAGAAATCGAAACGCTGATTCGGGCGCAAGCCCTGACGGCTCCAACGGTATCGCCCACCGACATAACGACTGATGGCGAAACATTGGATGCTATGCAAGAGGACGAAGAACCGGCCTTTTCAGACGAATAAACGAATGAAAGCATGAAGACGAAACAAACTGGCAAGGACCACGACCACCATGGCTGATATTTCCTATCTGGGGCATGCCTGCTTCCGCCTGCGCGGCGGGATGGCATTGTCCTGTGCGACCCCTACGACCGTTCGGTCGGCCTCGATATCGGACGCCCGACGGCCCATATTGTCACGGTGAGCCACGCTCACCCCGGCCACAGCCACACGGCTGCGGTTCGCCCTGTGCGTGACCAGGTGTTTTTGATTGACGGGCCGGGCGAATATGAAGTGCGCGGGGTGTTCATTCAAGGGGTTCGCACCTACCACGATAAAACGCAGGGAACGACCCGCGGCTACAACACCGTCTACGTCATCCGCATGGATGATGTGAACTACTGCCACCTGGGTGACCTTGGGCACGACCTGACCCAGAGCCAGTTAGAAGAAATCGGGAATGTGGATGTCCTCTTTGTCCCGGTGGGAGGGGGCGAAACCATCGGCCCCGCCGAGGCTGCGGGGGTTATCAGCCAGATAGAACCCCGCGTCGTCATCCCGATGCACTACGCCGGGCCGCACCTGCCCGACCGGGAATTGCTCCCTCTGGAAGCCTTTACCAACGAACTGGGGGTCAGGGATATCGTCTTCCAGGAGAAGGTCACCCTGACTCCGTCGAGTCTCCCGCGGAAGGCACCGAAGCCCGCCTGATCCTCATGCAGCCATCTGGAATGTCATAGGGAAGGATACGAAGGGGGATGGGAAGACCGCGGTTTCGCGCCCGTCTGCTCCCGCCTCGCGGGGAAGGCTTTGCTCGACCGAAGTGATACTACCTGTGCGAAAAGAACCCTCCCCCACCGTTCTTATAGGTAGGATGGTCTGGCGAAAAGCATTTCAATCTGGTCAATCTGGTTAAAGGGTATGTTGAGACTTTACTTACGGGTTCCGGTATGAAGAAACGGCTATTGTGTGGGTCGGGCCAACCAGCAAGGTCCGACCCACATGCTTTCTTCCCGTACTGACACGTTCGAGCATGGTTTAATCTTCCAGTAATCCAGAATGGCCTGGATACCCCGTTGATTCGGTATACTATCTATAATCCGTGGTACTATCCAAACCTGACCCGATCCAGACCAACCAGAACGCCTGGGGTTGTGGGGAGTGGATCGGGGGAGACACGGGATTGGGGAGCGTTGCTGACACTGGCTGTTTCAAGGTAAACAAGGAGAGATCAGGAGCATGGCGAAATACATTTTTGTCACCGGCGGTGTCGTTTCATCGGTCGGCAAAGGCATCAGCGTTGCGGCTATCGGGCGTTTGCTCAAGAGTCGGGGGTTGCGCGTATCTATCCAGAAGCTCGACCCCTACCTGAATGTGGACCCCGGCACCATGTCCCCCTACCAGCACGGAGAAGTTTTCGTGACCCAGGACGGAGCCGAAACCGACCTGGACCTGGGCCACTACGAGCGATTTATTGATGAACCCCTGACCCATCAATGCAGTGTTACCACAGGGCAGATCTACTCCTCGGTCATTCAGAAAGAGCGGCGCGGCGATTATCTGGGGGGGACCATCCAGGTTATCCCGCACATCACCGATGAAATCAAGTCTCGCATTCTGGCGGTCGCCCAGGAATCGCAGGCCGATGTGGTGATTGTCGAGGTCGGGGGAACGGTTGGCGATATTGAGAGCCTCCCCTTTATGGAAGCTATCCGCCAGATGCGCAAGGATGTTGGCAAAGAGAACGTGGTCTATATCCATGTGACCCTGCTGCCCCATATTGGTACGACGAACGAACTTAAGACCAAGCCCACGCAGCATTCGGTCATGGCGCTGCGCGGCGTTGGTATCAATGCCCACGTCATCCTGTGCCGGGCCGACTATCCCATCCCCGAAGAAACCCTGGAGAAGATTGCCTTCTTTACGGATGTTGAGATGCGGGCCGTCATTCCGGTTCAGACCG
Organism: Chloroflexaceae bacterium; assembly: GCA_012032475.1. Taxonomy (GTDB): domain Bacteria; phylum Chloroflexota; class Chloroflexia; order Chloroflexales; family Chloroflexaceae; genus JAAUSY01. The sequence continues at coordinate 22,955 of JAAUSY010000021.1, forward strand.
TGGATTCTATCTATGAGGTTCCGCTCATTCTGGAGAAGCATGGCCTGGGTGAGTATCTGGTTGACAAGCTGAGGCTGAAAACCCACCCCCCCGATTTGAAAGACTGGCACGAACTGGTGACGATGATCAAGCGCCCCCGGCGCAAACTGCCAGTGGCGCTGGTGGGCAAATACGTCGAACTGCGCGATGCCTACCTCAGTGTGGTCGAGTCGCTGCGCCACGCCAGCCTCCACCAGGAGCTGGATATTGATATTCGCTGGATTTCGGCTGAACACCTGGAACAGGAGAATGCTTTGTGGCTCCTGCACGATGTCTACGGCATCGTCGTGCCGGGCGGGTTCGGCGACCGGGGCATTGAGGGGAAAATTCGGACGGCCGACTATGCGCGGACCCGTGAGGTGCCCTACCTGGGTTTGTGCCTGGGGATGCAGTGTGCCACGATTGCCTTTGCGCGGCATGTGCTGGGGACCAGGGAGGTCAACAGCACCGAGTTCGACCCGAACACGCGCCATCCGGTGATTGACCTGATGCCGGACCAGCGAGGTATCACCGAAAAGGGTGGGACCATGCGTCTGGGCAACTATCCGTGTGTCCTGATCCCCGGCACCCGTGCGGCGGCGGCCTATGGTCGGGAGACGATTGTCGAGCGCCACCGCCACCGCTTTGAATTCAACAACGCCTACCGGCCCATTCTGGAACCGGAGGGGCTGATCGTGAGCGGGCAATCACCGGATGGCCGCCTGGTGGAGATGATCGAACTGCGAGACCATCCCTGGTATGTTGCCAGCCAGTTCCACCCGGAATTCCTCTCTCGCCCCAACCATCCCCACCCGCTCTTCCATGGCTTCGTCAAGGCAGCGGCCCAAATGATGCGGGAGCGAGAGCGAGAACGATATGCCGTGCCACCCCACGAATCCCACGAGCACCAGAGCAATGGAACCCGGACGCTCCTGATTCGTGAGGCCCTGCGATGATCATCTGATGATACTGGTTGGTCGCCTCTGAAACCTGAGACAATACTGAGCCACTACGCGCTCCACCACCCTTTCCTCCTTCCCCCTTCTGCCCTGGCAGGAGGGGATTTTTTTGTTGCCAGGGCCGGGGGGATAGGCTCCCCTACCCACTTCCTCTGGAGCGGAGGTGCGGGAAGAGCATCACCTCGCGGATGGTGGCCTGGTCGGTCAGGAGCATCACCAGGCGATCCACCCCCAGACCCATGCCGCCGGTCGGGGGCATCCCATACCTCAGCGCGTTGAGAAAATCCAGGTCCATCTGGTGGGCTTCGTCGTCGCCCGAAGCAAACGCCCGCCCCTGCTCCAGAAAGCGCTGCTCCTGGTCGAGCGGGTCGTTCAACTCGGTGAAGGCGTTGGCAACTTCCATCCCGGCGATGAACCCTTCGAAGCGTTCGGTCAGCGCGGGCATGTCTGGCTTGCGCTTGGCGAGCGGCGATAGCTCCACCGGATAGTCCAGCACCAGCGTGGGCTGAATGAGCGAAGGTTGCACACATGTACTGAACACTTCGTCCACCTGCTTCCCCCAGGTTGGTTTGCGCTCCAACCCCTTCAGCCCCGCGGCCTGAATGGCCTCCCAGAGAGCGTCGAGGGTGGTGGCTTCCATCAGGTCAATCCCCGTCTGGTCACGGATAGCCCCGACCAGCGAGAGCCTGGTCCAGTCCGGCCCCGTGTCAATCTGGTGCCCCTGGTAGATGATGGTGGTGCTTCCGGTGATTTCCAGGGCGATGGTTCGTATCATCTGCTCGGTGAGCCGCATCATGTCGGTATAGTCGGCGTAGGCCTGATAGCACTCCATGGCAGTGAATTCCGGGTTGTGGAGGCGGTCCACCCCTTCGTTGCGGAAGTTCTTCCCAATTTCGTAGACGCCCTCAAACCCACCGACGATCAGGCGCTTGAGGTAGAGTTCGGTCGCAACGCGCAGGTAGAGGTCCTGGTCGAGCTGATGGTGGTGGGTGATGAAAGGAGACGCCGCGGCTCCGCCATAGATAGGCTGAAGGACCGGCGTTTCGACTTCGATGAACCCCCGTTCATCCAGGAAGCGGCGCATGGCCGCAATGATCGCGGCCCGCTGGCGGAAGATTTCGCGCCGTTCTTCGTTGACGATCAGGTCAAGGTAGCGCTGGCGCTGGCGTTCTTCCACATCCTTCAGCCCTTCCCACTTCTCCGGGGGGGGGTTCAGGGCTTTTGCCAGCAGGCTCAGGCCTCGCACAAAAACCGATGGCTCCCCGCGCTGCGTGAGGCGCAGGGTCCCGTGGACCTCGACGATATCGAAGGTATCCAGGTCTTCGCGGAAGCAGGTAAACAGTTCGTCGCCCAGCTCTTGCTTGCTCAGCCAGAGCTGGATATGCCCACTGCCATCGGTGATATGGGCAAAGGCCAGTTTGCCCATCACCCGGCGGGCCCCGACGATGCGTCCGGCCAGGGTGATGGGGGTGCCTGCTTCGCTCCAGGCGTCGAATTCGGCCAGGGCCCGGGCTATCGTATGGGTTCGGGAACACCGCGGCGGGAAGGGATCTATCCCTCGGTCTCGGAAGCGTTCTAGCTTGGTCAATCGTTGGGTCTGAAGCTCGTTCAGTTCCACTATTTCTTATTCCTGCCTCAATTCCAAAAATAATGTGTGCGGTACGGGGTATTCTGTTATCCTGTATCCTGCAACCTCCAGAGACTTGCATACCGGCTGGTATGCCTGCTGGCGGGTTGGTTTGCGGGTGGTTGCTCCGGAGGGCGACAGGATGGGAAAACTGCCACTGCCGTGAGGTACCGCCGTTGAGCAAGAAGGGAGGGCAAACCAGACCTGGTCTCTTCTGAAGAGGCGTTCAAGGCAAGCTGACCGCGGGACTCTTTCGTGGCCCCCTGCGCTGGTTAGTTTACCTTGAGGATGGTCACATGCATCACCCCGGAGGGGGTTTCGATGCTCAGTTCTGCCCCTGGTTTCTTTCCCAGGATAGCCGACCCGATGGGGGATTCGTTCGAAATCCTCCCTTTGATGGGCGAGGCTTCGGAACTCCCCACCAGGGTCCAGGTTTCAACTTCTTCCTGCTCTTCCCCGTGATATTTCACGCGGACCGTGACCGAGGACCCCATCTGCACTTCGCCGTTGGCGTGGCTGGTTTCCTCCTCAATGATGGTGGCGCGTGAAAGGATGCTCTTAATTTCACGGATGCGGCCCTCCAGGATAGCCTGCGAATTTTTGGCGTCCTCGTATTCACCGCTCTCCGAGATATCCCCCAGTTCTTTGGCGGCCGATATACGTTCTGCCACCTCTTTGCGCCCGATGGTGGTCAATTCCTCAAGTTCGGCTTCCAGTTTTTCAATCCCTCGCGGGTCAGATATTCCGGCTTATCACTCATGCTGCTACTGCCTTTTCTTCCGTTTCGTCGTAAGCATCAACGGACAGGAACGTATCCTGTTTCAAAGACTCCGAATATGAAACCTACGGAGCGTCGTACGAAAATCCCCGTTGCCATTACCCTCTGACAAACAACAAATGCCTGAGAGCAAAGCCCTCAGTTCCCTTTTGTCTTCCCCGGTACCATCCGTGAGCCATGGATGGAGCGTCCATCATGGGGGCGATAGACGCAATTTCCAGGCGGTTGTTGCTACCCCGAACCTTCGACCACCCGCCGGCCACCCTCCCTGAAGGTAGCATTCCCGCCTTCGGAGTGCTATTGTATCACACGAAGAACATTCCTACAAATCGCATACCTGGGACCAGAGGCCGGTGGCGGAGCGGTTGCCACCGGCGGCGGGTTGCTTTCGGAGGCAGTCCGGGGTATCATTGCACATTGAGCAATTGAGCAGTGGAGATCAGTCGAACAGGATGGCGGGACCAGGGAGGTCGTCCAGTGCCAGAGACCCGACCTTTGAACGGGCGAGGGATACCCCGAACGGATATCTTTTCGAAGCTCCGGCAGCAGGCCGCGCAGCGCGTGGAGGGTGGTGACCAGGCAGAAAACCTGACGGTGCTCTCGTCTCGCATCGCGGAGGCGCAACAGCTTGCCTGCAAACTACGTGACCGCCTGGATGCGCTGGAGGACCAGAACGCGAAGCTGGGCGATACCCTGCATGAGCTTGAGCAATCGCGCCGTCGCTACGCCCATCTCTATGACTTCGCCCCGGTCGGATATGTCACGACCAGTTCGGAAGACGCTATGCTCGAAGCCAACCTGACCACGGCGGCGCTCTTTGGTATCCCCAGGAGCGAGCTGATTGGCCGAAAGCTGGCTTCGCTCATCGTGGGCGAAGAAGAAGACCAGCACATCTATGCGCGCCACCGCCAGAACCTTGCAGCAGCCACCGACGTCCCCACCCGCCAGACGTGCGAGGTGCGGATGCGGCACGGAGACGCAGCCTGCTTCTCAGCCCGGCTTGAGAGTAGTGTCGGGTATCACTCGGAACCGCACGCCCCGCAATACTGGACCGTCATCGTTGATATCACGCCGGGCCGGCAAGTGGGCGAGCCGCTGCGCGAGCGCGAAACGCTCCGGAAGAGCGAGTCCCGTCTCCGAACCATCATTGAGCATAGTGCCGATGCGATTGTCGTAGACTGCGGCGGGATGATACGCTTTGCCAACCCGGCTGCTGAAGCGCTGTTCGGGCGTCCCGCTACCGAACTGGTCAACCACGAACTGGGCCTTCCCATCATTGTTGGTGGAAAGACCGAAGTTGACGTGCATCGCAAAGATGGCCCGCCCCTGGTGATGGAAATGCGGGCGGTGGAGATGATGTGGGAGGGGCAGCGCTCCAGCCTGATCACCTTTCGCGATATCACCGCGCACAAGCAGATGGAAGAGGAATTGGAGCGGCGCGTTGATGAGCGCACCAGTATGCTCCGACACGCGGTCCGTCGGTTGCTCGTTGAGTTGACGGAGCGCGAACAGGTCGAAGGGGCCTTGCGCGAGAGCGAGGAGCATATCCGCAAAATCAATGCGGTGCTCGAACAGCGCGTGATAGAGCGCACCGCACAGCTTGAAACCAGCAACGCGCAGTTGGAGGAGATGAACCGCAGCCTCCAGTACGGCCACGATTTGCTGCATACGATCATCAATGGCATCAATGATGGCCTGCTGCTGCTCGATAGCTACGGCTCCGTGCTGGCGGTCAACCAGGCGATGACCCTGCTGCTTGGGTGCCACCCGGACGAACTGCTCTCCCACCCCTGCCGGAACTCCTGCCGGTTCTGTTTTCAGGGCGGCAAAGAGTCGGTTTCGCTCTTCCCATGTCAGTGGGCCATCCAATCGCTGCGCGATGGTCGCCCACGCCAGCGGCGCGAGCGTTTTGTGCGTCTCGATGGAACGACCCGCACGCTGGATATGCGGGCCCTGCCAATAGTCTATCGGCGCGCATCGGCGGGGGGGAGGCCAGAGGCCGACAAGGTCGTGCTGCATGTGGTGGATGTGACCGAGCCGCTCAAGCTCGAAGCGCTGATGATTGAAAATGAGCGCCTCAACACGGCCAGAAAGCTGGCGGAGATTGTGGCGCACGAGGTCAACACGCCCCTGCAAATCATTATTTCGCTGCTGGATATCATGCAGCAGGCGAGCGAGGAAAAGCGGGCGGTCTATCTCGCGCAGGTGGAGAAGGAGATTGAGCGCATCGGGACGATTTTGCACCAGCTTGACGATACCTACCGCCGGACACCGGACGGCCCGGCCCCCCTGGATGTGAACAGCATCATTCAGCGCGTGCTGATGCTGACCAGCGGGCGGTTGGCGAAACTGGGTATCCATGTGGAGCAGGATTTGGGCCACCCGCTGCCGAGCATTCTTGGTCATTCCGACGAGCTGATTCAGGTCTTTCTGAACCTGGTGCTCAACGCGATTGAGGCCATGCCCAACGGGGGGAGCCTCTCGCTCCGAACGGCGATACGGACGGGAGGCTTGTCCGGGGAGCCACAACCGTCGCTGGTGGCAATTGAGATTGCCGATACTGGCACCGGGATACCTCCCAACATTCAGTCCCACATTTTCGAGCCTTTTTTTACGACCAAAGACCAGGGCACCGGATTGGGGCTTTTTGTGTGTCAGACGATTATTCTGCAACATGGGGGGAGGATACGGGTGCGGAGCCAGCCAGGGGACGGGACGACCTTTACCATTTGTCTGCCGCTGCCGGAGGCCAGTGATACGAGCGATACGAGCGATACGAGTGATACCAGCGACGACCTGCGGTGAGAAGGAGATCCGGCGATGATGCCTCCCCACATTCTGGTGGTCGAGGATGATGACACCTTGCGGGATATCATTGCCCAGACGATGCACGAAGCTGGCTACCGGGTCAGTCAGGCTTCCCACGGTGAGCACGCGATGAGGTTGCTCACCCAGGCGGTTGCTTCTCACCAGGCGTTCGACGTGATTATCACCGATATTGTCATGGGCAGCATTGACGGGGTGGAGGTGACGAACTTTGCCCGAAGCCTGCCCCACCCGCCCGAAGTCATTCTGCTGACCGGCCATGGTTCGCTCGAAACGGCAATGGCCGCGGTGCGGGCCGGGGCGTTCGATTATCTGCTCAAGCCCTGCCGCAATGCCCACCTGCGCGAACGGGTGGTAGCCGCCCTGGAACGACGCCACGCCTGGCTTCGCAAGGAAGAAGAGTCGCAGGCCTGGCAAACCGTGGCAACCGCCTTTTCGCAGGTGCAGGCGCAGCGTGATGCTTCTGGTCGGGAAGGGAAGGAGCCGCCGGATGCATCGGGCGCGGAGCCATCCCCGTCCCGGTCCCCGTCTCCGCCGTCGTCCGACCAACCCCCTCCCGCCGTACCACCCCTCCCATCAACCGGTCGTTTGCAGGTGGGCGCACTCTCGATTGACCCCGGTCGCCACGAAGTCTGGTTTGACGACCAACCCCTGCATGTCACCCGCACCGAATATGCCATCCTGACCTACCTGATTCGGCAGACCGGGCGCGTTGCCGTGTTCAGCGACATTGTTCGCTGCACCCATGGCTACGAGCTAGCGGAGGGTGAGGCGCGGGAACTGATACGACAGCATATCCGCAACCTGCGCAAGAAGATAGACCGTCGCTATATCGTCAGCGTTTATGGGGTCGGGTATATGCTGGTTGACCCCGGCGAATAGCTCCGGAGGTCCCACTTCATTGGTCTCTTCCATCCCCTTTTACCCCTTTTTTACCCGTTCCCTTCTGGCTCTTTCTCAAGTATCATCAGGGGCAAGAAGAAATGACTGTTGAGGGGATGGATAGCGATAACGATGAAGACAACGGATGTCTGAAATCAAAGAACCTTCGTTCAGTCGCACGGGCCGCTGGTTCCTGTTTCCATACCAACAACGAAGTTGGGGAGACGATGATACCGGGCAGGGTTGCCGGTCCATGACCACTGATGATGCTCCCAGGCAGAGTGGCCTGGGGGGGGCCTCTTCCGGGAGGGCAGGGTAGGCGGACAACCCGGCCAACCGCAACGAACTTACACCCCGGTGGGTGTTGCAGGAACAGGCGGCCCTTCCTTCTTCTTTCGGTCGGAACGAGGCCCGGAAGGGGTCTCGCTGGAATCAGGAGGTCGGGGAATGACCACAATCCACGATGGGGGACCACCGGGTGCCCATGATGGACCAAACGAACAGGCCCCAGGACCAGGCGACCGGCAGCAACCTGTTCTGGCGGCCCCCCTCCAGCCTGCTGGTGCGGAGTTTCGGGCTGCCCCCGATGGGCGCTTGCTGGAAGTCAGCCCTGCTCTGGCCCGGATGCTCCGCTACGAATCTCCCGCTCGTTTGCTCACGGCCCGCAAGAGCATCGTCCAGCATTTTTCTGGTGAGCCTGGGTGGTGGGATGAAATCATCTGCATCATGCTGGCAAACCACGATAGCCTGTCTTTTGAAACGCACTGCTGGCGACAGGATGGCAGCCTGATGGCGGCCCACCTCCATATCCGCATCCTCCGCGACGAGGCCGGACGGGTTCATGCCATTGAGGGTTCTATCGGGGACCTGACCCGCCAGCGGTGGGGTGAAACTCCCCACACCCTGGCGATGCTCGAAACGATTTCGGACTATGTTGTCACCACGGACCTGTATGGGCAGGTACAGTTTGGCAACCAGGCGGTCCGCCGGCTGCTGGCTCCCGTCGCAGGCAGAGACGGCTTATCTGCGGTCAATCTCTTCGACCTTCACCCTGTTCAGGTCAATGAGCAGATCATGTGCGAGGGGATGATTTCCGCTGTGTGCCGTGGCTTCTGGAGCGGCGAAACAACGATGCTCCGCTGCGATGGGTCCGAAGTTCCGGTCTGGCAGATATTGCTGGCCCACACGGCTCCCGATGGCAAGGTTGAGGGGTTTTCAATGATTGCCCGCGATATCAGCGGGCAAAAGCGGATTGAAGCCGCGGGGCACCGGCTCAGGCAGGAGATTGAACAGCGCATCGCAGCGTATGGGAATCGTCCCAGGGCTATCAGTGTGGGCGAACGGGTTGACCCCTGCCTGGGACCGGGCCGGTGGGTCGAAGCCGCGCTTGCGGCGGTCGCCTTTGCCGCTCCTCCCGCGGCTCAAGCTCCGCTGCCGGAGCACCTGCCCGTGGGGGGCTATGTGGCGCGATATGACGGGGAGGCGCTCAGGATGCTTTCGGTTGGTCCTCAGTTTGAGCCAATGTTCGGTTTCTCGCCCGATGCCTGGACCTCGAACCCGGATTTCTGGAGCCGTCTGGTGGGTCCGGGCGACCGCGGACGGGTTGTCGCAATGTATGGGAGGGGGATTGCTCGCGCTCAGCCTTTCAGCATCGAATACCGTATCCTGGCGCGGGGCCGCCGGGTGGTCTGGGTGCGCGATGAGGTGGTGCCCCTTCCGACGACAACCGACCAGCCGCGCTGCGTCTATGGCGTGATGATGGATGTGACCGAGCGCAAGCGGGCCGAAAGTGAATTGCAAACCCTGTTGCCCATGCTCAGGGCCGCCCGGATGCCTCCCTCCCAGGCGCGTCATGCCTGATGTGATGTATGGGGCGCAACCGGCGAAGAACCGGGAGGGGTACAGCACCCTGCTGCACCCCTGGGCATCCTCAACGAGCCATTGCAGAAGCTCGAAAACCGCACTTGTCACAGAAAACGGAGAAGGAGTAGGAACATGGTCCAGGCACCTCACCATTGAGATGCCTGGCCGGGGGTCTTCCAGTTCAACGCTCGTGGGAACGGAATCCCCACGACTATCCCGAACAGGCGTCTCTGACTGTCCTTACGTTGTGTAACCCAAGTGTAACTCACATGTAACTGTTTATCCATCCCCCCGGCGGGGATTTTTTCCATGGCAGCCTGAGACTTTGCCGAACTGGTGGTGGGATGCGTTGACTGGAGCGTCCCAATCAGCAGGGCGTCCAGTTCTTCGCCAGGGGCATAGACGTGGTCTGTGGCTGGCCCGATCAGCAGCGCGTTGGCTCCTCGCAGTGAGAGCAGGCGACTGCTGGTCTGGGGACCCGTGCTGCGGGCCGTCAGCCGCCCGTTGTGCCACTCGACCACCGCCCGGTGGTAGGATAGCCGGTCGGGCACCGATGGGAAAGGCTCATCCAGCACCACCCGGACCCGTGGTCGGCCCGGGGCCGTATCGCCCTGGAGCTGGCGAAGGAGCGGGCGCACCAGGACCTCGAAGGCAACGAGCGCCGAAACAGGTTTGCCCGGCAGGCCGAAGACGAGTCGACCATGGACCGTTGCAAAGGTCGTTGACTGGCCGGGCTTCATCTGCACCCGCCCGAAGTGGATGGTCCCGTGTTCTGCCAACAGGGGCCTGACCAGGTCGCGAACGCCCACCGAAACTCCACCGCTGCTGACCACGATATCGGCGCGTGAGAGCGCCCGGACCAGCGCCTCTCGCTGCACTCGCTCGTCGTCGTGGACTATGTCCAGCGAAATGGCCTGCCCCCCCGCTTCGTGGACGGCTGCGAGCAGCGCGTATCGGTTGCTGTCGCGCCGGCGGCCGGGTTGGCGCGGCATCCCTGGCTCGACCAGTTCGCTGCCGTTGGAAAAGACCGCCACCCGCGGGCGGCGATAGACGTGGATGCAGGTTCGCCCGATGGTTGCCAGCAGACCGATTTCCACGGCTCCCAGGGGCGTCCCCACCGTCAGCAGGCATTCACCGGGGGCAATATCCTCGCCCACGGTTCGCAGGGCACAGCCATCCATCGTGGCCGTGAGACTATCGGGGACTGGCTCGTCGGCGTAGATAGTCTCGGCCAGAACCCGCCCGTAGGCCTCGGTAAAACCGATAACCTCGATACCTGGGGGAGAAGATTGGGTCAGGATGAGGTGTCGGGCTTCGTCAACGGATACGGATGGGTAGGGAGATTCATGGGGCAGGCTCGTCAGATTGCTGGTTGCTGTTGTCGTTGTCGTTGTAGGACCATTCACTTGTTCCATCGCTCCAGTGCTCACGTTTCCAGATGGGGACGACCTCTTTGATACGGTTCATCAGGTGGGCAGCGGCGGCAAAAGCAGGTTGGCGGTGAGGCGCAGCCACTACCACCACCACGGCGGTTTCCCCAACTTCGACCCGTCCGGTGCGGTGGTGGATGGCGACCCGCCCGATATCCCACCGGGTACGGGCTTCTTCGGCAAGCCGGGCCAGGACGTTCACCACCATTTCGCGGTAGGCTTCGTAGGCGAGGAACGCTGTTGCCCGACCGTGATGATGGTCGCGGGCAACTCCGGCGAAGGTGACAACCGCGCCGTCGCCCGTCGTCTGGACCCACTGCATCAGGGGCACGGGGTTGAGGGGCAAATCGGTCACCACAAAGGGGGCAACCTCGTGCGCCGGTTCCCGACCGGCGGCGGGGGAGGGTTGGTCGGTGCCGCCACTGACGGGGGGGATATAGGCAACCTCATCGTTGTCGCGGAGTTCGGTTGCGAGGTCTTGAAATTCCTCGTTGATAGCACACCGGACGGTACCACGACCGGCCCCCAGGGGGGGATAGTCGGCCACGAGCCGCGCCCACAGCGCCTCGGCGGTGGTGCCGGGCGCCAGGTCAAAGACCAGGCTGGAGGCTCCGACGATGTCACGGTGACCAGCAAACAAACGGACCCGTAGGTGTATCATGCCTCTGCTATCTTTTCTTTCCCTGCGCGCCTTCCGCATAGTATACCATGTTTCCCCCGGTGCACAACCCAACCCGTCATCAGCGCCGCACTTCGGCGGGTCTTGCATCACCGCTATTTGACATCCACATACGCCTGTGCTATGCTAGAGGTGTAATCATTGAGGATTACGACCTGTATTATCAGGAAGGCGGCAAAACGATGAAGAAACGGTTGGTGTGCATGGTTTCAAAGGTTGCCGCTGTGTGTGAATAAAAGATACAACCCCTGGATGTGCGTTGGCACGTCTGGGGGTTTTTCTTTTCAGGATATCCTTAATCCTTAATCCTTAGTCCTGAAATCCTTGTAGAATGGGCAGAGCGCACCGGCTCTGGCGGTGATGCCTCTGCTGCTGAAGAGCTGAATGGAGGAAGGTATGGACCTGATTGTGAAGAGTCGGAATGGCAGGATATCTGAACGCCAGCGGTCCCATATCGAAGAAAAACTGGGGAAACTTGAACGCCACCTTGAGTATGCCAGGAGCGCGACGGTTGAAGTTTCGAGCGAAAGCCGCCGCAACCAGGAAGTCAAGCGCTTGCAGGTCACGCTGGTTGGCGAGCATGGGGTTATCCTGCGGGCTGAACAATCGCACGAAGACCTGTATACCGCGGTTGACGAGGTGCAGGACATCTTGCAGCGACAGATTAAGCGCTACAAGGAAAAGCACTGGCGGCGCGGGAAACTGCGGCGCAAGGGTGGGGAGTTTGTTTCGCCTGAGCCGGGGGTGACGGTCGAACCAATCATCGTAGCTGATGGGGAAACAGAGGAAACCGAAGACGCTCCCCGCCATATCGTGCGGGTGAAGGAGTTTGCGCTCAAGCCGATGTTCAGCGACGAGGCTGTGGAGCAGATGGAACTGCTGAACCACTCGTTCTTTATCTTTCGAGATGCCGATACCTCTCAGATCAGTGTGGTCTACCGGCGTCGAGATGGGCACTATGGTCTGATCATTCCCGAAGCCGGGTGACGCGTGGCGCATGACACGTGATGCATGATGACGGGAGGGTCCCAGGGTTTCTGGGTCCCTCCGTCCCTCCGTCCCTCCGTCCCTCCGCCCTTCCCTCCTTCCGCTCTTCCCTCCTTCCACATTTCCAGGGCCCGAGTGGTCCGAACCCGAAGATGGCGTCAGGGCAGGGTGATGGTATCGAGCAGCACCGCGTGAGTCCCGTCCCAGGACGGGGGAGCAGGGGTCCCGGCGGTGAGGGCAACCCGTTCCCCACTCCTCTGGTGGTAGAGTCCCATCAGGAGCCGGTAGCTCCCGCCGGGCAACCCGGACGGCAGCGCGACAGGGAGGGGAACCGCCATCTGCTGGCCGGGCTGCCACCTGCTGCTTGGCGGCCCCCCACCTCCGGGAGATATATCTACCTGGGCAACGGTGTGACCATACGCGTTGAGCAGGTGCAGGAAGACGGCGTAATCTTCCGGTGGGGGCTGGCGCACCTCCCACGATGGCGTGACCGTGAGGGTCTCCGTCTGCCGGGTGATGGTCACGCCGTGCAGCCACAGAAACCCGCCGAACTCTGCCGCTACGGGGTGCTCCCATGGCCTGGGAACCTGGTAAATGAGCGCGTAATCAATACCGTGCCGCGTGACGCGGTGGAGGGGCACCCTGGGCTGGAGCTGAGCATAGACATCCGGGTAGACGTTGCGCTGGATGGACGGAAGCCCGAACACCACACAGGAGGCGGTATCCTTATCTTTGCCCAGGTCCAGTTCATCCGCCTCAATGACCGGCACCGCAACCAGGGGCCGCAGGAGTTGGGCATCGGTTGCCAGGATTGGCCCGCGGTTGCAGGCGGGGTGGTTTCGCACATACGCGGCAACCTGGTCCGTCCCCTCGCCCCACCCGACCAGCAACACCCGCTGCGCGTATGCCCCGCCACCGGCCAGTGGGTTGTAGTAGCTGAGATAGGAGGGGAAATACTCAATGACGGGCGCAATGACTGCCCCTGCCAGAAGCACGCTCACGGCGACCCATCCCCTCCCCCTGGTCACGAGCCACCGCAAGAACGCGGCCCACCCGATGGCCGCCAGGATGAGCAGTGACGGCCATATCGGAAGCAGGTAGCGGTCAAATTTTTTGCTGCCAGTGGTCATAACCGCCAGCCAGAGCAGCACGAACGCTGCCAGCATCGCCCCGTGCGTTCGCTCCCCGGAGCGAGAAGGCAACCGCAGCGCCAGTGGGAGCAGCAGCAACCCGACGAGCGCCACCGGAGTCAGGCGAAACAGCAGCACGACCGGGTAGAAGAGCGGTCCAGGGTCGGTGACCGGCTGACCAAAAAAGAACTGCGCGCTGGTATAAGCGTTGCCTCCCTCCCAGAGAATCTTCTCGACATAGCGCTCAAGGGCAAGGTGGGGCGTGACCCACAACGCCGGCCAGCACACCACCACCACCGCGAGCGCAGCGCCAACCCACCCCAAGCCGGCCAGACCCGCCCGACGCAGGCGGGTCTGGATGGGCATGGGCATAGTCGGGTGGGCAAAAAAGCTCCAGAGCATGAGCAACGCCCCCCCCGGCAGCAGGATAAGCGCCGGACCTTTGGTGAGCAGCGCCAACCCGGTCATCGCCCCGGCCCCGATGAGCCAGCGCAGGCGATGGCGGGGATGGCAATGGCAGGCAACCAGCAGGCAGAGCAGCGAGAGCGTCACAAATCAGCAAGCAGCGCGTCCATATGCAGCACCCGCGCATGGGCAATGAGAAAGGGGCAGGCGGCCCAGAACCACGCCGCGAACAACGCCGTGAGCGGCGTAACCAGGCGACGCAGCAGCACGTAGCTAACGGCCACCAGCAGGCTATGCAGCACGGCCAGCGGGAGCCGCAGCCACGCCAGGTGTTCGAGCGGGGTGGGCGGGGGCACCCACCCCCGTGCCACGGCGAGGTGCTCCAGGGCCAGCCCCAGGCTGCCCCCCCACATGGTCGTCACGCCTGGGTGCCCGGTCTGGCGCGTTCCGGCCCAGTGGTGTTCGACCAGGGCATCAAAGAACCGCTCGGTCCGGCCAATCCAGTGATACGCCTCGTCATAGGTCAGGAAATCGTCCAGCGCGGTGACCCGCGGGACCAGGCCGGCCACCCCGATGAGCAGGGTGAAGAACAGGATAGTCGCATTCGGTTTGCCCTGCGGGTTCCAGCGCAACCTTCGCAACCTTCGCAACCTTTGCAACCTTTGCAACATTGGTCTCACTCCCGATAGGCCATACGAGGAACGGGCGTTGGGAGCTATCACCACAGGTGGCGCGTCCCCTGTGGTATTATACGCACGAGAGATATCAGAGAACGTATCGTATATAGTTCAATGCCGCGAGCTATGTGGCAAATCCAGCAAACGTAGAGTTCAAGAGCGGAGGAAAACCGAACGAATGAAAGAGAACAAATGGCTCCTTATCGTGCTTGCCATTGTCATTGGTATCGTGCTGTCATGTGCCATCGTGCCGCTGGGCGGGTTTGCCCTGCTGATCGCCGCAGCCTCCGGGAGCGCCGAGAGTGGCCCGCTTCCCCCCCGGTCGTGGCAGGAACAGGTGGTTTCGGGCAGCGGGACGGACCGGCTGGTGATCATTGAGGTGACCGGGATGATAGGTGCAACGGAGAGTGGGTTCCTGAACGACCAAACTTCCCACCAGGAACTCCTCGCGCAGATTCGCCAGGCCACGAATGACCCCCTGGTCCGGGCCATAGTCCTGCGCGTTGAAAGCCCCGGCGGTGGGGTTGTCGCCAGCAACGAAATTTACGAGGCATTGAAGGCTTTTCAACAGAAAGGGAAGTCCCTGGTCGTTTCGATGGGCGGGGTTGCGGCCAGCGGCGGCTACTATGTGTCAGCGGGAGCCGACAAAATCTACGCCAACCCCGACACGCTCACGGGCAGCCTGGGGGTTATCCTGATGCTGGTGCAGTATGATGAGGCCTTTGAGAAACTTGGCCTGGAACAGGTGGTCTACAAGAGTGGCAAATTCAAGGATATTGGCTCCCCGGCCCGCGACGCCACCCCGGAGGAGCAGAAAATCTTGCAGGAATATGTAGACCAGGCCTACCAGGGGTTTGTGGATGTGATTGTGGAAGGGCGGGGTCTGCCCCGTGACAAAGTGCTCGAACTGGCCGATGGGCGGATTTATTCTGGCAAGCAGGCGCTCGAACGAGACCTGGTTGACGAGATGGGCAACCTGGATGATGCTATCCAGGGAGCCAGAGAGATGACCGGCCTTTCAGAGGTTCTGGTGGTGCGCTACCGCCGCTCCACCTCGCTTGAAAATTTGTTGCGCAGCTACCTGGTGCAAAGCCAGCGCCCCGCCGACCCGTTCGGGGTGCGCGAACTGGTGCTGGAGCAGACCCCCCGTCTGGAATACCGTATGGTGCCATAGCCGTAGCGAAGCGTGTGTGGCCTGTGGCTCAGGCTCAGGGGGCAGGGAGGATTATACCGGGTATCCCTTGACCCCCTGAAGCCCCTTCAGGCACGCAATCTCGCCGCAGTGGGTGTAGATGTGAGACAAGCCGATGCGGAACATGAACGCCCCGATGGAGATTTTCCCCAACCCGATGAAGGTGAGGTCCAGTTCGCGGTCCAACTCGTCCACCGTGAGCGCCGCCAGGTAGTCATCCACCGAGGCATAGACAGCCTGGGCATAGGGTTGCATCGCCTCCAGGTCAATGTGAACCCGCCGGCTCCACCCGGACCAATCCGGGAGTTCGGTTGAATCGGGCGATGGTGGCGGAGGGGGTTCGCTGACCCCGACCCGGCCTGCCCAGGTAGAGACGAACAACGGGGCCTGCCCCCGGATCATCCCGTTGAGCATGCCATCCTGAGACAGAACGATGTGGGCATAGGTTGCCCCGATGGGGTTGGCAATCCCCGGTGGTTGCCAGTGGGCAAGTTCCGGAGTAACCCCTTTCATGGTTTCTTCCAGATAATGAAAGGCCCACTTGCAGGCCTCGCGCAGGTGCTCTTTCATCACCGACAGATAATCGGACGTTGCTGCCGACATAGCTCTTTGCTGCTCCTTTCTTTGTGTTCAAATGTACTCGAAAGTACGCTTTGTCCATTTCCAAAATTCCTGCTTCCACCTGCATCGCCTTCTCACTTGAAGGGCTTACCCGCAGTCCACAAGCGTCTTTTACGTCCCGACGTAGCCACTACCGAGGACGACCAGTTCAGGACTGGTAGCCTGGACCGGCGATCTGGTTGCTCTCGCCAATCCGATACGATGGAGGAAGCCATCTCG
>JAAUSY010000120.1 GCA_012032475.1 Chloroflexaceae bacterium
CCCTTGCAGGGTCAGTTTTTTGTCGATGAGAACATGCTGATTTACCTGCCTGACAATGGCTTCGTTGGTGCCGACGATATGACGTTCATCGCCACCGACAACCGCGCCACGGGCAGCGCCAGCACTATCGGGCGCGTTGAGGTGGTGGTCGAATCCAACGATCAGCCGCCGTTGGCCGATAGCCGCACCGTGCTGCTAACTGATCTCCGCCCCCGTTCGGTTGATCTGGCTAGCCTCGTGCGCGACCCGGATGGCGGCCCTGTATCTTCGTATCGCATTGGCAACCCGCCCGATCACGGGGCCGTTGCGATAGCAGGCAGCACCCTGACCTACACCCCCACCGCGACCCTGACTGACACCGACCGCATTAGTTATGTTGTTATGCAGGAGCGCCGCCAGGTTGCCGAGGGTCTCATCATCTTTGCACGCACCGACCCCGGCGACGGCCCCACCTTCCCACCGCTCGCCGACGAGCGCACCGTCACGATGTATGTCAGCCAGACGTTTGACCTTGATCTGCTTACACTGGTGAACGACCCCGACGGCCGGAAGCAGCGCTGCAATTTGTGCTGACAATTCAACGCCCCGTACAATGGCACCATCGCCCTGACAGACTCGACCTGCGCTACACCCCCGCTGCGACAGGGTGGGTAGAGGTCAACTACCTTGTCACTGACACACAGGGCGTAACCACGACTGGACTGGTGCTCTTCATCGTTGACCGTGGCCCACGCGTCTGCAACAACTCACCAACCTGAGCCAGATTGT
The DNA here is from genome assembly GCA_012032475.1 of Chloroflexaceae bacterium. Taxonomy (GTDB): domain Bacteria; phylum Chloroflexota; class Chloroflexia; order Chloroflexales; family Chloroflexaceae; genus JAAUSY01. Next base: position 769 of record JAAUSY010000120.1, read on the forward strand.
GCGCCTGGATCTTGAGCCGCGCAACGTTATTCTGACCAGCACCGCAGAAGAAAAACCAATCCGGGTAATTGGCTACAACGCGCTCGGTGAGGAAGTACCGTTTACCAACCAGCTAATTGACTGGGTAGTGGGCAACCAGGATGCCGCCGGGCAGGTACAGTATCGCGTTGACCCGACCGACCCGGCGCAGGTGCGCGCCGAAGACCCCGACACCTACTACCGACGGGGGTTGCTGGCGCTGCTCAACCGCATGGGGCGCGACCACCCCCGCTACGACGAAGCGGTTGGTTATCAGCAGCACTTGCTGGCGGCTGTTCAGGAGATGCAGCGCCACGGCGATAGCCCGGCCCGCCAGCACACCCGCGAAGCGCTGATAGCCCACCTCGATACGCTGGCGTCCTCCGTCGTAAGCTACTCGTTTGACGAGTTGTGCCAGTTGAACGTTCCCAGACCCGAACGGGACGAGAAGTACGTCATCCCCCTGGCAAACCTGGTGCGCATCGGTTGGTATCTCTCGCCCCTGGGGGTGGTGCTAGGGGTGGCTGGCTTTGCCCGCTGGTGGTGGCGCGGACTGACCCGCGCCTCGTGGCTCTTCCTGGTCATTGGCCTGGTGGGCACCTTCTTCTACGTGCGCCAGACCTACGGCACCAGCGAGCAGACCTATATCTACATCCTGCGCCGCTTCGTTGCCATCACCTACCCTACCTTCAGCCTGGGGATAGCCGGGGCACTGGCGGTGCCGTGGCTTTCCCCCACGCGGACGGCGGGCAGCCTTCCCCATCGGGTGCTGCATCTCGGTCAGGACCTCGGCCAGTGGACAGCAGGAATAGCGCTGGTCATATTCTTTCTCTGGACCGGCCGAACCCTCTATCGCCACGTCGAATATGCGGGGGCGCTACGCCAGATTGAGCACCTGGCCGGCCACTTTGACCCCGGCGATGTGGTGTTGTTCCGCGGGGGAGCGCCCGTCCACGCGCAGTCACGCGATATCCCCGACCTCGTGACGACCCCGCTGCAAGGAGCCTTCGGCCTCAACGCGCTGACCATCAAGAGCAACGAGCCGGGCACCTACGCCAACTCGCTGGCGGCCCAGGTTCGTCGCTGGCAGCACGGAGGACGGGCCGTCTTTCTGGCACTCAGCGCCAGCGGGGGAGACTTCGTGCTGCCGGGGTTTGCGCTCCGCCCGGTCGGGCAGTGGGCGCTGAACCTGCCGGAGTTTGAGCAACTGACCGACCAGAAACCCTACAATGTGGCCCGCCTGACCCTGCCTTTTGCCATCTATCGGTTGGATGCTGACGGTCCCCAGGGAAGTGGAGAGAAAGGGGAAGATGACGAAGATGGGCAAGGTGAGCAGGCAGTGGGGGAGAAAAGGGGAGACCCACCGGCCCCGCTCAGCCCCACCGATTTTGCCGCTCAGGTGCGCGGGTTCTACCTGCCCGAACATTCCGAACGTCCCGAACGTCCCTCCCGCCCGGCGGAGGCTTCCCCGGCTCCCCCGCCCGGACACAACTCGTATGCCTGGGCCTGGACCAACGGCGATGCCCTGCTGCGCCTGCCGTGGGAAGCCGCGAGCGGGACCGCCGCCAGGACGCCGGAACGAGCGCACTGGTGCTCTGGTTGGCAGGGGGGCCGCGCCCGCCTCACCTGGGGCCGGCCCGCGTGTGTTTCTCGCTGCTGGCCGAAGCAGCCTCGTGGCCGGCCACCACCGGCGATGCGGTTTCTCTCGGTTGTCGCACCCTCAGCAGCGACGTGGCAGCCTACCGGCTTCCGCTCAGTGGACCGCCGGGGGTTCTCGCGCCGTCGGGCCATGTGCTGCTCCACCTGGAAAGCGAAACGTGGGTGCCCGCCAGCGAAGACCCGCACCAGCACGACCGGCGAGGGGTGGGGGTACAGTTCTGGGGGGCCGCGCTGGAGGTCCGCGATGGGTGACGGGCCGCTCCCGCGTATCCCGGTATCCGGGTATCCAGGTTGCCTGCCGTGCGGTTACCGGATATAATGGGGCTGATGGCCGGAAAATAAAGTGAATATGGTCGGTATTTCGATACCAATACTGTGATGGCTGGTGATGAGCAGCCACGACGTTGCTTGCTGGTGCTTTGCAGCAACTGCTTGTCACCACGCATTACGCAACGTGCGGCGCTTGTCGCCGGGATGAATCCCTGGAAATTGGAACTATGACCGACGAACTCAACGAAGCCCATTCCGCAGAAGACCCCGGTCTTCCAGAGAACCACGCACCTGATCTGCTGAACACCCCACTGCGCAGTGTCTACACCTCGAACCTCCCGGCTATCCTGGCCCGCCAGGGTATTTCGCTAGCTGTTTCGACCTACCAGGCCGGCCGGGTCGTCCTCATCCGCGTGGACGAGGGCAAAATCAACACCCACTTCTGTATGTATCGGAAGCCGATGGGGATGACGGCCCACCGGATGCACCTCACCATTGGCACGGAGTTTTCCATCCAGGAATTGCGCAATATGCCCGACGTGGCCCGCAAACTGGAGCCACCCGGCCGATACGACGCCTGCTACCTCCCGCGGTGGATACACGTCACCGGCGACATAGACATTCACGAAATGGCCTGGACGAACAACGGCCTCTGGTTTGTCAATACCCGCTTCTCGTGCCTCTGTACGCTCGACCACGACCACAGCTTCATTCCGCGCTGGCGGCCCCCCTTCGTCACCGCGCTCGCGCCCGAAGACCGCTGCCACCTGAACGGCCTGGGAACGGTCAATGGGCGTCCGAAGTATGTGACCGCCCTGGGCGAGACGGACCAGCACGAAAGCTGGCGGCAGAACAAGGCCCGCGGCGGCATCCTGATGGACATCGAAACCAACCATGTGCTCTTGCGCGGCCTCTCGATGCCTCACTCCCCCCGCGTCTATAACAACCAGCTCTGGTTGCTCGAATCCGGCGATGGGAGCCTGGTTCGAGTTGACCGAAACACCTGGCAGGTCGAAACCATCGCCCGTCTGCCGGGCTTCACCCGCGGGTTGGATTTCAGCGGCCCGCTGGCCTTCATCGGCCTGTCGCAGGTGCGCGAATCGGCGCTGTTTAGCGGTATCCCCCTGGTCGAGCGGCTGAACGAGCGCTCGTGCGGGGTGTGGGTGGTCCATCTCCAGACGGGGGAGACGGTGGGTTTCTTGCGGTTCGAAGAGGCCGTGCAGGAGATATTTTCCGTCCAGGTCTTGCACGGCATCCGCTTTCCTGAGATTGTGGACTGGAACCACCGGCACCTCGCCAGTTCCTATGCGCTCCCTGACGAAGCCATGGCCGATGTGCCGACGACGACCAGAGGCCAGCCCCTGTCCAGCGAATGGCGTGCCAGGCAGGAGCAGTGAGCTAGAAACGAGGGACCAGACGCAGACGAGAGTATTGGTAGTGTAGTATGGCATGGCATGGACGCTCAGGCATCACCGGCGATGGTATCATGTATTACTCATCACTGACACGAGAGAGAGGGAAGAGAAGCATGAAACACCACAATAACCAGCACCAGGACCACGACCAGCACGACCACCAGGATTACGGCCAGACCAACGACCAGCACGTTCGCCCACCATGCCCGCAGGATATCACCCGGTGGTGGCACCGGCCCCGGTTCGCCGCGGCAACCCCCACCCATCTGTTCCACTGGCTGCGCCACCGTATTCAGTCCCTCTACGAGCAGGTGAAGCGCCTGGGGACGGTGCCCCACTGCACCACCCGCTCCCGCTCCGGCCTGGCACCGGCAACTCGCCGCTGGTCGCGCACCCGGCGCCGGTTGACGCTCTGGGCCACTGGCGGGGCACTGGTAGTCGCGCTCAGCGGGGCACCGGCCCCCTTCCGGGCGCGGCCCGTCTATGCCGCAACTATCACCGTCAACGACGGCGGCGACACCGTGATAGATGGCGATGGCAACTGCACGCTGCGCGAGGCTATCACCAATGCAACCTATGATGACCAGTCTGGTTCGACCGACTGTGCCGCTGGCAGCGGCGACGACACCATTACCCTGGCGGTCGCCACCATCACCCTTGGCGGAGAACTTGACGTGGACGATATGGGCCATGGGGCGGTCACAATTGTGGGCCGGTCGCCCGGCAGCACGGTCATTGACGCCGACGGCAATGGACGGGCATTCTCTATTGATGACGCGACGCTCACGCTGGAACGGGTGACCATCCAGGGGGGATACGCGTTTGACGGCGGTGGCATCTTCAATGATGGCGGGGATGTCACGCTCAGCAATAGCACCGTGTCGGGCAACGAGGCCGACGACGACGGTGGCGGCCTCTACAATAAATACGGTGGCAACATCCGCCTGCTCGACAGCACCGTGTCCGACAATTATGCCTACGGCAGCGGCGGCGGCATCCTCAATGAATACTACAGCGGGTCATATCTGCTCCGCAGCACCGTCTCCCGGAACGGTGCCTACGGCAGCGGCGGCGGCATCGCCAATTTCTACGGCAGCGGGTCACATTTGCGCCGCAGTACCGTGTCGGGCAACTATGCCTACTCCTACGGCGGCGGTATCACAAACTACCGGGATAGCTTCTCGTATCTGCTCGACAGCACCGTGTCGGGGAACACGTCTGACTACGGTGGTGGCCTCTCGAATGGGTATGAGAGTGGTTTGCAACTGAAAAATAGCACGGTCTCAAACAACACTGCCACCGGGAGCGGTGGCGGCATCGCCACCTGGAACCAGAGTAATTCGCTCCTGCTCAACAGCACCATATCGAAAAACCGGGCTGACCTGAATAGCGATGGGAGCGGTGATGGGGGTGGGGTATACTGTTACCCTACCAGTCTTGCGGGTGCCAGCCACAGCATCATTGCAGGGAACCGCGACCGGTCACCTTCGGGAACCATTCACCCGGATGTTTCCGGCATACTTCTGGGAGATGCCCACAACCTGGTGGGCGACTCTACTGGCGCGATGGGGGACATTGGCCTGGGGAGCGACCTCGTGGTCTCCGACCCGCACCTTGGCCCGCTGGCCGACAATGGCGGCCCCACGCTGACCCACGCCCTGCTGCCGGGCAGTCCGGCCATTGACGCCGGCGACTCCGCCCTCTCGCCCACCCCACCCTACGACCAGCGTGGACCGGGCTTTACGCGGGTCGTAGACGGCGACAGGGATGGCAACGCCGTCATTGATATCGGAGCCTACGAGGTACAGCCATCCATTGGCGGCATCGCCTTCTTCATCGAGCCGGGGGCGCAGGCCACGGAGGGCATCCCCCTCATTCCGCTGCTGCTGCTGCTGGCAGGCGATACAACCGCGCTGGCCTGGTTGCTCTGGCGTACCTGGCGCAGGCAGCGGCCCGCCAGCAATTGATATTGATACCGGTGACGGTTTGCTGCGGGGCTTCCCAGGGGCCGGGGTCGGGGGTTCAATAGGCGTTCATGATGGCGCGCAACAGCCTCCCGGTGCAGGTAATCACTCCCGACCCCTGAGAAGCCCCCGACCCCCAACCCCGGCCGTCCTCACCCGTGTCGGGTATCGTTCGTCACCGGTACCTCCTCATACCCCGTCACCATGGCCTTGAGGTTCGCGGTCGGGGTGCGTCCTGTGGTCGTCATATAGACATGGACGACGAAGAATACCACCAGCAAAAACGCCCCCGCCGTATGCAGCAGCGCCACCACCGTGAGCGGCCCCGACAACCCGATCCGCGGCCACATATTGTAGAACAGGTAGAGCAACCCGGTGGTTGCCAGCACTGGGAAAATCAGCAGCTTGAACCCCAGGTAGGTGAACCGCTGGAGCGGGTTGAGCTTGGACAAGCGCGTCTTCTCAAACGGGTGCGGCTCCCCCCGAAAGATGCCTTTCGTATAGAAGCGAAACACCACGTTGAGGTTCTCTGTGGTGGGGAGATACTGCTTCCACTCCCCCGTTGTGAAGTGCCAGAACATCGAAAAAATCGCCAGGATCACTAGCATCAGCGCTGCCACCCGGTGGATATCCGAGGCTGCGGCAAAACCGAACAGCCGGTAGGTCCCATGCACCTCGAACCCGGTCACTCCCAGCACGATAATCAGGGCGGCCTGTGCCCAGTGCCAGAACCGTTCAAAGCGAGCGTAAATCCAGACCTTCTGTTTCTTTCGCATGGGTTATTGCTCCTTCTTCTGCTGCTGCTGCGATTCTTCCTGCGTCTTGCGACGGGCGGCCTGTCGCTGACGCTTCTCGCTGGCCTGCCGCTGCCGGTGCGCTGCAAACCGCAACGACCCGTGACCAATTACCCCCACCAGCGAAACCGCCACTAGCAACCAGCCGATCATATCCAGCGCCAGGCTGCGGTCGCGCCCCGGAATATAGCCGCCAGGCAGATTTGCCAGGCGCCCGTTGCGGCTGTGGCATGCGCCGCAATGCAAGGCGTGCTCCGCCGGGGCAACGCCGTGGTTCAGCAACCAGTACATTTCTGTGGACACAAAGCCATATTCCCCGCTGTAGGGTATTCCCGCCTCTTCCATCCCCGCGGCAATGGCAGCGTCCCAGTCCAGGCTGCGCCAGTAGGCACTTTCGTCCTGCCCCTCCAGATGCACCACCGCCAGCGTATTTCGTTCGCGGTCGTAGGGTTGAACCCCGCGGAACACCCGCACCGGCCAGATTCGCGCCTGCTCATCCTCGTAGCGCCCCTCCAGCCGATTGATGACCACGGGCGCGGATGGGTCTGGATTGATGGTATCACCAATGGTGGTATAGCTGATGACGCCGTTGAACCAGATATATTCTGGTATCACGTTCTCATCCCACGTGAACGCCCCGCGCCGGGTGTCGTAGATGATACGACCCTCGTCATCGAAGCGGCTCACCGGCAGGCCCTCCGCGTCGGTCTGGCCTGCCTGCGACCAGTCCCACGACATCATCGCCGCCTCGCCCCGGGCAAAACGGGGGATGTGGCAGGTCACGCAGGCAATGCGGTCAATATGGTCGTTGAGCTTGCTCTCTTTATGAACCTGGAGGCCATGGCAGGCAACACATGCGGCCTGGGTGTGGTGCCGAAACCGTTCTTCGGACTGCCCGATGGGTTGGTAGCGGCTGCCCTCAACCTGGTGCTTCGGCGCAATATGACAGTGCCCGCACGAAAAATTCCGCTCCTCTACATCCATGTGAACGTCCACCTCGTGGTCTGGTTCCAGCAGTTCGGGAGAGAGCTTCCCGTGGTGGCCGGGGTTCCGGGTGTCGGAAAAGTGGCAGGCTCCACAGGTCTGGCGACTGGTCGGGCCGACCTCGCGGGCAATCTCCTGCAAGTTCGGCGGCTCCCAGATAGTCCCGCTCCCCGGCGGAAACTCGGTGGCCTCGGTGGCCGGCTGGCCGGCGTTCTGAGGAAGTTTCGCATAGGTACCGGTCGTGTCGTGGCAGACCAGACAATCAACCTGCTCCTCCGCCGCAAAATCAAAACTCCCGTCACGGTAGCCATAGCCAGCGTGGCAGGTTGCGCACGCTGCCTCATTGGAAGGAACCGCCAGGGCCGAATTGTTGATGAGGTGGCGTTTCCCCAAAAGCTGGCCGGTGTCGGGGTGGGCAAATTCCCATGTCCAGTGGAGCGCGTGTATCATCTGCGCTGATGCATTCGTATGGCAGGTCAGGCAGGCGCGGGTTACCTCCGGCCCGCTGGCAAACGGTTGCTGCAATACCTCAAACTTGTGGTGGTCGGCGGTGCTCTCTGGTATCTCATCCTCGGCCTCCGCTCCACCCGGCCCGCGCTCCTCGTCCTCTCGTTCGTGCGCTGCTTCCTCCTCGTCCTCCTCTTCTTCCCCGTCCTCCTCTTCCCCATCCTCCTCTTCCCCATCCTCCTCTTCCCCATCCTCGTGGTCTTCTCCCTGCTGCCAGACGGGCGCTTCTGCTGGCTCAGCCCCACCCGAATGGGCGGTGGCGTGCGGTCGCCCTGCTCCTCCGACCAGCAAAGCCAGCAGGAGTATCCCCAGAAGAAGAAACCGTTGCAGATTGTCCATGAAACAAAACCTCCTTACGCTTACGCTCAGCACCGTCAGAGCCAACCGGCCCCTCCGATGCATACGATACCCCTCTTTTGCCTATGTTGCAAGAAGCGGGCCGGCCTCCGCTCATACGCTCATACCTGTGACACGTGATGTGGCAAGGACGGAACAACCAGGACGCCAGCGCCAGATTCCCCCCTTGTCAATGCCAGACGCTCTTTGCTATAATGGAGAGACCTTTTTTCTGTGGAAACGAGCCAGAGTGGGCGGGGTATCCGTATCCGGAGCATACCAATGTCAGAGCACGAACGACAGATCAGTCAGTTCGGAATAGTTGGGGGCAATCGGCAACCAGCAAGCGACCTGGTGACGATTATTGAGCCACGGACCCGCTTTTCCCCGGAAGCCCGCAAAGGTACGCTGTATATTGTGGCGGAGGCCGACCAGAACGTCACCAGGGGCAGCACGCCCTACCAACTGGTCACCCGAACCCTCCAGCAGACCTTCTACCGCGATAGCTCGCTCAGCATTACGTCCTCGCTCAAAGCCGCCATCCGCGCCGCGAACAAAGTCCTCTACCAGCACAACTTCAGTGTGCCCATCCACCGCCGCACCTCCCTTGGCATCACCTGCGCGGTCATCAAGGGGCATGACCTCTTCGTTGCCCAGGTTGCCCCCTCGCAGATGTATATGATGACCGAGGGCAATTTCCGCGCCCTGCCCGCCAACCCCTCCGGGAACCCCCACCTGCTGGTGCGTCTGCCCTTGCCAGAACAAAGGCATTAGGGGCCAGCCTCTTTGCCGAAACGACCCTGTATCGCGGTCTCCTCCACCCCGACGACACCATCATCATGTGCTCCAACAGCCTTGCCCGCCTGCTCCGGCCTGGAGAAGTCGAGCGCCTGCTCCGGCCTCCCAACCAGCAGGCGGAAACCATCGCGGAATACCTGCACCAAGTCTGTCAGCAGCACAACACCCCCGACGCCCACGTGGTGGTCATCAAACTGCTTCCGGTGCTCCGACCAATGCCGTCCGTGCTGCCATTCGGCCCGCCCGACCCGACCGGCTGGCTCTCGCTGCTGCCCTCGCTGGTGGCCTCGCCCTTTGCCTGGCTGAAGGCCCGCGCCGGACTGGCGCTATCGAAAGGAAGTGCCAGAAAGATGGGAAGCCCCCTCCGAAGGCATCGGCAAGAACCTGCGCTCACCGCGCTTCCAGAACCGTCCGACCTTCCCGTTTCTCCCTTCCCCAGGCCGCAACCGCTCGACCTGGGTGACCCCCCGGACGAACCCGAACCCGCCCGCCGCTGGCAGAAAGGCCGGCTCACCGCTCCATCCCCCACGCCGCAACTCGCTATAGACCTGAGCCACCTGTCTCCGCGCACCAATCAGGCGTCGCCCTATCGTCCCCGCCGCGAACGACGCCCCCTGGTGGATATGCCCTGGCACGAGAAGCTCATGCACTTCTTCCAGATCGTCGGAATCGCGCTGACCCGCGCCGGCCAGAAACTCAAGCCGGCGCGACGGGTTACCCTCGCGGCCCGCCCCACCCTGCGCTCCGAACAAGCCCCCTACCAGCACCCCCGCGAAAAACCCCGCTTCCCCTGGCTCATTCTCCTGGTGCTGGTGCTCTCCGTCACATCGCTGGTGCTCTATGGCATCAACCTCTCCTACAAGAGCGCCGAGCAGCGCAACCTGGAATATCTGGACCAGGCCAGTCAACACCTGCTGGCCGTGGGCGAAGCCCCCGACTACGCCACCGCGGTGGAATACCTGGACTACGCCGGGCAGTCGCTCGACCAGGTCCGCGCCAGCTCGGTCGTCACCCAGGCCAATGTCACCCTGTGGCTGCGCTTCCAGGAGGTAGAAAGCGAATATGAACAGGCCCTGGGAGCCATCAAGCGCCAGACGTTCTTCGAAGAACCCGTCGTTCTGGCGACCCACCCGCTGCCCACCGGCCACTTTGCCAGCATTGTGGTGCCTCCCTTCGCTGCCCACGCCAGAGACGCGCTTGCCATCGAGGCCATGCGCTTTGTCTACGTCCTCGACAGCGACAAAACGAATGCCCGGCTCTACCGCGTCCCACGCGAGGGCGGCGCACCGGAGACGATGCTAAGCTCCCACGAAAAAACCACTGCCCTCTCGGTCGGGTCCCTGCGGGCCATCGCCTGGCGTATTGACAACATCGTCGTGGTGGACGAAAGCGAACAAACCAGCGATTTCGGCTACTACTTCCGCCAAAAGGGAACCTGGGAATATACCCGGCTGGGGGGCAGCGAAGTCTGGACCCTCCGGGGACGGCTCGATATCGAAACCTACGAAGGCAATCTCTATTTCTGGGGTGCAGAGGCAGAAGAAGTCATCAAGTATACCAGTGGGCACTATGGAGATATCCCGGTGCTGTGGCTGGAAACCAGGGATATTGACAACGTTGACCTGAGCACGGCCATTGACATGGCAATAGATGGCAATATCTACCTGCTGCTGCCGGATGGGCGCATCCAGGTCTTCAACGCCGGACAGTTCGAACGCACCATCTCGCCCGAACCGATAGACCCTCCGCTGACCTCGGTCACGCGCTTCTTTCTGACCGGGCCGGGCGAAGCCGGCGCTATCTATCTACTCGACACGCTCAAGGAACGCGTTATTCAGCTCGACAAAACCAGCGGAAAGGTGGTCCAGCAGATACGGATACGCCCGGATAGCCCCCTGCGCCTGAGCCAACTCACGGACCTGTACGTTGACGACAGCCGCCCCCGCCCGGTCATCTATCTCATCAACGGGGGGCAAATCATTCGGGCCAATGTGCCGCCGCCGCCCTCACCCTTTCAATCTTCCCCGCCATCTCCCACAGAAGCGGCCCCTCCCCCTACGCTGCCAGCAGCAGAGCCGGGCGAAGGGCCTCCGAACGACGAGGGATGAGATATCAGTTCTTCCTGGGCCTTGCGCCTTTAGCCTTTGAAGATGGCAATGAACTCGTCAATGGGGATGGCCGGCAGAGTCTGGACCTTCACGCTGCCGCGTGATGACAGCTCCGTCGAAGCCCGCAAGACCGTCTTCAGGTCGGGTGCTTCAACGATAGACACAAAATCAAATGGCCCCAGTACGGCAAACTGAGACCTGACCTGCATCCCCATAGCTTCCATCTCGGTGTTGACGGCCTTGATGCGCTCTGGATGTTCCTTAATCGTCTCGGCTCCATGGTCGGTCAGTGAGGTTAAGAGAATATACGTTGCCACCACCTACCTCCTTGTAGGTGCGAGTGCATGTACTCGCACATCAGCTATCGAACTCCCTGGTTCACTGGCCCCGGCATCGGAGAGAATGTGAGGGGGCACCTGTGCTTATCATACCACTTTTTCCCCGTTTGTTCCAGGGGTTTTCCTGCCGGTGCCTGACGAAGCGCTACCCCCCCCCGCCTTGAGACAGGTATTCGCTGATTGCCATCACCGCAATGCTGTTCTGCATGATATGCAGCACCAACCCCGGCGTGATGGAGCCGCTCTTTTCGCGCAGGAGGCCCAGGATAATCCCGACGAAGAAGAGCAGCGGAAAGATGATGGGGATGAAATGGACGACCGCGAAGATGGTCGCGCTGCCGAGAATGGCAACCCCCGACCCCCACCGCCGCAGCAGGGGATATATCATCCCCCGGAAGAAAAACTCTTCGGCAATCGGAGCCAGCACCGCAATGAGCACGAGTATCCAGACCAGCGACGGGGTATCGAAGGCCTGCCCCCCGGACATCAACTCGACCTGGGGGTTCTCAAAAGGCTGCCCAAGTACCGCCCCGATGATGGCAACTATCCCGACAAAGCCCAACAGCACGGCCGGGAGTATCACAAAGGTGCCGGCAAGCATCCACCAGGGAGGCGAACGGAGACCAAGCGCCGCCCACCCCGACCTGCGGGCCGCAAAGAGGTAGATTCCGAGCAGCATCACCCCATAGAGCGCCGCAATGGCCCCATACATAAAGGGAGAGGCGATGCCGGCTTCGCCATCGAGCCAGCCAACCCGGACCCCCAGAAGCCGAATGAACCTGATTGCAACCACCGCGAGCACCACCATCAGGAACACCTTCCCCACATCGCGCCAGGTCCACGCCACATCGGGCAGTGAGAACCGGGAGGGGGAATGTTCCTGCTTCACCGAGGGCTTTGCCAATGCTTGTCCGTCCTTTCCCTGCTCAATTTCATCGTTTCTTAACGAGTCGGTCGTATACCCCATTATACCAGTGATGGTGTTCTTCAAGCGCAAGACATGATATCATAAGATGGTAAACGAGGAACGATGCCTGAGATGGAGGAACGAGGAACGATGCGCTGTCCACACTGTCATGCCGATTTGAAGTATCGGGAACGTTCGAACCGCACCTGCTCCAGGTGCAAAAAAGCGTTTGCCCTGGAACCGAAAGAGAACCCCTTTCAATTACATGACCTGGCCTTCCGAAAGGTGGTAGAGCAGCTCAGCCAGGGAGGGCGATGGTCCTACACGGTTGACCAGTTGCGCCACCGCGCCGGGCGGAAGGTTGCCGCTGCCCAGGTTCCGTCCTGCGCTGGGGCTTTTGGCTGCCTGATACCAAGTGTGGTCATCGGTATCTTTGTCGGGATCTTCGTCACCAACGTGGCGCAGACCAACCAGGTTCCAGCGGTGGTCGGGGTGATTATGGGCGTGCTGGTGGTCCTGCTTGGTATCGCCATCACCGCCTACCGGATGACCCTGCCGTTCAAGTTTGCCCTGCCGATGAACACGCAGAAATTCACCGACACGATTTTGAACCGCTGGTGGAGCCGCTACCGCGAACAACCGCCGGGCTTGATAGACCAGGCGGTTTTGAACCAGGTGCAGATGGATGCTGCCCGCCCGGACCCTCACCAGGTGCGGGCCGTGGTCGCCTGCCCCGAACCGGACGTGCTCACCTGCCTGCGGGCCAACCGCGCCCCCGAACGGCTGAACATCCAGCTCATTCCCACCAGGGAGCCGTTTACCCCCACCGAGCAGGCCACCGTCGAGCGGCTGCGACGAGCGCCGGGGTTGCCGCTGGTGCTGCTCCACGACGCCAGCCCGGCGGGGTGCTTGCTGGCAGAAAATATCGTCCAGTGGCTCGGTTTGCAACCCGGCCATACCATCGTGGACGCCGGGCTGCACCCCGAAGAGGCTATGCGCGAGAAGATGATGCGGTTGGGCACGTCCCCCCCGAAGCAGACGCTCCGGCTGCTGCAAAAACGGGTGAGCGCCAGCGGTGCCCCGCCGGCCCCAGGCCAGCACCCGCGCCCCCTGAGCCAGAAGGAATTTGACTGGCTGAAGAAGGGCTACTATACGCCGATTCTGGCCGCGACACCGGTCGGACTGGTCAAGAAGGTGGTGAACGCGCTGTCCCAGGCTGCGCCGGGCCGGGACAGAGAACAAACGCCCGACCCGGAACAACAGGCGCAGCAGGAAGCACGAGACGTCGGCTTTATGACGTGGCCGGCCTAGCGAGAAGGAGTGGGGTGATAGCTGTGACGAACGGGATTCTCAACCGGGACGAGAACGGGAACAGGAACGGGGACGGGAAGCATCACCAGCGTCTTTTGGCGGTGCTCCAGCGGAGCATCGAGCGGGCCGCTGCCCCTGGCGAGGTGTGGTATACCAGGCCGCAGCTCTACTATGAGGTGTGCCGCAGCCTGCGCCCGGTGCCGGGGCTGCGGCTCTCCCCCGCGCTGCTCGTACTGGCCGCGGGGTTGCTCCCG